>DXFI01000192.1 GCA_019114565.1 Candidatus Desulfovibrio intestinigallinarum | reverse complement strand
GGCCATCATGGACGGCCTTGACGGCAAGGTCGCCCGTCTGACCCATACGGCCAGCGAATTCGGCGTCCAGTACGATTCCCTGGCCGATCTCGTGGCCTTTGGTCTGGCTCCGGCCATGCTCATGTGGCAGTGGCAGCTGGAAACCTTCGGCCGCCTCGGCGTGGCCGTGGCCTTCATCTATGCGGCCTGCGGCGCGCTGCGTCTGGCCCGCTTCAATGTGGCCGCCGCCACGACCAGCAAGCGTTTCTTCATCGGTCTGCCCATTCCGGCCGCGGGCTGCACGGCCGTGACCTATCTTTTCTTTGCCCGCATGTTCACCACCGAACCTTCGTCCGTGGTGGCCTATGTGGCCCTGCTGCTGACCCTCGTGCTGGGCATTCTCATGGTCAGCAAGGTGCGCTACTTCTCCTTCAAGGAATATGACTTCCTGCGCGCCCACCCCTTCCGGGTGCTCGTGGGCGTCATGCTCGCGCTGGCACTTGTCTATTCCCAGCCGCGCATCTTCGGTTTCCTGATCTGCGCCGTCTACATTCTCGGCGGCATCATCTACACCTATTATCTGCTTCCCAAGCGCAATCGCGCGCTACTACGCGTTCTACCGTCTTCGGGCGAGTAGACCGCGCTTTCTTCGGTTGCCGCCCGTTTTCCCGGTATAAGGTGAACTGTGGGCGGAGATGCTTTCTCTTGTCGGCCTTTCAGAACAGGGTTGGCGGCCGCTGGCGTTCAGAGTGCGGGGAAAAACGGGATTTTTTCCAGCATGCGCGGGCGGCCTTCATCGTTTTGTGCCCGAAGGCCCCCGGAGACGCGGCCCGTCCGCGTAAACAAGAGGAGCATCCGTCATGACCAATCGCGTTTATTTCTTTGATACCACCCTCCGCGACGGCGAGCAGTCGCCCGGCGCCACCATGAACCAGCAGGAAAAGCTGCGGCTTGCCCATCAGCTCGAAGTGCTGGGCGTGGACATCATGGAGGCCGGTTTCCCCGCTTCCAGTCAGGGCGACTTCGATTCCGTGCGCCAGATTGCCGAACAGGCGGGCGACATTCAGGTCGCCGGTCTGTGCCGCTGTATGGACGGCGATATCGACCGCTGCTGGGATGCCGTCCGGCATGCCCGCCATCCCCGCATCCACACCTTCCTTTCCACGTCGCCCCTGCACATGAAGTACAAGCTGCGCAAGGACCCGGAAGTGGTGCTGCAGATGATCGAGGCCGGGGTCAAACGCTGCGCGTCCTATACCGACAACGTGGAATTCTCCGCCGAGGACGCCTCCCGCTCCGACCGTGATTTCCTGTGCCGCGTCACCGAGCTTGCCATCCGCAGCGGCGCGACCACCATCAACCTGCCCGATACCGTGGGCTATGCCCAGCCCGAAGAGTTCGCCGCGCTCATCCGCTACGTCATCGAGAACACGCCCAATGCCGACAAGGCCATTTTCAGCGTGCACTGCCACAATGACCTCGGCCTTGCCGTGGCCAACACCCTTGCCGCCCTGCGCGTGGGCGCGCGTCAGGCCGAAGTGACCATCAGCGGCATCGGCGAGCGCGCGGGCAATGCCTCCCTTGAGGAAGTCGCCATGGCCCTGCGCGTGCGTCAGGACTACTACGGTCTTGAGCACGGCATCCAGACCGAGCAGCTCTATCCTTCCTGCCGTCTGCTCTCCATGACCATCGGTCAGCCCATTCCCAGCAACAAGGCCATCGTGGGGGCCAACGCCTTTGCGCATGAGTCCGGCATTCATCAGGACGGCATGCTCAAGAACCGCGAAACCTACGAGATCATGACTCCGCAGTCCGTGGGCCGCACCTCCACCAATCTTGTCATCGGCAAGCACTCCGGCCGCAACGCCGTGCGCAACAAGTTTGAGGAACTGGGCTACAAGCTCAGCGAGGAACAGCTCCAGACCGTGTTCGAGGCCGTCAAGAATCTTGCCGATCTCAAGAAGACCCTGCATGACGATGACCTCATGGCGCTGGTGCAGGAAGAAATCTACCGTATCCCCGACCGCTTCCGTCTGCGTCATGTGAGCGTCCAGAGCTCCGACGCTGGCGGCGTGCCGCCCACCGCCGCCGTGCTCATGGACGTGGACGGCATCGAATCCAGTCGCGCCGGCTTCGGCGTCGGCCCCGTGGACGCCATCTTCAACGTCATTGCCGATATGGTGGGCCGTGAGCCCGAGCTGGAACAGTACGCCATCAACTCCATTACCAGCGGCACCGACGCCCTCGGCGAAGTGACCGTCCGCATCCGGGAAAACGGTCATACGGCCGTGGGCCGCGGCGCGCATCCCGATATTCTCGTGGCCAGCGCCCGCGCCTACGTCAACGCCCTCAACCACCTTGCCAAGAAGGAAAAGGAAGGCGAACGCCTCCATTGCCAGCACGCCGAGCAGTAGCGGCGGCTAAGGGAGAAATGTCGGGAAGAATTGGGGGAGGGGAACCCCTCCGCTAGCGCGGGAGGTGTTCCCCTCCCCCAAACCCCCACCTCTCCCCAGCGCGCTTTATCGGGGAGGATGAGCGGCGCGGGAACTTCGCGGTTTTTCCTGCGGCAGCCGTCCCCGAAAATGGATAGGGTCTGTTCGCGGGGAGTTCCC
>DXFI01000191.1 GCA_019114565.1 Candidatus Desulfovibrio intestinigallinarum | reverse complement strand
GCAGGCAAAGCAGGATACTCCACCCTAGAGCATTTTCAGTTTGAAATGCTGTGCATTTCAAACAATACGGCCTGTCGTTTCGCGGAAAAAACGCGGTTTTTCCGCTCACTTTGGGCCGGGCGGCGCTGTGCTGCCGCCTTCGCGTTTCACCTTTTTCAAAGTTGAAACGCTCTAAAAATACTTTTATTTTTTTCGGAAGGGAGCCCGCCAGCGCGCTTTATTCAAGCCGCCGCCTCCCATCCGGTAAAACTCCCGCCACACAGCCATAATTTACGGCACGTTTCAATCTGAAAATACGCTATCGGAACGCCCCGGCAACACGGGGCGTTTTTTGTGCAGAGCGTTTTACCTTTGAAAAAATAAACCGTGAGGCAACAGGGACATTGACAGAGAATGGAACATTTTATAGAAAACGAAAGTCGTTTTCAAAAATAAGACTGGGCCATGCCCAAAGGAGCACAGCATGAGCAAGGTTCTCGTTCTCTTCGGTTCCAGCACCGGCAACACCGAAAGCATTGCCTCGAAAATCGCCGGCTACCTTGAAGCCGCGGGCATTGACGTCACCCTGACCAATGCCGCCGACGTGTCTTCGGCTAAAGGGCTTGCCGGGGACTATGACGCGGTGCTGATGGGCTGCTCCGCCTGGGGCACGGACGATCTGGAACTTCAGGATGACTTCGCCCCGCTGTTCGAGGATATGGCCTCCATGTGCCTGGAAGGGAAAAAGGTCGCCGCCTTTGCCTCCGGCGACAGCGAATATGAACATTTCTGCGGCGCGGTTGCCGCCATCGAGGCGGCCGCAAAGGACCTTGGCGCAACCGTCATTGCCGACGGGCTCAAGGTCGAGGGCGACGCCGGCGCGGCTCCTGACGAAATCAGGGACTTTGCCGATGCCGTCATCGCCGCGCTGAAATAATGGCGGCACTGTGCCGCCCGCCCCGGAGCAGGCGGAAGAACCGCATTTTTTCCGCGAAACGACAGGCTCAGTGGATTCTATGAGCTGCCGGTATAAGTTTTCAATTCATTTCAAATAAATAGCACATACAGACTACATTCCCCCCACCCCATGCCCTTCCCCCTCGCAGAAAAAGCGCGCTGGGGATGGGATGGGGGGCTGGGGGGAAGAATTACAAGAACGCCTTTCCGTTGGAAAGGCTGGGCCCTCTCGCGTCGGCAGCGACCGGATGGCGGCCGCAGGCCGTGCCCGTTGCGACGAAGGAATGGGCATCGACAGCAGAGATGAGGGGTTTCCCTTCCTCCCGATATTCTACGAAATTACCACGCCCCCGTGCTGTCGCCCGCGGGGGATTTTTGTTTCCTGCCGGGCTGTCGCACAGGCCCGGCGGGATTCTTTTTTCCGGCTCCGGCGCGGCCCGGGTGAATCCGCCGCCGGAGCACTGGACACAGGCGCGCAAGTTTGCCAGTATTGCCGCCAAACAGAAGCCCCGAGGCAAAACATTTTCTGAAAAGGATATTTCCATGCAAGTGTGCATCGCCATTATGCACGGCAACCCCGTGCTGCTGGAACTGCGCGACGGCATTCCCCATATCAACGGAGAAGCCCAGCCCATCAAGCAACTGACGGAAGAAAAGCTGGCGGCCTTCCAGCAGGAGCTGGACGCCATTCCCCAGGGGGACGACGAGGCCGGTTACGCCGCGCTTGTCAATGCCAAACGCGCCGCCTTTATTGTGGACATGCTCGGGCATGCCGTGGGCGACGAATGCGTCAACCTGCTGACCCACATTCTCGATCATGTCCATTACGACGTCATGGAGTATCTGGGAGAAACCGAAGATGCTTGAGATTCGCGATCTCCACGTATCCGTGCAGGGCACGCCCGTTCTGCGGGGCATCAACCTCACCATTGAGGCCGGAGAAACCTTCATCCTCTTCGGCCCCAACGGCTCCGGCAAGACGACCCTGCTCATGACGCTCATGGGTTTCAGCGGCTATACGGTCACGCGCGGCAGCATCATCTTCAAGGGCCACGACATCACCCATGCTCCCATGTGGGAGCGCGCCCGCCTCGGCATCGGCATGTCCTTCCAGCGTCCGCCCACCATCCACGGCCTGCCCACGGGCAAGATGGTGGAGCTGTGCGGCCGCGGCCGGGAAATGGACATTGAGGCCATGGCCAGAAAAGTGCATTTCGACAAGTTTCTGGACCGGGACGTCAACGCGGGCTTTTCCGGCGGCGAAATCAAACGATCCGAACTGTTGCAGCTCATGGCGCAGCAGCCCGGTCTGCTGCTCTTCGACGAGCCGGAATCCGGGGTTGACCTTGAAAACATGGCTCTTGTGGGCCATACCGTGCGCGATCTGCTCGACGGCATGCCCGAAGGCTGTAATGCCACGCTGCGGGAGCGGGCGCGCAAGCGTTCCACCAGCGGCCTGATCATCACCCATACCGGCCACATCCTGCAATATGTGACGGCCGACCGCGGGCAGGTCATGTATCACGGCAAGCTCTGCTGCGAGGACAAGCCCCGCCGCATTCTCGATCATATCGCCAATCATGGTTATCAGGAATGCCTGCGCTGCCTTGCGGGCGATTCCTACGGCAAAATTGTGGAGGCCCCCCTGGCATGAGCATTCCCGATCTTTCCCGCTTCCAGTTCTCCGGCGGCGAAACCGCCGCCCCCATCGCGGATCTGTCCACCCTGCCGGAAGAGGACAAACGCCACCTTGTGCTGGCGGGCATCGACGTTGCCGACACCAATGTCAGCGGCGCTTTCATGCAGCTCAACCATGCCGACGTTCACTGCGACACCCGCCGCGAAGGGCTGGAGCTCATGGACATCCGCGCGGCTCTCAAAAAGTACGACGGGCTGCCCCGGCACTACTGGAATCTGCTTTCGCCGGACAAGGACGACGTGACGCGCCTCGCGCACGAACACTGCAACGGCGGCTATTTCGTGCGCGTCAAAAAGGGCGTGAAGCTGACCGAACCCGTCCAGTCCTGTATGTTCATCAAGCATTCCGGCGCGGGACAGGCCGTCCACAATATCGTCATTGTGGAAGAAGGCGCGGAACTGCACATGCTCGGCGGCTGTTCCACCTCCCACGGGGCCCGCGACGCCGCGCACCTCGGCATCACCGAATATTACGTGGAAAAGGGCGGCAAGCTGACCTTCACCATGATTCACAACTGGGGCAGCTCCACGACGGTGCTCCCCCGCTCAGCCGGCACCGTGGCCGCCGGCGGCCAGTTCCAGAACAACTACATTCTGCTCAATCCCGTGGGATCACTGCAAATGTATCCGTCCATGGATCTGGACGGCGAAGGCGCCGTGGCCCGCTTCAATTCCGTCATCGTGGCCCCCACGGGCTCCTATGTGGACAGCGGCAACCGCATCAACCTCAACGCGCCCCATACGCGCGGGGAAATCATCTCCCGCACGCTCACCACCGGCGGCACCATCATCAACCGCGGCTTCATCGGCGCCAATGCCACGCCGGTCAAGGGCCATCTGGAATGCAAGGGCCTGATCATCGGCAACGGCCGCATGCACGCCATCCCCGAGCTGGACAGCTGCCGCGACGGCGTGGAACTCAGCCACGAAGCCGCCGTGGGCAAGATTGCGCAGGAGGAAATTGAATACCTCATGGCGCGCGGTCTGGACGAGGACGAAGCCGCCTCGACCATTGTGCGCGGCTTCCTCAACGTGGATATTATGGGCCTGCCCGCGCCTCTGCAACGCGCCATGCAGGAACAGATCGACACGCTCAATGCCGGCGGCGGCATGTAATGCACTTGACGAAGGCCGGTTCCCGCGGCTATAAGAAGCCCTCACGGGCCTATAGCTCAGTTGGTAGAGCCTCCGGCTCATAACCGGCAGGTCCCAGGTTCAAGTCCTGGTGGGCCCACCATAAAAAATAAGCGGTCAGCTGTACGAGCTGGCCGCTTTTTTGTATTGGAAGCAGTCCCCTTTCCGCCGCTATCGGAAAACAATTGCCATTGCAACACGCCAGTAAAACAGCAGACAGGGAGGCCATATGTCAGAAGGTATGCCGCTGCCGCCGGAGGCAGAAACGCAGCGCAGGCGCACAGGATGCTCCGCATCTGGGAAAAACGCCACCCCGTACGGGAAACTGTGGACGGCGCTGCTCTGCGGCCTGCTGACCCTGTCAGGCATGCTCCCGGCAGATGCCGACGCCGGAGAAAACGCGCTGCAGCCGCATCAGGTCATCAACCTTGCGGGAGCCTGGGCGCAGGGCTACACGGGCAAGGGGATTACCGTGGGCGTCATCGACACGCCCATCAACCCCGATCACCCCGCCCTTGACGGTAAGGTGACGGAATTTCCGCCCAATTACGGCTTCTGGGGGCCGCCGTCGGAACTGGACTGGACCATAGTGGATCACGGTTCGCACGTTGCGGGGATTATCGCCGCCGCACCGTCTGCCGGAAACATGCAGGGCATCGCCTACGACGCCGACATCTGGTCGGGAGTATGGAGAATCCCGGGCCATTATTTATACTTTGATCTTCTGGACGGAAAAAACTACTTCGCCGCCCGCCCGGATGTAAAAGTTTATAATTGCAGCTGGTCAAGCTTCTGGGATCGGAATCTCCAGCTGACCAGCGACGACGCCGTCAGAAAATTTACAGCGGACAAGCTCCAGAACGCGCTCTATCAGAACTCCCTGGACAAGGGGACGCTCTTTGTTTTTGCCGCCGGCAACGACGGTGCGGCCATCCCCTCCTACGAAGCCGTCATCCCCCGCTTCGCCGGCGCGGGCAACCTGTCCGCATGGCTGAGCGTCGGTTCTCTCGACGCCGCGGGCATCAGCTACGGTGATGCGGGGCAGATGGTACTGGATACGACCGCCGTTTCCACGTTTACCAACTTCGCAAAGGGAGCGGAACTCTGGACCGTGGTCGCTCCGGGAACTGCCGTTCTTTCCGTTGATGCCGCAGGCGGCTACAAGCCCATGTCCGGGACCTCCATGGCGGCCCCGATGGTCAGCGGCGCGGCGGCGCTGGTGCAGCAGGCCTTTCCCTGGTTTACGGGAAAACAGATAGCGGACGCCATCCTGACCACGGCCAACAACAATTTTCAGGCTCCCGAATATGCCCTGACGCTGGATCTCTCCCAGCCGGGCAACAGAGTGGTCATCAGTTATATCGACAAGGATGCGCCCGCGCTCTCCAAAGAAGAAGTCAAAGCTCTTGTCATCAGTCACTACGAAGCCAGCAGGGCCTCGTGGGAAAACCGCAAGATCACGCTCGACTATCTTCTGGATCTGGTCGATCAGGGCAATTTTGCCACAGAAAGCGTGTCTCGCGAGGAAGTTTTCGGACAGGGCATTCTTGATGTGGACAAGGCGGTCAAAGGAATTGCGCGGCTTGACGCAAACCGTCTGACAGCCCGCAATATCGAAGCGCTGGACGAACTCCGGACAGGACGCAAGGATGCTCTGGAGGTCTTTGACACGCAGGGCTACCTTGCCGAATTCAGCAATGACATCAGTCAGCGCCAGTGGGATAACAAATATCATCACCCCGACTATCAGACAGGCGGCATCAAGGGAGAGGATGCCGACGCGCTTGCCGGCAAGAATATCGGCCTGCGCAAGACAGGGGACGGCATGCTCATCCTCAGCGGCACAAACAGCTACGAGGGCGCGACCGTTGTGGACGGGGGCATACTGGCCATTGCGCAACGCGCCGACGGCACAGGCGGCGTGCTGCAGAACAGCGATGTGCTCGTCCGTGCCGGGGGGGCGCTCATGGGCGACGGGACGATTCAGCAGACGCTCGTCAACAACGGCATAGTAATACCGGGCTTTGCCGGCGATACTCTGACGGTCCACAACTACGTTCAGAACAAGGAAGGCAGCCTCGTCATCACCTTTGACGAGCAGTCGCACAACGCCTTGAAGGTGGATTCGGCACAGCTGGCAGGCAATCTGCTGTTCATGCCCGAGCAGGGGAAATTTTACAGAAACAGTTTCAGCCTCTCCATCAACAATCTGCTTCAGGTAACCGACGCCGCTCCGGCAAATCTGCGTGCGGACGCCGGCACAGCGCAGAACAACGCCTCCCAGTCCGGCGGCATCAGCGGGGAATTTGACAAAATCCTTGCGGAAGATGTTTCCCCCACCCTGCATGTCACCCTTGAAAACTATAATCCCGCAAACTTTTCCGGGACAGTCCATTTGCAGCGCAATCAGGATGCCTACAGCCAGTTTGCGGGCAACGCAGGCGCGGCATCCGTCGGCGGCGCGCTGTACGATCTGGTTAATGTGGCCCGGGGAGACATGCAGCAGCTGATCAGCGCTCTGGACTGGTCGCATACCGACGGCCGGGACGTGCGCCGCGCGCTTGTCCAGCTCGGCCCCGAAGCCTATGACGCGTCGGCGCGCGCCACGCTGGGGCAGCAGCAGGAATTCAACGTTCTTCTGCTGCGGCGCATGCTGGCCCGGCATACCGCGCACCGGCAGGCAACAACGTCAGGACGCACGCCGGACGCTCCCGGCTCGACATGGCAGGCATGGGCCATACCCTACGGTTCGGTCTCATGGCAGGGCGGCAGCGAAAACACGTCCGCATGGAACAGCAGGGGTGTGGGCCTTGTGGCAGGCATGGATCGCCAGACAGACAGTGACGTTTCTCTGGGCTTTCATTTTGCCCTGGCGGCGCGCCGCACTACCGTCAAGGGAGATCACGACGCCACGGCGGACACGCGTCTGATTCTTCTGGGCGGACAGGCCCTCTATGCGCCCGCCGCATGGGACGGAGCCTATCTTTCCGGACAGCTGCGCCTCGGCATCGAAGAGGGGGAAATGATGCGCGGCGTGGCCTTCCATGCCTATGCGCGTCAGAACGAAAGCCGCTGGACAGCTCTTACGGGGAGTATGCTGCTTGGCGGCGGCAAGGACTGGACATGGCACGCGGACGAACACCGCTTCACCGCGGGGCCGCTGGCATGGCTGGACTACTCCTTTGTGCAGCGGCCGGAAATCAACGAATACGGAGGCCAGGCCAGCCGTCTGCATCTTGATCCCCATCTCTATGACTCCCTGCGGCTCTCTCTGGGCGCCCACATTGACTATCAGACGCCGCTTACCACGGACGTATCCCTGGGCTTCAGCCTGCTGACCGCCTGGCGGCACGAGCTGCTTGACGGAACCTTCCGCACTCAGGCCGCGTTCCGGGGCTACGAACAGCAGGACTTCCGCTCCGCAACCGACCTTACAGGACGCGACGCCCTGCTCCTTCAGGGGGGCATACGCCTGAATCACAGCAACGGCGTCTTTACGCAGCTCGACGCGGGCGGCGAGTTCTTCGGCTACAAGACCTCCGCCGTCAACATCGGTCTGAACGTCGGCTGGACATTCTAGAGCATTTCAACTTTGAAAAAGGTGAAACGCGAGGCGGCGGCACAGCGCCGCCCGGCCCGAAGTGAGCGGAAAAACCGCGCTTTTTCCGCGAA
>DXFI01000190.1 GCA_019114565.1 Candidatus Desulfovibrio intestinigallinarum | reverse complement strand
AACAGACTAAAAAACAAAAAACAGCGAGGGCACGTTCCATGAACAGCCTGCTATCAGAGCTTGTGAGGCATCTGGCGGCCGGAGAGGCCGTTGCCACGGCGACCATAGTATATCAGGATGGTTCCGCGCCGCGCGGGGCCGGTTCCAAACTGCTGGCTGACGCGCACGGTCTGCTGTGCGGCACGACGGGCGGCGGGCTGGCCGAAGCTCAGGCCATCGAGGCCTGCGCGCAGGCCCTGCGCAGCGGACAGGCAGCGGAACTGAACTTTGTTATGGACGGCTGGCTTGCCGCCAATGCGGAAATGATTTGCGGCGGTCAGGTGAGGCTGCTCATAGAGCCCTTTCTGCCGGACGCAGCCCCTCTTGCGCTTTTACGGCAGGCAGCGCAGGATGAGCGGGGAGGCGGCTGCGTGGCCCTGCGGCCTTTTCCCCCGGACGGAGCGCTGCAGTGGAGCCTGCTGACGGCGGACGGCCGCCTGCTGGGCGCGCCGCTGACGCTGACGCCGGAAGAGCTGGCGAAGCTGCGCGGCATGACGGAAGCTGCGGTGCTTTCCGTGAACGGCAGGACGATGTTTGCCGAACCGTACTGCCCGGCCCAGCGGCTGATCATCGCCGGGGGTGGGCACGTCTCCCGCCCGACGGTCACAGCCGGGGCGCTGGCGGGCTTTGAAGTACACGTTCTGGATGACAGAGCCGAATTTGCGCGGCCGGAGCGCTTTCCCGAAGCGGCCTCCACCCGGGTCGTGCCGGACTTTGCCCATTGCTTTGACGAACTCGCTCCCGGAACGCGGGATTATATTGTGATTGTGACACGCGGCCATCTGCACGACGGCACGGTACTGGCGCAGGCCCTGCGCACAGAGGCAACCTATATAGGCATGATCGGCAGCAGCCGCAAAAAGGAACAGGTTTTTCAGCGTATGCGGGAAGAAGGCTTTACTCAGACGGACCTGGAGCGCGTGCATTCGCCCATAGGTCTTGCCATCGGCGCGGAAACGCCGGAAGAAATCGCCATCAGCATCATTGCCCAGTGCATTGCTCACAGGCGGGGAGCGCCGTGCGAACGCGGGCGCTGATCCTTGCCGCAGGCTTTTCCAGCCGCATGGGCGCATTCAAGCCTCTGCTGCCGCTCCCTGCGGGAAGCGGAACATGCAGCGCGCTGGAACTGCTGTGCCGGACGTATGCAGCCCTGCACGTGCCCGTTGTGGTGGTGTCCGGCTTTCGGGGCGACGAGGTGGACGCGGTGGCCCGTGCCTGCGGCGCGCGCAGCGTACGCAATCCCCGGCCGGAAAACGGCATGTTCTCGTCCGTGCTGACGGGCCTTGCGGCCCTGCCGGAAGATACGGAGGCCGTCTTTGTCCATCCGGTGGATATTCCGCTTGTGCGCCCCCTGACCCTGCAACGCCTGCTCGATGCCGCCGACGGAACAGATACGGTTCTCCTGCCGACCTATGACGGCAAAGAGGGGCATCCGCCCCTGCTGCCCCGCGCCTGCGTGCGGCACGTGCTCGCATGGCAGGGACAGGGCGGCCTGCGCGAAGCGCTGGAGGGGCTGCCGCGCCGCGCCGTTCCCGTGGCGGACGCCCTCTGCCTGCCGGACATGGACACGCAGGCGGACTATGCGGCCCTGAAGGAAGCCGCCGTGCGGCGTCATCTGCTTTCTCCCGAAGAAGCGGAAAAAATGCTGGAAATCGAAGGCCTGCCGCCACGCGGGCAACGTCACTGCCGGGCCGTGGGCGCTGTCGCCGCGGCGCTGGCCCGGGCCCTCAATATGGCGCGTGCCGACAGAGGCGAATCCTCTGTGGCGGAGGAAGAAGCTCTCGTCGGAGGGCTGCTCCATGATATCTGCAAGGGACAGCCCGGACACGAAGCCGCGGCGGGGAGACTCCTGCGCCATTACGGGCTGGATCATCTGGCCTGGCTGGTGGAATCACATCGGGATCTTTCCCTTCCCGACGATGAGCCGCTGACGGCGCGCGAGCTGGTCTTTCTGGCGGACAAGGTCGTCTGCGGCGCGTGGGCGCTGCCGCTGGAGCAGCGCTTTCAGCAGAAACTCGATCAGTTTCAGGGAGACGCCGACGCCTGCGCGGCCATCAGAGGACGCCGGGACCGGGCCGCACGACTGGCCGCCCGCTTTGCGGCGGAAGCCCGCGCCGACGCCGCCGCGCTGGCTCTGACGGTTGCGCCCTCCTGGGACGAACGGGAACGCGCGGGGAACTGACATGGCGCTCTATCTTCTGCGTCACGGGGCCCTGCCGCCCAACCCGCAACGCCGTTTCGTGGGGCAGCGCGATCTGCCGTTGAGCCCGCGCGGGCAACGACAGATTGCCTTCTGGGCGAAAGAGCTGGCCGTAACGCCCCTGAAGGCCATTTTCTGCTCTTCGCTGCAACGCTGCCGGGAAAGCGCCCGCAGCATCGGCCGTTATCATCCGCAAACGCCCGTCATCCCGAGGGATGCCTTCCGGGAAATTCATCTCGGGCAATGGGAAGGACTGACGCCTGCGGAAGTGGAAGAACGCTTTCCCGGAGCCTATGCGGCACGCGGCCGCAATCTGGCCGATTACTGCCCGCAGGGCGGAGAATCCTTCCGCATGCTGGCCCGGCGCGTTCTGCCCGCCCTGCGTGACATTCTGCTGCAAAATAACGATGACAATGTGCTGCTGGTCGCCCACGGCGGCGTTATCCGGGTCATTCTGGCCCATGCGCTGGCCCTGCCGCTGGACAGGCTTCTGGATATTCCGCAGCCCTATGCCGCCTGCACACGCCTGGAGCTGACTCCTGACCTGCTGGCCATGCCGCCGCATCTGCCGGATGACGGGAAGGACGCATGACAAGCATGCTGCTGGCCTGCGGCGGCCTCTTTCTGACGTCCTTTCTGGCGGCGACCCTGCTGCCCGCGCAATCGGAACTGGTACTGGCCGGGCTGCTGACACAAAACGCCGCGCCTGTCTGGCTTCTGCTGACTGTGGCCACGCTGGGCAATACGGCGGGTTCCAGCGTCAACTGGCTGCTGGGACGGGCCGTCACGCGCTTTCGGGATCGGCGCTGGTTTCCGGTTTCCCCCGCGGCTCTGGCCCGGGCGGAACACTGGTACCGCCGTTATGGACGCTGGACCCTGCTGCTCAGCTGGGCTCCCGTCATCGGCGATCCGCTGACGCTGGCGGCGGGCGTCATGCGCGAACCCTTCCCGTCTTTTTTCCTTATCACGCTGGCGGCAAAACTGGGCCGCTATCTGCTGGTAACGGCCGCCGCCCTCGCATGGACCGCCTGATAGAATATTTTTCCTTTGAAAATGTCGGGGGGAAGGAACCCCCCTTGGCTAGCGCGCAAGGGCTGTTTCCTTCCCCCCGAGCCCCCCATCCTTCCCCC
>DXFI01000189.1 GCA_019114565.1 Candidatus Desulfovibrio intestinigallinarum | reverse complement strand
GAGTTTGAGGGGGAGAGGGAACCCTTGCGCGCTAGCCAAGGGTTCCCTCTCCCCCTCAATAGAGCACTTTTAGTTTGAAATGCTTCGCATTTCAAACCATACGGCCTGTCGTTTCGCGGAAAAAGCGCAGTTTTTCCGCTCACTTTGGGCCGGGCGGCGCTGTGCCGCCGCCTCGCGTTTCACCTTTTTCAAAGTTGAAACGCTCTAAACGCATCAGACGCGGGCAATGGCGGCATAGACGGCGTGCGCGGCGCTGACGAGATCGTCGGGAGCCAGCAGCAGCTGCACGCCGCGCTGTCCGGCGCTGACGTAGATGCGTTCCTGAAGAATGGCGCTTTCGTCCAGAAAGACGGGGTAGGCCTTTTTGGCGGCCAGCGGCGAGCAGCCGCCGCGTATGTAGCCTGTCAGCGGCTGTACTTCCTTGAGGTGCACCATTTCCACGTGCTTGTTGCCGGAAGCCGCGGCCAGCGCCTTGAGATTCAGTTCGGCCGCGGCCGGAATGCAGGCCATGAGGACGCCGCTTTTATCGCCGCGCGCCACGAGCGTCTTGAAGACCTGTTCTTCCGGCGCGCCGAGCTTGCGCGCCATAGCCGTGGCGGAGAGATCGTCAAGATCCACGTCGGCCTGATGCAGCTCATAGGCGATGCCCAGCGTGTCCAGCAGGCGGGCGGCGTTGGTCTTGGCAATAGCCTTGCTCATGCGTTTTTCTCCAAGTATTTTTAGTTTGAAACGCTGCGCGCTTCAAACCATACGGCCTGTCGTGTAGCGGAAAAAGCATGTTTTTCCGATTTCAAAGCTACAACGCTCTTGTTTCGTCGTCGCAGGCGCACAGGGCGGCGACGGCCTGCGTCAGCGCGGCGTCGGCAGCGGCGCGCCGTTCCGCCAGCTGTTCCAGAAGGCGATCGACGGAGCGCGCCAGCATGGCAAGATCGCCGCTGTTGTCCAGCACAAGATCCGCGGCGGCTTCCTTGCGCTCCGCGGGCCATTGCCAGGATTCGATGAGGGCGTTTTTTTCGTCGTTCCAGCCGCGATTGCGTGTCAGCCGGGCAAAGCGGCTGGCCTGCGGACAATGGATCGCCACGGCCACGGGCTGCGGCGAGAACGCGCCGTTATGCCAGCCGCATTCGTAATAGAGGGGAATTTCCGCCACGGCGCAGCTTTCGCCGCGCACTTCCGCATCCAGCCAGAAGCGTTCGACGGCATCCCGTACCAGCGCGTGAAACAGCTCCTCCACCTCGCGGCGGACTTCCGGGCGTTCCCGGAACAGCGCCAGCAGCGCCTCCTTGTCCACGCCGCCGCGCGCATCCAGCAGATCGGAACCCCAGCGCCGGGCAATATGATCCGCGCCGTCGCTTCCCGGCGCATAGAGTTGCGCGACAATTGCGTCGGCGCTGATCATGGGCAATCCTCGTTCCCGCAGAGCCGCGCCCACGGCGGACTTGCCGCTGCCGGGGTTGCCGGTCAGGACTACGCGCTGCATGCGGCGGGCGTTGTTTGCGGCTGCCTCAAGAAAGTCCTGCGGCGGCGGACAGCAGAAATCCATGTCTTCACCGGTCAGAGGATGGCGGAAATGCAGACGCCAGGCATGCAGCATCTGCCGTGGCGCGCGGCGCGCCGTCGGGGCCGGAGCATAGAGGGCGTCGCCCAGCAGGGGATGCCCGACATGCGCCATATGCACGCGGATCTGATGCGTGCGCCCTGTGTGGATGCTCACCGCCAGCAGCGCAAAGCTGCCGTCGGGACTGCTCCAGAGACGTTCCCATTCCGTATGGGCGGGCTTGCCGCCGCGGGACTCCGGCACGACGGCCATCTTGATTTTGGCGGTCGGATGGCGGCCGATGGGTTCCTGGCAGACCCCGCGGGCCTCCGGCACGCCCTGCACCAGCGCCAGATAACGCTTGTGCACCTCGCGCCGGGCAAAGGACTCGCTCAGGGCAAGGCGCGTGGCTTCGTCCAGCGCCACCAGCAGCAGGCCGCTGGTATCCTTGTCCAGACGGTGCACGATGCCGGGGCGCAGTCCCTCCTGCTGTGCCAGTTGCGGAAAGTGTCCCAGCAGCCGCTGCACCAGCGTTCCCGAGGGGCAGGAGGGGCAGGGATGGACGGTCAGCCCGGCGGGTTTGTGGCAGACCAGCATGTGCGCGTCATGCCAGAGGACGTCCACGTGCCCCTGTTCCGCTTCCAGCCGGCTGCTCTCTGCCGGGGGCGTAAAACGTATTTCCTGCCCCGCCTTCATCTTGCGGGAAACAGCGGTTTCCGGGAGCCCGTCCACGAGACAGGCTCCCGCTTCCACAGCCTTCTGCACGGCCCCGCGCGAGCGGTCGGGCAGGGCGTCGCTGAGGATGCGATCCAGCCGCTGCCCGGCCTGCGCAGGGTCCACAATCAGCACAATGTCCATATCAGTCTCTGTCGCCCGGCAGCGTGGAGAGTTTGCGTATCCGATCAACAAAGGTTGTCTTGCGGTACAGATTGGGCAGTTCGATGCCGGGGGTGATGGATGTCACCACGGCGCGGCCGATGACGAAACGATCGTTGTCGTCGTCGCCGTTGATGACGCGGAGCCCCCAGGCATTGTGGAAGATGGCGGGACGTCCGTCGTGGGGGCCCACGTAGAGCATGATGTGACCGCTCATCCAGACCAGCGACAGGAACGGCTTGCCGTGTTCCAGCATGGCGCGTTCCTTTTCTTTGGCCGTCATGCCTTCAAGGGAAAACTGCGTGCCCGTGCGGCACTGGGCCAGTGAGTTGCGCGGCAGCCAGATGCCGAAGGGGGTGAAGAGTTCGCGCGTCAGGGCCGAGCAGTCCCGGTTGCCGAAGGTGCCGCCCCAGCCGTAACGCTGCCCCATCATGACGTTGCCCAGCCGCGCCACGGCATCGGGGGTAAGGCGCAGAGGTTTGGGAGCGGCGTCCTGTACGGACAGGCTGCTCTGGGTCAGGCGGGCGCGGCCGTCAGGTCCCTTTTCCGGCACCAGAAGAGCCCAGCGGGCTGTCGGCGTTTCCACCTTGCCCTTGCCGTCGGCAGGGGGCGCGGGCGGCGTGAAGGGGGTGGAGGAGGCCAGCGGCAGCACCGCGCCTATATGGGCATAGGCTGTCTGCGTGCCGTCAAGGCGCACTTTGTCATTGAGGACGGCGGCAAAGGAACCGCGGCGGTAGCGGCTCTGGAAGGATTCGTCGGCAAGGGCCACATCTTTGGCATCCACCCAGCCCGCAGCCACGGGGGTTTCCACATAGTACCACTGACCGTCGCGGCTGCGGTGCGCAAGCAGCAGCGGCGTCCCTACGGGCAGCAGGGAATACTGATTGTAGTCAAAGGGATTGGCGCGCGGGTCCGGCGTAGGTTCGGAGTAGCGCGGCATGTGCGTCGGGATTTCCCGCAGATCCGTATAGCGCACCGTAATGGCGGCAGCCTGCATGGACGGGAAATGTTTGCTGTCGGCATTGCGCGCGATGGCGTCCCATTCTTCCTGCGTCCAGCGGACGTTGTCATACTTGTAGCCCCGCGCCTTGCGCAGGGGGGCGTTCATTTCGCGTCGTTTGACGCTGGTTCTGGTCATGTCCCAGGGGCCGAAGAAGATGCGGTTGAAACGCGCGTCCTGTATCTGCTGTTCCTGTTCGCTCAGCAGGGGGGTACTGCCGCCCGCCCGGCGGGCAAAGGGCGTCAGATCCTGCGGAAAGGTCCGCAGGTCGCGGATGGTGCCCATCCATTCGGGCGATTCTCCTTCGCGGGTCGGCACCGTGCGTTTGCTGCCGCACGCCGCCGTCATGGCAACTGTCAGACACAACAGCAGGCAGGCCAGCCGTTGCAGGGGAAGTCGGGATTTCATGAAAACCTCCTTCGGGAAATAGTCGCTCTGTCCTCCGGCATCCGCAGATTATCGGGGGGAGGGAGACCCTTCTGCCAGAGCATTTTCAGTTTGAAACGCTGTGCGTTTCAAATCATACGGCCTGTCGTTCCGCGGAACGACAGGCCGGGCGGCGCTGTGCCGCCGCCTCGCGTTTTTACTTTTTTCAACGCTAAAACGCTCCAGATTTGCGTAACAGACATGTTTGCTGTGCTGGAATGTCTGTATCATTGGTGCACAGGCGGGAGGGCTTGCGTCCGGCCGTCTGTTACGCGCTCTGAGCAAGATTGATTTCGACAATGTACTTACGCAGGAAATCCGAAGGATTATAGCTCATTTTGGCCTGCCGGAGTCCTTCTTCGTCAAGGTCCTGGGCACGGTTGAGAAGCTGGAAATTCTCGCCTGCAAAGCGGGCAAATTCGCGGTTGATGGCCTGATAAACGCCCTTGAAGCCGTTGAGCCCCTTTTCATAATGGACGCCGAGCATGCCGTTGCCGAGGTCCTCGCCCACGGAGAAGGCCACCATGCGGCCGTCCACATACAGCGAGCCGCCGCACAGGCCGGGGAAGGAAGTCCAGTGGGAAAGCACGCGGTTGATGGCGTCGTTTTCGGCTCGCAGCGAGGGAGAGTCTTCGCATTCGTGCCACTGGCACCAGTCGTCCTGAAGCGCAAGCACATCCTCGACCATAGCGTCGTCGAGGGGACGATAGTCGGGCGTGCCGTAGGCCTTCACAAACTGGCTGTAGAGATTTTTCTTCTTGTGGAAGCGATTGCCGGAGAGGGCCAGCAGTTCCTCCTGCTTGTACAGATATTCCCACTGGCCGCGATCTTCGTGCACGGTCAGGCGGCAGTCGCCGAACGCAACGCGCCACTGCTCCATGAGCGCCTCAGGAACGCGGATGAAACGCCGGGGGCCGTCCTGCAATTCCCTGTCCCAGTCGGCTTTGCTCCAGTCGCCGATGGGAGCCCAGTAGACCGGGACGGGGCCGGGCAGGGTCTGGCGAATCCAGCAGAGATGCTCGGTAAAGCGCCATTCAAGGCCGAAATACTGTTGCCATCCCCAGATATTGGCCAGCGTGTAATCCAGCGAATGCTGGGGCGTGGTCTGCCAGCGGGCATAAAAATCGTCGTGTCCCGCAAGACTTACAGGGGAGAAAGCGGCATTGCTCATGAATATATCCTTGTTTCGGGTGTCGTCTGTGTGCCGTTGCCGTACCGGAGCTGGAAACGAGAACGGCCGTGCGCGGAGACTGGGGAGCGCTATGCGCCTGCCCGCCCCTTGCGACCGTTGCGTCCGTCGTGGGCGGCGCGCATGGCAAAGCGGGCCCAGTCGCGGCGGAGCAGCACATACAGCATGAGAAAGGTTTGCAGGCACTGGGAAACAAGCATGGCGCAGAAAACGCCGGAAGCCGTTCCCCAGAGATGATGGCCGAGGAGCCAGCCCAGCGGCAGGCGTACCAGCCAGAAGGTTCCGCCGTAGACTATGAGGTTATACCGTGTGGCCCCGGCTCCGGCCATGACGCCGCCCATAACGGTGCTGGCGATGGAAAAGGGGGTGGACAGCAGATTGTAGGTCAGATAGCTGACGATATTTGCCTGTGTCTGTGCTTCGTGACTGAGCAGGGCGGCCAGCTCCTGACGAAAGGGCCAGAGCGCGGCGGCGACCAGACTCATGATGCAGGCGGCGATACCGACCATTTGCAGGGCCACGCGCTTGGCTCGGACCTTGTCGCCCGCGCCGAGGCAGTTGCCCACAAGCACGGCGGCACTCATATTGAAGGCCATGCCGGGCATGAAGAGCAGGGCCTCGATGCGCAGCCCGGCCGTCAGCCCGGCCAGAGCATGGACGCTGTCCCGCGGCAGATCGGCCACGAGCACAAAGAGCATGAGATAACCGGTCTGCCAGACTATCTGAGCCGCTCCGGCGGGCAGGGCCACGCGGAGAAGATAGGGAAGACCGGCACGGAGCCAGCGCAGGCCGGGCAGAGCATCGGCGCGCAGCAGGCCGCAGCGGCGCAGCAGAAGTAGGTTGGCGAGCGCGCCGATGGCCTGTCCGCCGCATTGCGTCCAGATGATGCCCTGTGCGCCGAAGTTCGGCAGACCGAAGAAGCCGAGACCAAAGCCCAGACAGCCCAGCAGGGTGACAAGGCAGACGAGCGCGGCCACCCAGAGAGGCGGCAGCACCTGCCGCAGAGCCCGGAACATGACGCCGCTGGAGGCATAGAGATATTGAAAGGGCAGAGCCAGCATGGCGACGCCCCAGAGGTCCAGCGCCAGCGGCATTATGGGCTCCGGGGTCTGCACGAGGCGCAGAAAGGGCGCGCCGAAGGCCGTGCACACAAGGGCCATGAGGCAGCCCAGGAGCGCCGTGCCGCCGATGGAGGCGGCCACGTAGCGGCGCGCGCGATCCATGAGGCCTGCGCCGAAAGACTGGCTGACGGCGGCCATGCCCCCGCTGGAAAGCGCCATGCACAGCACCATGAAGAAGATGCCGCACTGGGTAATCATGCCCAGCGCGGCCTGAAGATCGGCGCTGATTTGTCCCGCTGTCCAGACAGTGGTGAAACCGCTGAAGAACTGCACGTACATCATGAGCATCTGCGGCCAGGTAAGGCTCCAGATGGCACGGGGCGAGGTGTTGCTGTTGGCGGGAGCGGCGGTGTGGGACATGGCGGCACCGTAGAGGGCAAAAGGGCAGGCCGTTTGTTGCAAACGAGCCTGCCCGGTATGCTGGAAATGGGATGGGACTACAGCAGGCCTTCGTACTGCCGGGCCAGATCTTCGGGGGTTTCGCGGCGGCGGATCAGGCGGGCCTTGCCGTCAAGATCGATCAGCACCTCGGCGCTGCGGCAGCGCTGCGTATAGGACGAGGACATGGAGAAGCCGTAGGCCCCGGCGTCAAGAATACCGAGCACATCGCCTTCGTGCATGGCCGGGAGAAGACGCTTCTTGGCAAGAATGTCGCCGCTTTCGCAGATATTGCCCACGATGGTCTGTTCCTTTTCGGCGCGATCCGCCATACCGGCAGGCCCCGCGTAGATTTCCATGTCGTGGAAGGAATCGTACATGGCCGGACGGGCCAGCACGTTGAAGCCCACGTCGGTACCCACATAGCAGTTGGGGCCGTTATATTTGACGTTGTTGACGCCGGTCAGGATGACGCCGCATTCGGCCACCACAAAGCGGCCGGGCTCGATAAGGAAGCGTCCCTGATAGCCGGTGCGCGCGGACCATTCGGTCATGAGCTCGTGGAGCAGCTTCCCGAATCTGTCCATGTCGAGCGGCGCTTCGCCGTCATACTTGTGGTAGGGGATGCCGGGGCCGCCGCCGAAGTCGATGATTTCCAGCGTGGAGAGCACGTCGGCGGGCAGGCGGTCGGCCAGATGCAGAAGAACCTTGGCGGCCTCGATGTAGCCGTCGGCTTCCATGAACAGGGAACCGATATGCTGATTGATGCCCGCCAGCGTCATATTGTATTTTTTGAGCAGGGCCAGCACGTCATCCAGCAGATCGGGCGTCACGCCGAACTTGGTTTCCTTGCCGGCGGTGACGACCTTCTGATGGTGCCCCGCCCCGATGCCGGGATTGAAGCGCACCATGATTTTGCCGCCGCCGTTGATGCGGCCGAGCGTTTCAATCTGGGAGAGGGAGTCCACGCTGATGAGCAGGCCCTCGTCCAGAGCATGGCGCATTTCTTCCTGAGAAATATTATTGGCGATATACAGGATCTGATCGGAGCTGAATCCGGCCAGCTTGTCCATATAGATTTCGCCGGGGCTCATGGCATCCACCACAAGGCCTTCTTCGCGGATGATGCGCAGCAGCGTCGGGTTGGCGTTGGCCTTGACGGAATAGTTGACGCCGAAGCCGGGATGACTGGAAAGATTTTTGAGCCGACGGCAGCGATCGCGCAGGACGGCTTCATTATAGACATAGAGGGGCGAACCGTAGGTATCCAGCAGCTCGCGGGGGCTGTGCGTGCCGTAGAATTTCAGGCCGTCGGTATAGCGGGAACGAACGTCGGACATGCTGACCTCGAAAGGGGAATGCGCCGAAAAGGCGGTGATGGCGAACGATGGAATGCGCGACATTCTGCGCGCGTCCGTGTGTGCGTTATATATGGAGCGGGGGGCGGGATCTGTCAAGGTTGCGCGCGCAAACAGTCCCTTTCCCGCACATTGACAAGCGCGCGGGGCCGTGTTCATATGCCCGGAAAATCGGCGTTCGTTCCGGTTCGCGCAAGGCGCGGGAACGGACCTTCCTCAACCGCACGCCCGGTTCCGGGCGCGGCCTGCGCCGACTGGGCCGTTGTGCGGTGTAACCGTTGCAGATAATCGGCGGCGTTGCCGCCGCAGGAGACTGATATGGCGATCAAGAAGGGCGATACCCTGCGCGTGCATTATGTGGGCACGCTGGACGACGGGACGGTGTTCGATTCCTCGCGCGAGCGCGATCCGCTGGAGTTCGTCATGGGCAAGGGCATGCTGATTCCCGGCTTTGAGAAAGCGCTGGAGAATCACGAAGAGGGCGACGTGGTCAAGGTCGTCATTCCGCCGAGCGAAGCCTATGGCGAGCTGGATCCCGAACTGATTTTCACCGTGCCGCGCGCGCAGGTGCCGGATCACATCCCCGCCGAGGTGGGCGTGCCGCTGCAGCTTTCCAATGAGGAAGGGCAGATGGACGTCACCATTACCGAAGTCACGGACGATGAGCTGACGCTGGATGCCAACCATCCTCTGGCGGGCAAGACCCTGACGTTCGAGATCGAGGTCGTCAGCGTCAACTAGAGCGTTTCAACCTTGAAAAAGGTGAAACGCGAGGCGGCGGCACAGCGCCGCCCGGCCCGAAGTGAGCGGAAAAAACCGCGCTTTTTCCGCGAAACGACAGGCCGTATGGTTTGGAATGCGAAGCATTTCAAACTGAAATTGCTCTAGACCCCGACGCATGAACGCCGCCCGCGAGGCAGTCCGCCTTTCGGGCGGCAGCGCCGCCGCACGGAAAGGGGCGGCCTGCGCAGGTGATGCATGAAAACCGCCCTCCGGGCTGTTTTCTTTTCTTGCTCCGAATACAACCATACGAGGCTTTCATGAGCAGCAATGTCGCCCGGCAGCATGCCATTCAGGCCATTACGACCTACAAGGCCGATGCCGCGCCTCTCAATTTTGCGGAAACCAAGCCCACGGACTTTTTCGGCTGCAACGTCTTCAACGACAAGGTGATGCGCGAGCGTCTGCCCAAGGCCGTGTACAAGTCCCTGCACAAGACTATAGCTTTCGGCGAACGCATGGACCCTTCCATTGCGGATACCGTGGCGGCGGTTATGAAGGACTGGGCCATTGAAAAGGGCGCGACGCACTTCACCCATATTTTCTATCCGCTGACCGGCCAGACCGCCGAGAAGCACGACAGCTTCCTTTCTCCCGACGCCACCGGCGGCGTCATTGCGGAATTTTCCGGTTCCATGCTTATCCGGGGCGAGCCGGACGCTTCCTCCTTCCCCTCCGGCGGTCTGCGCTCCACCTTCGAGGCTCGCGGCTATACGGCCTGGGATGTGACGAGCCCCGCCTATATCATGGAAAACCCCAACGGCACGTTCCTGTGCATCCCCACCATGTTCCTGTCGTGGACGGGCGTTGCGCTGGACAAGAAAACGCCGCTGCTGCGTTCCGGTCAGGCTCTGAACCGTCAGGCAAAGCGCGTGCTCAAGCTCTTCGGCATTGAGCCGGCGCTGCCCATCGTGTCCTTTGCCGGTCTGGAGCAGGAATACTTCTGCATCGATCACAACTTCAATTTTGCCCGTCCCGACCTTCAGGTCGCGGGGCGCTCCCTGTTCGGCGCGCGTCCGGCCAAGGGGCAGGAATTCAGCGACCAGTATTTCGGCGTCATTCCGCAGCGCGTGCTGTCCTATATGATGGAAGTGGAGCGGGAGCTCTACAAGCTGGCCGTGCCCGTGCGCACCCGCCACAACGAGGTGGCCCCCAGCCAGTACGAAATCGCGCCCCTCTACGAGGTGAGCAACCTGGCGGTGGATCATAACCACATCATCATGTCCACCCTGCGCAACGTTGCCAAGCGCTACGGGCTCAAGTGCCTGCTGCACGAAAAGCCCTTTGCGGGCGTCAACGGCTCGGGCAAGCACGTCAATTACTCCATCGGCAATGCGGAGCTCGGCTCGCTCTTTGATCCCGGCGAAACCCCGCACGCCAACGCCAAATTCCTGGTCTTCTGCGCGGCCATGATCCGGGCCGTGCACAAGTTCGGCGGCCTGCTGCGCGCCACCGTGGCCAGCGCCAGCAACGACCATCGCCTCGGCGCCAACGAAGCGCCCCCGGCCATCATGTCCATTTTCCTCGGCGATCAGCTGACGGAAGTCTTTGAGGCGTTCCGGGCGGGCCGTGTGGAAGATGCGGCGGGCGGACACCGCAAGCGCGCCCTCAATCTGGGGGTGGACACGCTGCCCAGCCTGCCCACCGACCCCGGCGACCGCAACCGCACAAGCCCCGTGGCCTTTACCGGCAACCGCTTTGAATTCCGCGCGCTGGGCTCCAGCCAGTCGGCGGCGGACTCCATTACCGCGCTCAATGCCATGATGGCCGATTCTCTCGGTCATGCGGCGGACTGGCTGGAACGGGAACTGGCTGCAGGCAGAGACTTCAATGCCGCTCTCCAGAGCTACATCGAGCATGTCATCGAGGAGCACAGCGCCATCATCTTCAACGGCGACGGCTACTCGGACATCTGGCACAACGAGGCTGTGCGCCGCGGTCTGCCCAATCTGCGCACCACTCCGGAAGCCCTGCCGGAGCTGACGCAGCCCGCCGTGATCGAGCTGTACGAATCGCAGCAGATCATGAACCGTCAGGAACTCAAGGCGCGGCAGGACATCTACC
>DXFI01000188.1 GCA_019114565.1 Candidatus Desulfovibrio intestinigallinarum | reverse complement strand
GCTTTCTTTTTTGAGCAAGCCCTCTGTTAACTTTCTGAGTACAATCTGCCGGAAACACCTCTTGCGCCAGCAGAGGGGTTTCCCCTCCCCCCAAACAACTTACAAATAGTGTTAACAGGCCCTACAACAGCAGCACCAGCGATCCACAGGTAATCAGCAGACCGCCCAGAATGGTCTTGAGTTCCGCCGGTTCGCCCAGCAGCACAATGGACAGAAAGATGGTGATGGCCACGCTGAGCTTGTCGATGGGAGCGACCTTGGAGGCGTCGCCGCATTGCAGCGCCCGGAAATAGAACAGCCACGACGCCCCCGTCGCCAGCGCGGACAGAAACAGAAACAGCAGGGAGCGGCCGTCAATTTCCTTAATATGGCGCATGCCGTTGCCGCACAGGGCAATGCCCCACGTCATGACCAGAATCACGCTGACGCGCAGGGCCGTAGCAAGATCAGGATGCACGTTCCGCACGCCCAGCTTGGAAAAAATCGCCGTCAGAGCGGCAAACACCGCCGACAGCAGCGCATACCATTTCCACATATCCGTATCCTCCTTCCTCGCGCCACACTACGCGCATCGCGCGCCTGAATAAAGCGGCCCCGCGCCTTTTTCCTTCGGAAACAGCCCATTGCCACACTGTGCGCTCCGGTCTATCATGGACGGGACACGCCGCAGACTCTTTTCCCCGCCGCGGCGTCAGACCCCTTTGCGGAGGACGTCATGCCCCCTTCCATCCTGCGATACTGCGCGGCGGCCCTGGGAGCCGTCATCATCCTTGTCGTCTTTTTCCGGGTACGCGGAACCGGGGATGAGGCGGCGGCCGTTCTCCACGGCAATGTGGAAATCCGTCAGGTGGACACAGGCTTTCGCGTCGGCGGACGCATTGCCGCCGTGCTGGCGGAAGAAGGCGAACGCGTGCAGGCCGGGCAGGTGCTGGCGCGGCTGGACACGGATCTGCTGGAAGCCGAAACGGATCGCATCCGGGCGCAGCTGGCGCAGCAGGAAGCCACGCTGCAACGGCTGGAGCGCGGCTACCGCAGCGAGGAAATAGCAGGAGCCCGGGCCGATGCAGCCGCGGCCGCCGCCCTTGCCGAAAATGCCCGCATCAACCTGCATCGCGTGGAGGCCATGCGCTCTTCCAACGCCATTTCCCAGAAGGAACTGGACAATGCGCGCGGAACCTATCGCAACGCCGCCGCCAAGCACAAGGCTGCCCGGGAGCAGCTTGCGCTGGTCAGCGCCGGCTACCGCGAAGAGGAAATTATGGCCCAGCGCGCCGTCGTGGCGGCCACGCGCGCCAGTCTGCAACAGGCCATCATCCATCTCAACGATGCGGAACTCAAGGCCCCGCAGGACGGCATCGTCCTGACGCGGGCGCGCGAAGCGGGCGCCATCGTGGATACCGGACAGACCGTCTACACCCTGAGTCTTGTCAATCCCGTGTGGCTGCGCGTCTATGTGGACGAGCCGCGACTGGGGCGCATCAGGCCCGGCATGCGCGTGGAAGCCGAAACAGACGCCGCCCCGGGCCGCCGCTTTGCCGGTCATGTGGGCTACATCGCCCCGGCGGCGGAATTTACGCCCAAGAATGTGGAAACCTACGAGGTGCGGACCTCGCTGGTCTATCGCATCCGGGTGCAGATTGAAGACCCCGACAACATCATGCGGCAGGGTATGCCTGTGCGCGTCTTTCTGCCGGATGCGGAGCAGCCCTTATGACGGCATACGCCGCCCCCGGAGCGCATGAGGAAGATGCCGCCGTGCTGTTGCAGGGGCTGTGCATGCGCTTCGGCAAAAGGGAAGCCCTGCGTGGCATTGACGCCCGCATACGGCAGGGAGGCATCACCGGTCTGGTGGGCCCCGATGCGGCGGGCAAGACCACCCTCCTGAGGCTTATGGCGGGCCTGATGCGTCCCACAGGCGGCAGTGTCCGGCTTTTCGGCATGGAGGCCGCGTCGCTGCTGGCCGACTCCCCCAACAGCATCGGCTACATGCCGCAGCGTTTCGGTCTTTACGAAGACTTGTCCGTTCGCGCCAATCTGGAGCTGCATGCCCGGCTTCGCGGCGTGGAAGGCGAGGAACGCGAAGCCATCTTTGCCCGCCTTCTGTCCTTCACCGCGCTTGCCCCCTTCACGGAACGTCTTGCGGGCCGTCTTTCCGGCGGCATGAAACAGAAACTGGGCATCGCCTGCGCCCTGCTGGGCGCGCCCCGTCTGCTGCTTCTCGACGAGCCCGGCGTCGGCGTTGATCCGCTCTCGCGCCGGGAACTCTGGGAAATGGTCGGGGAACTGAGCCGCGGCGGCATGACCATCATCTGGTCCACCGCCTATCTGGACGAAGCGGCCCGCTGCCCGGAAATTCTCATGCTGGATGAAGGGCGTCTGCTGTTTTCCGGGCCGCCGCAGGACATGGCCGCCCGAGCCCGGGGGCGGGTCTTTCTCCTCTCCCCCCGTCCGGCCGAGCGTCGCGCCGTTCTTCAGGAATGGACGCGCCGCGACGGGGTGGATGATGTCGTGGTGCAGGGCGGTTCTCTGCGTGTGGTGCTGCAGGCCGCCGCGCCCGAAGAAATCCGCGCCCGGATGGCGCACAGCGGCGGCGTCCCCGTGGAGCCATGCCTTGAGGATGCCTATATGAGCGCCCTTGGCGGCATGCTGCGCGCGCCCTCCCCCTTCGGCCGCCTTGATAGCGGAAAAAACCCGGACGAAAACGCGGAGCGCATTGTGGCCCGCGGCCTGACAAAGCGCTTCGGGACCTTCACGGCGGCGGGCAATATCAGTTTCAGCGTGCGCGCGGGAGAAATTTTCGGTCTTCTGGGACCCAACGGCGCGGGCAAGTCCACCACCTTCCGCATGCTGTGCGGCCTGTCGCGTCCCACGTCCGGGCAGTGCGGCGTGGACGGGGTGGATCTTCTCCGGGCGGGCAGCGCCGCCCGTACCCGGCTGGGCTACATGGCGCAGAAATTTTCCCTGTATCCCGAACTGACGGTGCTGCAGAACATCCATGTGGTTGCCGATCTCTACGGCGTTCCCCGAAAGCGGCAGGCGGTGCGCATTCCCGAGCTATGCGCGGCTCTGGGATTGCAGGACGCTCTGCATCAGCGGACAGAGGAGCTCCCCCTCGGGCAGAAACAGCGTCTGGCGCTGCTCTGCGCCACCCTGCACGAGCCGCCGGTTCTCTTTCTGGACGAGCCGACCTCCGGCGTGGACGCCCGCACCCGGCGCGATTTCTGGAAGCACATTCTCGCGCTGACGGCGGCGGGAACGGCCGTGCTCGTCACCACCCACTTTATGGAAGAGGCGGAATACTGCGACCGGCTGGCCCTGATCAATAACGGCGTCGTCATCCGCATGGGCACGCCGGACGCGCTCAAAGAAGAATGCGCCCGCACGACAGGCCGTCCCAATCCCACGCTGGAGGAAGCCTTTATTGCCTGCATCGAAGAACAGCGGGCCACAGGGGGGACGGCATGATGCGCAGCCTCTGGATGCGCCAGCTCGGCGCGCTCATCCTCAAGGAATTTCGCCAGATCGTCCGCGATCCGTCCTCCTATCTTGTGGCGGGCGTCCTGCCGCTGCTCTTCCTGTTCATCTTCGGTTTCGGCATCAGTCTTGATCCCGGCATTCTGCAACTGGCCGTGCTCAACCAGAGCGGCAGCATGCAGTCCCGCAGTCTGGAAGCCGCCTTTGCCAATTCCCCCTGGTTCAAAACGCATCCTGTCCGGCATATGCGCGACGCGGAAGCCCTCATGCGAGATTCCGCCGTTCAGGGCGTGCTTGTGCTGCATCAGGATATGGACGCCGCCCTGCAGCGCGACATGCCAGCCAGCGTCATGCTCATTGTGGACGGAACCGAACCCAACGTGGCGACCTTTATCCAGAGTTACGGACAGGGCGTCATCCTGCGCTGGCAGGAAACCTTTCTGCCCGGCGGACGCCCGGCGGAAGCGGCGCTGCGGCTGGAGCCGCGCATCTGGTACAATCCCACGGCCCGCAGCGTGCATTTTCTCGTGCCGGGGGCCATCACCGTCATCATGACGCTGATCGGCACGCTGCTCACGTCGCTGGTCTTTGCCCGGGAATGGGAACGCGGTACTATGGAAGCCATGTTCGCCACGCCGATCAGCCGCTGTCAGCTCCTGCTGGGCAAGCTGATTCCCTATTTCTGCATGGGCATTTTCAGCATGGGCCTGTGCAGCGTGACGGCCGTGCTGCTGTTTGACGTGCCCTTTCGCGGTTCCGTCGGCGCGCTGCTGCTTCTGTCCTCCGTCTTCATGTGCTGCGCGCTGGGTCAGGGGCTGCTTATTTCCACGGCCTTCCGCACCCAGCTTGTGGCGGCGGAAGCCGGGCTGTTTTCCGGTTTTCTGCCCGCCCTGCTCCTGTCCGGCTTTGTCTTCGACATCAACAGCATGCCGCCGCTGCTTCAGGCCGTTACGCGCCTTATCCCGGCCAGCTATTTCAATACCTGCATGCGCACCATCTTTCTGGCCGGGGACGTCTGGCCGGTCTTTCTCCATTCTCTCTGCTTCATGACCGCTCTGGCCGCCGTCTTTCTCGGCCTTACCTACCACAATCTGCAAAAGAGGCTGGACCGATGATCCCTCTCCCGCACTGGCGGCGTCTGCTGACCATTGTCCGAAAGGAGCTGCTGGTTCTTTTCAGCAATCGCGTCTCCCGCATCATGCTCATCGTGCCGCCCCTGATGCAGATAGTCATGTTCGGCTGGGCCGCGACGCTCGAAGTCCGCAACGTGGACGTTGCCGTTCTTGATCACGACGGAGGCCCGCTTGCGGCGGACATCGTGCATCGTCTGCGCGGTTCGCCCACCTTCCGCAACGTTTTCTTCCTTTCCTCCGAGGCCGACATCGCCCCCGCCATTGACGGCGAGCGCGCGCTCTTTGCGCTGGTTCTGGATCAAGACCTTTCCCGCAGGGCCGCCGCGGGCAGGGAGGCCGTGGTGCAGGTCATTCTGGACGGACGCCGCGCCAATGCCGCCCAGATAGCCGCCTATTATCTGCAAACCATGCTTGCGGATCTGGCCGCAACCCTGCCGCGCACGCGCATGGCCGCGCAGCTGTCCACGGGCGTTCCCGACATTGCCCTCACCATCCGCTGCTGGTTCAACCCCAATCTTGAGTTTCAGTGGTTTTTCCTGCCCAATCTCATCGGCATGCTGAGTTTCATGCTCGGGCTGGTCGTCACCGGTCTTTCCGTTGCGCGTGAACGCGAAGTCGGCACCTTTGATCAGCTGCTGGTGTCTCCGGCCACGCCGACGGAAATCGCCATTGCCAAGCTGCTTCCCGGCTGTATCGTCGGCCTCATTCACGGCACCATCTTTCTGCTGATCACCGTCTTTGCCTTTGGCGTGCCCTTTACCGGCTCGCTTGTCCTGCTCTATGCCGCCGTCTTTATCTTTGCGCTGGCCTCGGGCGGCGTCGGGCTTATGGTGTCTTCCCTCGCCGCCACGCAGCAGCAGGCCTTTCTGGGAGCCTTTACCATCGGCGTTCCCTGCATTCTCGTTTCCGGGGCCGTCACGCCGGTCATCAATATGCCGCCCTTCCTGCAATATGCCAGCGAATTCAACCCCGTCCGCCACTTTACCACACTGGCGCAGGGCGTCTTTCTCAAGGACATCTCCCTGACCGCCGCCCTGCTCAGTCTCGGAAAAATCACCCTAATCGCGCTCGTCTGCATCTTTGTGGCCGTCTCCATGTTCCGCCGCAGAGTTTAGGGAGTGTGCTTTTTGAGGGGGAAGGAACCCCTTTTGCTTGCGGCAAAAAGGGGTTCCTTCCCCCTCAAACTCCCCCATCTTCCCCAAAACCCGCACACTAGATAGTGTCGTCAAATTATGTTTGCCCACAAAGATATGCATCTAATTTGAACGGCGGCAAGAAAAGAGGCGCATCTTTTGGCATACCGTGTAGCAACTCCCCGCCAGC
>DXFI01000187.1 GCA_019114565.1 Candidatus Desulfovibrio intestinigallinarum | reverse complement strand
GCCAGCCAAGGGGGTTTCCTTCCCCCCGGAAGAATATCGTCCGAAACCGACTCTAACGGGATTCCTTCGCATCCTTGGGAGCGGAGAAGAAGGAAGCCACGATGCCGATGGTCAGGATAATCAGCACCACTGCCAGCGAGAAGTGCGGCGACAGTTCAAAGCCCACGCCGAAAATATGCTTCACGGCGGAAAGCAGCAGCTTGAAGGCAATGAAGAAGAGCAGCACGACAACGGCCTTCTCCAGATGCACCAGATAGCGGCGCAGGGCTTCCAGCACGAAATAGAGGCTTCGCAGGCCGAGAATGGCGAAGATCATGGCGGAATAGATGATCAGAGGCTCGCGGCTCACGGCGATGACGGCGGGCACCGAGTCAAAGGCGAACATGACATCGCTCACTTCGATGATGGCCAGACAGATGAACAGCGGCGTCGCCACGTAGGCCGCCTTTTTGCCCAGCCCTTCCACCGTCAGGCCGAGGCGGGCGGCCTCTTCCTGCGCATGGGCCCGGGACAGGAAGAAATCATGCCCGTGCAGACGCGGCCAGACGGGGAAGACGCGCCGCACCCAGCGGCAGGCCACATGGGAGGAATAGTCTTCGACTTCCTCTTTTTCTTCGCCCTTCTTAAGCATCATCACGCCCGTGTAGGCGACCATGGCGGCAAAGACCAGTTCCACAAAGGGGCCGAGCGCCATCAGGCCCGCCCCGATGGCCACGAAGATGGCGCGGAAGACGATGGCCCCCACGACGCCCCAGTACAGCACGCGATGCCGGAACTGATTGGGAATGGAGAACCACGAGAATACGGCCATGATCACGAAAAGGTTGTCCACGGACAGCACTTTTTCCAGCACATAACCGGTAAAGTAGAGGCTGGCCATTTCCGAGCCGTGATGGAAATACAGATATCCGCCAAAGGCCACGGATACGGCTACCCAGAACAACGACCAGAGACAGGCGCTCCTGAGGCTGATGTCCTCGTCTTTTTTATGCGCGAAAAGGTCGAGAAAGAGCGACCCCGCGACGACGACCACAAAAATGATCACTGTCTCAATAGGAAAACCAAGATGTTCCACTGCTGTCCCACACGTATTTTTTCAAACAGAAAAACAAGGACGACAGGACAGGCCGCTCTGAAAGTGGAGATCCCGTCGCCACGCGCATAACATCACCGCCACAGGCCGGAGAAGGCCCCCGGCGCATGACGCAATTCCCCGCCCGCGGCCTGACGGCCGGAGGCGGGAGTCCTTATCCTGTCTGCCCTTTTTCAAAGGCAAAATGCTCTAGAGCGTTTCAACTTTGAAAAAGGTGAAACGCGAGCGGCGGCACAGCGCCGCCCGGCCCAAAGTGAGCGGAAAAACTGCGCTTTTTCCGCGAAACGACAGGCCGTATGGTTTGAAATGCAAAGCATTTCAAACTGAAATTGCTCTAGCAGTCAAAATCGGAAGCAGGCACGTTGAGTTCCGCGCACAGCTCGCGCACGGCCTTCTTCTCGCTTTCCTCGAATACGCCGTCGCTCATGGCAATAAGAATGGCCACGCGCACCACAAGGCGGGCCTGATCGTCCTTGCCGCGCAGCTTGCCGATCATCTTCATGGCCTCGGCCTTGCCGATGCCGGGATCAAAGTCGTACACGTCGGAAACGGCCTTGAAGGACGCCGCTACTTCCTGCGCCGAAAAACATTTCAGCTCTTCGGAAATACGCACATAGTCGTAGAGCTTCTTCTTTTCTTCCGAACTGATGTTGCCGTCAGCGGCGGCGATAACGACCGCGGCGGCAACCACGCCGTCCAGAAACGTTCTGTTGCGAAAACGCCCCACTTCAAGCACCAGCTTGTCGCGGCCTTCCTGCAGTTTTTCTTTCAGCGTATCCAGAAATCCCATGATGCGTCTCCTTGTCTGCGGCGGGAAGTTCCCGCGTCGGGAAGCCTTGTTTTCCGCCCCGGCAGAACAGCCTTTGCCGGACTGCCCGGAACCGCTCCCGACTGTCTTCCTGTACGGCAGGACGCGTCAGCAAAGCGTGAGCGCAATCTCGAAATGCCCGTACAGGATGTTCCACAGAATAAGGCCGCTGCCTCCCTTGTCCACAATTGTCACAGGATTGTCACAATTCCGGGCATCGAATACGCCGCCGCAACGACGCCCCGTCCGGGCATGCCGGGCTCTGGAGCATTGTCAGTTTGAACCGCTCTACTCCGCCCGCAGGCGTTCCGTAATGCTTTCAAATTCCTGGCGCAGACGCTCATCATAGAGCAGCGACAGGGCGGGAGGCTGAAACTTGAAAATTTCCGAAAAATCCGCTTCCGAACGCTTCATGAGCCCCAGCAGTTCCGTGCTGGTACGCACGGTGCGGTAGGTGTTGACGGCCACCTTTGCCGACGTGGACGCCTCCCCGAGCAGAGCGCGCAAATGGCTCTTCTGCCGCTCCAGATAGCGCCGGTAAAGGTCTACGGCTTCCAGCGTGCGCTGATTGGCGGGAATATTGGCCGCCAGAATCTTTCTGTCGCTTTCGCTCGCCCGGGCCATCATGGCCTTTGCTTCGGCAAGCAGGCTTTCGGCCTCCTTGCGGATGCCGTCAAGACGCTTCAGATAGCTCTCGTCGATCCGCTCCAATGCCAGCTCAATGGCGTACACGTAGACCTTGCGGCACATCATGTAGACGCCGGTGTAGCTCTGCACCAGCTCAATGCTTGCGCCGGGCTGGGAAAGCTGCTGCTCGATGGCGGACTGAATGGCCTTGATATTCTCGGCAACGGCCATGACCGACGCCGTATCGTTGCCGTCGATGGCTCCCAGCATGGCGTCCACCTGCTCCCGGCTCACGGGCAGGCCCCGGGACTGCAGGGCGGCAAGGGCGCTTTCCCGCAGCTGTTCCATGCGGGCTTCGTTATCGGCAATTTCCTGCCGCATGCGCACCACGTCTTCCCGGATACTCTGCTGCGTATCCTTCAGCGGATTCCACGAAGACGAAGGCGCGGATACGGCCTTTTTCTGCAGTTCCGCAATTTTTGCCCGCTTTTCGGCATTAGCCCGCCGGATGGCGTCCAGTTCGCGGATGCCGCCCGTAATGGAGGAATCCGCCATGACTTCAAAGCATTCTTCCATCAGACGCGCAAACTTTGAATCCCGGAAGGTCAGGATCTCGCCCCACGACCGTTCGTCGGGATTCTGGCCGGAAGCGACAATGTCCGCGCCCTGACTCATAAGAGGCATGGCGTCGTCCCAGACTTCCTGAAACGATCGGACGGCAAGGCTCGGCGACGCGCTCCCCAGCAGAACAAGCAGCGCGAGGCAGGCGGACGACATTCTGTGCATGACAACCTCCAGAGGCAGAAAGGTTTTCACCTTGTAGCCCACTCGACCGGCATGTGCAAATATGCCATGCTGACGGCAAGTTCCCCATGCAAGGAGGTTCTCCATGTTTGAAACGCGAACAGAACATGACTTTCTTGGCGAGATGGAAATTCCCGCCCATATCTACTACGGCATCCAGACCTGCCGGGCGGTGGAAAATTTTCATATTTCCGGCATCAGCATTTCCTCCCAGACCAAGTTCATTCAGGCGCTGGCCTGCGTAAAGAAGGCCGCGGCCCTTGCCAACTGCGAACTGGGCGTGCTGGACAAGGAGAAATGCGACGCCATCTGTCAGGCCTGCAACGAGGTCGTAGCGGGCAAGTTTGACGATCAGTTCCCCGTGGATGTCTTTCAGGGCGGCGCAGGCACGTCCTGCAACATGAACATCAACGAGGTCGTCGCCAATCGCGCGCTGGAAATCATGGGCCACAAGAAGGGCGAATACCAGTTCTGCCACCCCAACAATGACGTCAACTGCTCCCAGTCCACCAACGACGCCTATCCCACGGCCATCCGGCTGGCGCTCTATACCAAGATAACCCAGCTTATCGGCGACATGGACTATCTGCGCGCCGCGCTGGCCGACAAGGCCGAAGAGTTCAGGGACATCATTAAAATGGGCCGTACCCAGCTTCAGGATGCGGTCCCCATGACGCTGGGCATGGAATTTGCCGCCTATACCGAAACCCTTTCCGAAGACATGATGCGCATGGGCGAAGCCCGTAATCTCATCGCGGAAATCAACATGGGAGCCACGGCCATAGGCACGGGCATCAACAGCCCCGTGGGCTATGCCGAACTGGTGACGCGCCGCCTGCGCGAGGTTTCCGGCGTGCCCGTCAGCATGGCGACCAATATGGTGGAAGCCACCTGGGACACTGGGGCCTATGTGCAGCTTTCCGGCGTTCTGAAACGCTGCGCAACAAAGATATCCAAGATTTGCAACGATCTGCGCCTGCTGTCCTCCGGGCCGCGCTGCGGGCTCAATGAAATAAATCTGCCGCCCCGGCAGCCGGGCTCCTCCATCATGCCCGGCAAGGTAAACCCCGTCATGCCGGAAGTCATGAATCAGATCTGCTTCGACATCATCGGCAAGGACGTCACCGTCACGCTGGCGGCCGAAGCCGGGCAGCTGGAACTCAATGTCATGGAGCCCGTCATTGCCTACGCCCTGTTTGCGGGCATTCACCGTCTGGGCGCGGGCTGCCGCTCGCTGGTCGATCTCTGCATCCGCGACATCACCGCCAACGGCGAACGCTGCAAGGACATGGTGCGCCACTCCATCGGCATTGTGACGGCCCTCAATCCCCGCCTCGGCTATGAAACCTCCGCGTCCATCGCCCGGGAGGCCCTGACCAGCGGCGGCTCCGTCTATGACATAGTTCTCGCCCGCGGCCTCATGACAAAGGAGGAACTGGAAGATCTGCTTCAGCCGGAACACATGATGGCCCCCACCAGCCGCATGGGACGGCAGGAAAAGCCACAGAAGTAAGCCCGGCAGGCACGAAAGCGGACGCCCACCCGTGGCCTCGCCGCCGCGCAACTCCTGAAACAACGAAGGGGGAAGCCTTCCACACGGAAAGGCTTCCCCCTTTTCGGTTCTCCGGACCCGTCGGCCGGCTGCGTCTCTTCTGTGTCCCTCCCCAAAAGACGCGTGCCGGCACGCCCGCAGAACCTGCCGGTCAGCGGAGGTCAGGCAGCCGCCTCATTTCTGAGCAGCGGCAGCATGACGCACACCCGCAGTCCCATGTCCGTGCGCTCCACAAGAGCGCTGCCCCGATGGCGCACGGCAATCTTTTGCACCAGCGTCAGGCCAAGACCCACGCCCGGCGCGTCGTCCACACAATCCCCCCGGAAAAAGGGCTCGAACACGTGCTCCATGACTTCCTCGCTCAGACCGGGATGACTGTTTTCCACCTGCAGGCGAACATAGCCATTATGTTCATCCAGCACGAGCAGCACGCGCCCGCCGGTATCCGTATATTTTACCGCATTATCCAGCAAATTGGAAATAATCAGGGCAAGCAGCGAGGCGTCGCCCCTGACCCAGAGCAGGGGCTGAATATCCAGATTCAGGATCAGCGCCTTTTCCTTGAACAGGGATTCATGCCGCAGCGCAATATCCATGCACAGGGACGAAAAATCCACATCCTTTGCTTCCTGCATCCTTTCCTGAAAATCCAGCCTGCTGTTCAGAAGCGAAGACCCGACCAGCTTTTCCATATGCTCGATTTCCTGAAGGATGTAGCCGATATGCACGCAGGCCAGCGGCGTTCCGGCCGCATCGTAGAGAAGATTCGGATTCCTGCCGCCCTCCTGCCCCTGCGCCAGAACGTCCAGACCTTCCTGCACAATGGTCGCGGAAATGTTCATGCGGGCCAGCGGGGAGCGCATTTCATGCGACACGTCGGCGACAATCTTTCGCATACTATTTATATTATTAATCATAGTATGCGCCATACTGTTGACGGCCCGCGCCACCTGCACCACCTCTTCCGGCCCCTGCTCGCTGACGCGGTTTTCCAGATTGCCGTCGGCTATCTGCAATACCTCCGAGCGCAAATGACGCAGGGGGCGGGCAATGCGCCAGGTGATCCACAGGGCCAGCGCGCTGCCGATGATGACCACGGCAATGATATTCTGAAAGAACATCAGATACAGAGGAGGCAGAGGCTCGCCAAAACTGAAACAGATGACGGCGTTGCTCTTCTCCAGCGGCAGGGGAACCCGGGCCAGATAAGAGCCGGTCTTCGGGTCCCGGAAAATGGACACCCGCTCGTCTCTGGTCAGATCTTCCAGTGAAGAACGCCCCTTTTGCAGAAAGTGCGGATCAGGGCTGCCGGACGCTATGGTTCCGTCGGCATATTCCAGCCACATTTTTTTCTGCGATTTTTCCAGAAACGTAGCGAGCGTTTCAAAGGTTTCCACATCCTTGCCTTTCATGACGGAGGCCATCTGAATGCCCATTTCCGTCAGAAAGCGCACATGCATTTCCCTGCGCGTCGTAAAATGAAACAGCATGGAACTTACAAGATGCGAAATCAGCACCAGCAACAGAGCATAGGCAAATACCCGTTGCCACAGATGCGGCAGTATGCGCACGGCTTTTTCCCTCCCGCCTGCCGGAGCATTTTTTGAAAAGCTTCGCATTTGAAACCATACGGCCTGTCATTTCGCGGCAAAAACGTTTTTCCGCTCACTTCAGGCCGGGTGGCGCTGGGGCCTCGCATTTTACCATTTTCCAAAGGTAAAACGCTCTATCCGGGAAGGCTTTCGCCCTCGTCGCTGACCCAGCGGTATCCGGCCCCCCATACCGTGTGGATGGGAGACTCCTCGCACAGCTTGCGCAGGATGGTGCGGGCCCGGCTGACATAGACGTCAATATTGCGATCGTTGCAGTAATAATTTTCCCCGAACGCCAGCGTCTGAATCTGATCCCGTGACAGGACCTCATCCGGTCTGCCCATAAAGGCCCGGATGATACGAAATTCCGTTGTTGTCAGCTGCACGCTCTGATCCCCGCGCTCGAGCCGCTGCCGCTTCAAATCCAGACGGATGGAGCCCACCACCAGCATATCCCGGGGAGGTTCCTGCGTCGCGGCCTCGGGCTGCGCCGAGGCACGACGCAGCACGGCTTTGATGCGGGCCAGCAGCTCCCGCGGATTGAAGGGCTTGGGCAGATAGTCGTCCGCCCCCATTTCCAGCCCGACAATGCGGTCGGCGTCATTGCCGCGGGCCGTCAGCATGATGACGGGCAGATCCGACACGCCGCGCAGACGCCGCAGCACCACGAAACCGTCGTCGTCCGGCAGCATGACATCCAGAAGGACAATATCCGGCTTCTGCTCCTTTACGGCCGCCTCGACGCCCTCCCCGCTTCTCATGGAGGTTATCCGGCAGCCGTAAGGTTCCAGAAAATCTCGCACATTGGTCTGAAGTCTGGCGTCGTCATCCACCAGAAGAATATGAATCTTGACTTTTTCCCGTTCAAAGACCATTCGCCCCCTCCCGGGGAATCCCCCGCTCCATGCCTTCGCAAACGCCGATCGGCCGGCGCATGCTCCGAACCGGCAGGGTTCCGGCGCTCTGCGCGTAAGCCCGCTTCCGCAACGGTCGCCGGCTGCGCCGTGCCGATGCGCCCCTCGTCTGCCCGTGCATCCGTAACACTCTGTATAAAAAGCCGGAATTTCTGTCCTGCCTGCGGTGTCACGACGAAAAAAGTCTTGTGTCACGACTTTTTTCCGGAGGAATGGCCCCTTTCTTGCATAAAAACAGTGGCTACCTCGCCAATACCGCAATGCGGATTCGCCCGTTTTCCGGGCAGGACACCGCACGTCATTTTTCTTCAGATTATCAGAACGTGAGGGCGAGGCGTAGCCCCTGTCATACATTGATACAACTGCGGATTCCTCCGATTCCCCCGGGCCGTTGCCGGACAATTCAGCCCGTTCGGAGCCTTCGCACAGGCAGACGGGCTCTCCCGTGCCGGTCTGTCAAACTTTGATACCTTTTATTACGCCGCAGTCATACTTTTGGCGTCGGGAATGTGTAGAAAGAAGCCATGAGACGAGCATCAGCGCCCAAGCGCCTGCCACAGAAACTGACGCCAACCCAAATGGAGGAACCCATGCCCATAGGCTCGATAACATCCGTTGTGAATCTGCCTATTGTAAAGAGGTTGCTCCTGAGCATGAAGATTCCTCAGGAAACTGCCGACCGCCTTGGCGTATCGCCGGATCAGCTGGAGTCCTGGCTGCATTCTCTTGCCGGGCAGCTGGACACCCTCTCCGCAGGTCCCGCTCCCCGGAGCGTCCCCGCGTCGCCCTCCTGTTATGCGGAACTGAGCTCCGAGGAAATGAACTTTCTGTTGCACGGCTACGAAAGCGCCTGCAGCCCTCGTCCCTAGAGCGTGCTGACACCATACGCAGCATGTCGGGGGGAAGGGAAA
>DXFI01000001.1 GCA_019114565.1 Candidatus Desulfovibrio intestinigallinarum | reverse complement strand
GAACCCCCTTGCGCGCCAGCCAAGGGGGTTCCCCTCCCCCAAAAACATAAAGAATCCCGCTAGCCGCGCTTCATTTCCGCAATAAGCGTCGAGAGTTCCTGCGTCTGGTGGGCCAGGGCCTCAAGGGCGCTGCTGGCTTCATTCATGGTCGCGGCCGTCTGGGTGGAGATGGCATTGACCTCTTCGACGGCATTGCTGATGGCGTTGCTGGTCGAGGACTGTTCCTTGCTGGCATCGGCGATAGCGTTGACCTGTTCCGCGGCCTGTTCGATGTCCGCGACAATTTCCTTCATGGATTCGCCGGACTTCTGAGCGAGCACCGTTGTCTGTTCCACTTCTTCCACGGCCGTGCCCATGATGCGCATGCTGGCTCTGGTGCTTTCCTGAATGGCCCGGATGGCGTTGCCCACATCGGCCGTGGAGGCCATGGTCTTTTCCGCCAGCTTGCGCACTTCGTCCGCCACGACGGCGAAACCGCGTCCGGCCTCGCCCGCGCGGGCGGCTTCAATGGCGGCATTGAGGGCCAGCAGATTGGTCTGATCCGCAATATCGGAAATGACGCCCATGATTTGATCGATATTCTGGGCATGGGTCGTCAGCTTCTGCATATCCTCTCTGAGCTGTATCGTGACGGTATGCACGCGATCTATGCTGTTCAGAGACTGCTGCACAATGGTCGAGGCGGTTCCGGCCCGGGAACGCATGGTTTCCGTCATCTGAGCCGTATTGCCGGCATTCTGCGCCACCTGCTGCACCGAGCTGTTCATCTGAGTAATGGCGGCGGCTGTCTCGGAAAGACGGCGCGAGGATTCCAGAGACGCCGCGTTGGAGTCTCTGACCTGGGAAGAAAGCTGCCCGGAAGCGGAGGAAATGCTCTGCACGATGTTTTCCAGACGGTTGGCGGCGTCCTGCATGCCTTCCCGCTTGGCCTGCTCGGCCTGCCGCGTGGCCCGTTCCGCAAGGGTCTGCGCCTCGAGGGCTTTCTCCATGGCGTCGAGGGCCTTTTTCTCCTTCTGGCGGCTTTCCTCAAGCAGACGCTCAAGGTTGTCACGCATGGACTGGAAAGCCTCGGCAAGAACGCTCAGTTCGTCATTGCGCCGGGCGGCCTTTTTCAGGGCGGCGCTTTCTTGGGAAGTGAAGGCAAGCACGCCTTCCGCCACATGCTTGGCAATTTGCGCGCTGATGTGGATATAGCTGGCGACGGTGCGCAGATTATGGCCATATCCACCTTTTCCAGAAAGAACTCTCCCAGCGTCAGGTGCTGCGGCTTGTCGCGGAGCATGGCTGCTTCGGGAGATATGACGCCAATGCTGACGGATATGGGCAGACTGTGTTCGTCCACGTTATAGGAGCCTTCCAGCAGTTGCTTCAACTCTGCGAGCTTGGAGGAAAAATCGGCGGAGCCATAGACGGCTGCCACAAATTCGTCGCCGCCGAATCGGGATGCGAACTCTTCGTGGGAGAGTACGGAGGAAAGGCGGCGGGAAAATTCGATCAGAATTTTGTCTCCTACCATATGTCCGTAAGTATCGTTAATTGCCTTAAAATTGTTTAGATCAAAGACGCAGAGAAAAAGGCGGGAAGAGCGCTCGGCGCTGTCCCTCTCAAGATACTGTTTCAGGACTGGTTCGAGAAGTTCCCAGAAGGATCTCTTGTTGTAGAGATCGGTGAGCGTATCCATTTTCGACTGAAGAACTATTTCATTTCTCTTGTTAAGCAGCATTGAAAACTGCATGGTTGCAATGGAAAAGAGGAGGCACAGTGGTATTGAAAAGTAAATATAAAGAAATATCGTGTTTGTATCGAACCAGCCGTTGACGGGGCAGATGTCGAAATACCATGTGGCATTTGGCAGGGAGACAGGGTGTCTTTGTGCGTCTTTGCCTACGGCTTTCTTTGAGGTCAGCAGGGTTTCGGGGGTGCCGGTGACCGGAGCGGTGCGCCACAGGGTCCAGGCAAAGCCTCTGCTGGCAAGAAGGTGGAGATCCGGCAGGGTGAAGTCCATTTTTTTGAAGAGCACATCCGGAAAACGGTACGTTATGATGGCAAATCCCCAGAACTGTTTTTGCTGCGGATTCTCGGAAGAGGGCAGATAGACAGGCTGCCGGAAGGCGAGTCCTCTCCCTCCCTGTATAAGATTGAAGGGCCCGGCAAGGGTTATGCGGCGCGAATCCCGTGCGAGTCGCGCCTCCTGGCGTCGTTGTTCCGATTCCAGAAGATTGTGTCCGAGCGCGTTTTTGTTGCGTTCATAGGGGTAGACATTGGTGACAATGCCGTTTCTGGCAAGATTGATATTAAGTATTTCAGGATTTATTTGAGCGATATGCTCCGCAACTTTCTCAAAATGATCTGTTTTTCCATCGTGCAATATGAGCATTGTATACAGAGGGGAAAGGTTCAGTGCCAGCGACTGAATGGAAGCTGTTATTTTCTGCGAAAAATGATTTCCGTAAAAGCGCGCTACCTTCTGGAGATTATTCTGTTCGCTCTGCAGTGAATAGGTTATGGAAATAGCTGCCAGTATTCCGGATAAAATAAGTGAAAGCAGAAAAATGCTGGCTACGTCGATATTCTTTTTATGATGATAATCGAGATGCTTGTTATTCATGGCTGTTCTCGAAATAAAGCGACTATGACAGCCGTTCAGCTCCGGGATGGAGCAGCTGGCGGCGTCTACGACAGTCCTCCCGGAGTCTGTTTGCCGAAGCGGTGCGGAATATGCGGAACGTGTGGCACCCTTGGCGAAAAATCCGGTTTTGCCGCAGCGCCTGCCCTGTTTCCTGACCTCTTCTGGAAGAAGAGTTGTGTCATCGAGTTAGTGCAAGATGTTCCGTGGGATATAAAGGGCGGAACGCTTCCCGCGCCGAGTTCCGGAGCGTCCTTCTGCATGGACACCACCGTTTCAGCCGGGCATTGAGATCGTGAAATCGTGGCGTATCATTTCAGCACTGGCGATATTCAGAGAGTTGGTATGCATAAAAACTTCTCTTGTTTTTGAAAATGTGGAATTTCTGCTTATGCTGTTGCATTTTTACTGCTTTCATAAAATAATATTGTTGCATTAAAGAAATATGCTTGAAAATGTATATGGAGATGTTCTTCTTGTCGAAGAAGGTATTTTTTTATGAAAGAAAATTTAAAAAGGATGAAGGAGCAGGAAGAGCCGGCATAAAGGTCCTTTCTGCCGTATGCCTGACTTGCGCGCGGGTTCGTCTGAAGGTATTCTTCCGGTACTTGTCTTTTATCACTCCCATAACACCGCAGCGGTGCGAGAAGGATCATGGCCCACAGAAAAAAACGCAGAACAGGGGAACGTGCGCCCGTTCTTTCGCTCGCGGAGCGTATCGAGGCGCTGGATGTGTCCGAAACCAAGAAAGCGGCGTATCGCCTTATTCTTGAACGGGATGCGCTGAGCGCCGGAGGCTTTGTCAACACAACGGACTTTACCTGGCAGGAGCGCCTGTCCGTCGTTTCTCTGCCGGTGCTGCTTGCGGGCTGGATCGGTTACTTTATTTACGGGGTCTGGCGCAAGGGCTTGACGCTGGCTGTGCTCTGGGCTGCCTACGTGCTGGCCATCTGGAAGCTGAACGGGGAAATCAGCCTTTTGTATCTGTATCTTCCCAATATTATTTTTGCCTTCATGGCCGTGGGCGATACCTACAGGCAGCGCGTCCTGCAGGAAAAATTCTGGCTTTAGAGCATTTCAACCGCTCACGCCGCGCAGGGCGCAGTTGCCGATTGTCGAAGACCTCATTTCATTCATCTCGTCTCTATGCGTACTTCCATCATTATTCCCGCCTGGAATCTCTGGGAAACAACGGCGTCCTGCCTGCATTCGCTGGCCCGGCATGATGCGGGCATGCAGGTCGTCGTTGTGGACAACGGTTCCTCGGATGCCACAGGTCCGGAGCTGGAGCCGCTTGGCCGGAAGCTGTTCGGGGATCGCTTCCTCCGGGTCCGCCTGCCGGAGAATCTGGGCTTTGCCGCCGGCTGCAATGCCGGAGCCCGTGCCGCTGATGGCGATGCTCTGTTATTTCTTAATAATGACACGCAGGTGTCGCCCGGCTGGCTGCCGCCTCTGGAGGAGGCGCTGGCCGCACCGGGTGTCGGGGCCGTGGGGCCTCTGCTGCTGTACCCTGACGGTCGGACGCAGCACTGCGGCGTCAGCTTTACGCCTCTTGGCGGGGTCCGGCATCTTTATGCGGATTTCCCCGGCGAACATCCCGCCGTACGGCGGGAACACCCCCTGCAGGCCATTACCGGGGCGGCCCTGCTGCTGCGGCGTGCTGATTTTGAGGCCGCAGGCGGTTTCTGCGAGGATTACGCCAACGGCTACGAGGATTTGGAGCTTTGTTTTGCCCTGCGGCAGCGGGGGCTTTCGCTGGCCGTCGTGCCTGCGTCCGTGGTGTTTCATGCCGAGAGCAGGACACCGGGGCGGCATGACCGCACTGCGGCCAACGCAACCCTCTTCGGGCAGCGCTGGGGAGAGGTCGTCCGTCCGGACTTTCATTGTCAGGTGGCGCTGGACGGCTACGAAACACGTCTCAATGCGCAGGGGGTGAGTTGTGCCGTTCTGCCGCAGGCGCGCGAACAGGCCCTGACGGCGCAGTGGAACGGCAGGGCAGCCACGGTTCAGGATATACGGGCGGCCTTGGACGAGGAGCCGCTCTGGCAGGGCGGGCATTTGCTGCTGGGGCGGCTGCTGGCCGAGCGCGGCGCCCGGCAGGAAGCGCTGGACGCCGCCGAGCTGGCCGTGCGTCTTCTGCCTCTGCCGGAAATGATCCGGTTGCTGCTGCGCGCCGCTCAGGGAGCCGGACAGCGGGAACGGGCGGCAGCTCTGGCCGCCTCCCTGCGCCCGGACCCGGCCGCGCTGCGCGAATGCGCCCGCCGGGTACGCGCCCGCCGGGCGCAGGCTGCCGCGTGGGGCGATGCGGCGCTGGAACGCATCTGCGCCGACTGGCTCCGCACCTTTGCCGGGTAGTGTCGTTTGCGGAGGAAGGGACCCGTAATGAATCCTGAACCTGGCGGCAGCAAAGCAGGTTCTTTTTTCCTATACTCGTGTTGGGGGACTTACATCATGCAGCATTCCCTGCCTGACATCTGCGTTGCCGGCGGCGGCAGCTGGGGGACGGCGCTGGCGCATCATCTGGCGACGTGCGGTCTGAAAACGGCGCTCTGGCTCCGGGATGGCGCTGTGGCGCGGAGCATCAACGAGGAACACCGCAATCCGCGCTATGTTTCGTCGCACCGGCTGCATCCGGCCCTGACGGCAACCGCGGACTCCGACGTGCTGGGAGCGCCGCGGGTGGTGCTGGCCGTGCCGTGCCAGCAGCTGCGCGGCTGGCTGACGGCGCACAGAGAGCACTTTTGCGCTGAACCCGTCTTTATTGACGCTTCCAAGGGGCTGGAGGTGGGCACGCTGGCCTCGCCGGGCCGCATGGTGACGGAAATCGTGGGAGAGCGCGCCCGCTATGCGGTCCTGTCCGGGCCGTCATTTGCCGACGAAGTCCTGAGGGGGCTGCCTACGGCGGTGGTGCTGGCCTGCGCCGACGAGGCGCTGGGGGCGCGGCTGCGGGATGCCTTTTCCGGGCCGAACTTCCGCTGCTACAGCAGCACGGACGTCGTCGGCGTGGAGCTGGGCGGGGCGCTCAAGAATGTTATCGCCATTGCGGCGGGCATGTGCGACGGTCTGGGCTTCGGCCACAACAGCCGCGCGGCGCTGATTGCGCGCGGGCTGGCGGAGATAAGCCGGATTGGCGAAGCCTGCGGGGCCCGTCCGTCCACCTTCATGGGCCTTTCCGGCCTGGGCGATTTGACGCTCACCTGCACGGGGGATCTTTCCCGCAACCGGCAGGTGGGGCTGCGGCTTGGCCGTGGGGAAACGCTGACGGAGATTACGGAAGGGCTGGGCATGGTGGCCGAAGGCGTGGCTACGGCGGACGCCGCCTGCATGCTGGCGCAGCGTCTGGGGGTGGATGCGCCCATAGCTGCGGCCGTGCGCGCCATCGTGCGCGAAGGACATTCGCCGGCGGAGGAGGTCCGTCGCCTCATGACCCGGGAGTTACGGGAAGAATAGTTGCGGCAGGGCAGGGGCGGTCCCGGGATGGCGGCGGATCGCACATTCTCAAGGCGCTGTTGCCTGCCTTATGTTGCGCCGGAACATGAATTGCGCTAATCTGGACAGCAAAGTTTTCGCTATTGTTTGCAACCGTCATTTTTCGTTAAACTTTTTTTGTGTGATTGCAAAATCGCAAAGAAGGTTTGCGTTATTGCGGTTGCCGCGAGGGGCACGGTAGGCCGCCGCGCGGGCGAAAGCGGGAGGAAATGCCCGCAGGGCACGCCGGGAAAAGAGCGCCCGGAGGTGGCCTGCGCGTTGTGAAATCCAACTGCTCAGGGGCGCGTATGTTTGATCCTTCTTTGACTGCGGGTGCGGCCTTTCTGTACCTGCCGGGGCTTTTTTTTCTGCTGGCGGGCACCTGGCTTGCCGTGCGGCAGCGGCATGATGCAAGACGCCTGATTTACTGGAGCGCGCTGCATGACGCGGGCCTGCTCTGCATCGCTCTCGGCGCAGCCACTGGACCGGCCTTTGCCGGGGTATGGCTGTTTCTGCTGTTTCAGGCGGTTTCCCGTTTGCTGGCCCTGCGGGCTCTGGGGGTGCTGGCGCAGGCTCGCGGCGATGTGAGCGTGGAGGCCCTTCGCGGTGCGGGCAGCACCTGCCGCAAACCCGCGTTGCTTTTTGTGTTCGGCCTGATGGCGGCCGTGGGCGGAACGCCCTTCCTGATGCCCGAGGCGCGCGCCTGCATCACGCAGGGCGTGCTGATGGCGGCGCTGCCGTTCGGATCGGCCAGCCCTCTGGTGGTGCTGCTTATTGAAGCGGTGTGTGCCACCATTTTTATTGCCCTGCATGTGCAGGTGCTGCGTGTCGTCTGGTTTGAACCCGCGCCTCTGGGAGCCGCGGATCGCGACGGCGACGGCAATGTCGGGGCGGGCTTCCTGGCCGGGCTGCTGGCTATACTTGTGGCGGGCATGGGCCTGCTGCGCGGCCCCATGCTCGACATGGCCGCCTCGTTTGCCGGATACGCCGCGCCGCATGCGCCCGTGCATCCCGCTTTCTGGATGCTTTATTGCGGCGCTTTCGTCGTGGGGCTGGCCTTCTGGTTCAAGGTGCGCGGCGCGGAATTCCTGGGCTGTGTCGCCGCTCTGCTGGCCTTTTCCTCCGTCATCAACGAACCGCATCCCGTGGCGGCGGCGGAACTCTTCCTCGTCATCATTTCTCTGGTGACGCTGGTTGTCGCCATCTACTCCGTGGGCTATATGGCGCACGCCGAGCGCAAGGGCTGGTACTGGTTCTTCCTGCTCCTGACCTTCGCCTCGCTGGCGGGCATCGTGTCCACTGCGGACATGGGCGCGCTGCACGGCTACTGGGAGCTGATGACCTTTGCCTCCTACTTCCTTGTCGTGCATGAAAATAACCGCACCGCGCATGATGCGGGCTTCAAGTATTATATCATGTGCGCGGGCGGCGCCTGTCTCATGCTGCCCGGTCTCATGCTGCTGGGCGGGGGCTACTCCCTGCTGGCGGCCGTTCCCTCCGCCGCGCCGCAGCTGAGCGTTTGGGCCGCGCAGGCCGCCATTCTGCTCTGCTTTGTCGGCTTTGCCGTCAAGGCCGGTCTTGTGCCCTTCCATTCCTGGCTGCCCGATGCGCACCCGGCCGCGCCTTCGTCGGTGTCCGGTCCGCTTTCCGGCGTCATCACCAAGATGGGGATCTTCGGCATCATCCTGATCATCTACGGTCAGGCCGGCAGCGTGACGGAAGCCATCGAAGGAAGCATCGCTTCCTCCTTCGGTCTGAACTGGTTCGGCGGCTGGCTGACCCTGCTGGGCGCGGCCACGCTGATTTTCGGCGAAGTCATGGCCCTGCGTCAGGACGACATCAAGCGCATGCTTGCGTATTCGACGCTGGGGCAGATTGGCGAAATGGCGCTGGTGCTGGGCATGGGAACCTGGCTGGCCGCCACCGCGGGTCTGGCGCATACGCTCAATCACGCCATCATGAAGGACCTGCTCTTCCTCGGCGCCGGCGCGCTCATCCTGCGCACCGGGAGCCGCAGCCTTCAGGACATGCGCGGTCTCGGGCGGCAGATGCCGTGGACGGTTTCCTGCATGGCCGTGGGTCTTGTCTCCATCATGGGCCTGCCGCCTTTCGGGGCCTTCTTCAGCAAATATCTGATGATTCAGGCCGCCGTGCAGGCGGATCACATCTGGCTCGGCGCGCTGATTTTCGCCGGTTCGCTGGTGGGCGTCGTCTACTATACGCGCATTCTGAAAACGCTGGTCTTTGAGGAGCGCCCCGCGCATCTGCCGGTGGTGAGTGAAGTTTCCGGCAGCATGCGGATTGCTCTGGGGCTGCTGGCCTTCCTGTGTCTGATGACCGGTCTTGCGCCGCAGCTGCCGCTGATTCTGGTGGCGCCCGTGGCTTCGGCCTGCTTCAACACGCTGGGCGGCGAACTCCTTGTCTTCCAGTCCGTGATGGTGCCGTGGGAATGCTACGTCATCGTGCCGGTGTTCGGCGCGCTGCTGCCGGTGTTCTTCCGCAAGTCTCCCGTGAAGGCCGGTCTGGCCAGCGTGCTTGTGCTGCTGGTGACGGCCCTGCTGGTGGCGACCGAGGGCACGCATCTGGATACGCTGTCGTACTGCTTCGCGCTGATCGTGCCGCTGGTGGGCGCGCTCAACATGATTTATGCTCTGGGCTACATGAGCCACAGCCATACGCAGTGGCGCTTCTATGCCGCCTTTACGGCCATGTGCGGCGGCCTGATCGGTATGGTCTCCAGCACCTACCTGTTCAGCTTCTTCCTGTTCTGGGAAATCATGAGCTCGTGGACGCTCTATCTGGCCATCGCCCATGAGGGAGATCGGGACAGTCTGCGCGAAGCCTTCAAGTACTTCTTCTTCAACGTACTGGGCGCGGGCTTCATCTTTGTGGGCGTCTGCGTCATCGGTCCGGCGGCGCCTCTGTCCGCCGTCGCCGCGCTGCGTCCCGACGGTCTGCTGGCCGTGCTGCCTCCGTGGGCCGCCTGGGTCGGCATGGCGCTGCTGGCCGTGGGCTTTGTCATGAAGGCCGCCCAGCTGCCGTTCCGCATTGACTGGCAGATGCATCCGGCGCTGGCTCCCACGCCCGTGTCGGGCTATATATCGTCCGTCCTGCTGAAGAGCGCCGTCATCGGTCTGATCAAGCTCTTCATGCTCATCGGCGGCGGTCTGGTTCTGGCCCGGGTGCTGGGGCTGGAAGAAATCTCGTTCATTACGAACGTGGTCATGTGGATTGGCGGCATCACCATCGTCATGGCCGCCATTCAGGCGCTGCTTGTCAGCAATGTGAAGCTGGTCTTCATCTACTCCACCGTAAGCCAGATCGGTTATATGGTGCTGGCCGTGGCGGCGGGCGGCGTGCTCGGCTATGCGGGCGGCATGCTGCACCTTGTCAACCATGTGTTCTTCAAGGACCTGCTCTTCCTTGTCTGCGGCGCGGTCATGTTCGCCACGCACAAGGACAGCCTGGATGATCTCGGCGGCATCGGCCGCAAGATGCCCTTTACGCTGTGCATGTTCGCCATTGCCGGTCTGTCCGTGGTCGGCGTGCCGCCGACCAGCGGCTTCACCTCCAAGTGGCTTATTTACCATGCGCTCATGCAGGCCGGGCAGCCTGTGCTGGCCCTGCTCTCGCTGGTGGGCAGCGTGCTGACGCTGGCCTATGTGGCCAAGTTCCTGCACGCGGCCTTCCTCGGTCAGCCGGGCGAGCATCTGGACGATGTGAAGGAAGCCCCCTTTGCCATGCGCCTGCCCATGTTCATTCTGGCCGTGGGCAGCGTGCTGACGGGCGTGTTCCCCGGTCTGGCGCTGTCGCCCATCAATGCCGTGCTGGCCGAATACGGCGCGCCCACGCTGGACGTGGGCCTGTCCGGCGTTCTGAGCGGCGTGGGCGCGTGGAACGCGACGGCCGTGTTCGTCATGATGGCGCTGGCTTTCGCGGGCGGCTGCTGGTTCCTCAAGCGCTTTGTGCGCCTGCGTGAAATTGACGTGCATATGTGCGGTCTGCCGCCGCAGACGGCAAGCAGCCGTATGAACCCCGCCGGCATGTATGCCGGGCTGGAGCGCGTGATGCGCTTCTTCCCCGGCAACGAGCAGCGGCGTCTTCCGGCGCCGGAACGCGACGAACGGTAGGGGCTTTGCTCGGGACGGTTCAACAGCAAGATGATTCGGGAAGCGCGGAGAGCCGCCGCAGGCGGCTCTCCGCGGCAGACCGGAAAAGGTTTTTTCCGGCAGTGCCCCCGACGGGGCGTCTCTTTCCCGGATCGGCAGAGAACGAGGAGGAAAATCGGCATGAGCGATATTCTGCTTGCCGTCGTGCATATGTGCATTTTCCCGGGGGGCGTGTTTGCGCTGGCTGTGGGAATGCTTTTCAAAGGGATTGATCGCCGGGTGGAGGCCCGTCTCCAGCGGCGCGTGGGCCCGCCGCTGGTGCAGCCCTGGCTGGACGTGGCAAAACTGCTGACCAAGGAAACGCTCATCCCCCGCACGGCCTGCAGGAGCGCCTTCCTGCTGGCTCCGGTGGTTGGCTTTACCGGTATGGCCGTCTGCGCGGCCTTCATACCCGTGCCCGGCGTGTTTCAGGGGCTGTTCAACATGGGCGATTTGCTCGTGCTGTTCTACCTGCTGCCCATTCCGGCCATTGCCATGATGCTGGGCGGTTCGGCTTCCAGCTCTCCCTTCGGCGCGGTGGGCTTTTCGCGCGAAATGCTCATGATGCTGGCCTACGAGACGCCGCTGCTCATGGTGCTGTTGGCCGTGGCCATGCTGGTGGGCAAGTCTCTGGGCACGGGAGCGGAATTTTCGCTCCTCAACGTGGTGGGCTGGCAGCTGGAGAACGGCTCCATCGGCTTCAACCCGATCATGATTCCCGCCTTTGTGGCCTATCTCATGTTCCTGCCCGGCACGCTGGGCGTGGCTCCCTTTGATATTCCCGAGGCGGAAACGGAAATCATCGAAGGTCCCCTGCTGGAATACGGCGGCCCCCTGCTGGCCCTGTTCCAGATCGGCACGGCGCTCAAGAGCTTCGTCGTGCTGGGCCTTGGCGTTGCCCTGTTCTTCCCCGGCACCATCGGGGATTTCTGGTTGTTCAATCTGGTGTGGTTCTGCCTCAAGTGTCTGCTGCTGATGCTGCTTGCGGTGACGTTCGTGAAGTCCGCGACGGCGCGTTTCCGCATTGAGCAGGCCTTCCGTTTTTATGTGACGGTTCCCACGGTTCTGGCGCTGATCAGCCTCGTGCTGGTCTGGGCGATGTAAGGAGGTCTTCCCGTGAGCATGGATACATGGCTCAAGAAAATGTCGGTGCGTTCGCCGTGGCTGTTCCGTATCAATGCGGGCTCCTGCAACGGCTGCGACGTGGAACTGGCCACGACCGCCTGCATTCCCCGCTATGACGTGGAGCGCCTCGGCTGCAAATACTGCGGCAGTCCGCGTCATGCCGACATCGTGCTGATTACCGGGCCGCTGACGGCTCGCGTGCGGGATCGCGTGCTGACCGTCTGGAATGAAATTCCCGAACCGAAAGTGACGGTGGCCGTGGGCATCTGCCCTATTTCCGGCGGGGTGTTCCGTGAGGGCTATTCCATCGAAGGCCCCATTGATCGCTATATTCCCGTGGACGTGAACGTGCCCGGCTGTCCGCCGCGTCCGCAGGCCATTCTGGAAGGCGTGGTGCTGGCCCGCTCCATCTGGCTGAAAAAACTGGGTCTGGAGGGATAGTCATGGCGGGATTCCTTAAGGTTCTGTTCCGCAATCTCATGCAGGGGCCGTCCACGGACCCCTTCCCGCTGGGCGAAACCTTCACGCCGCAACGTCTGCGCGGCAAGGTGCACATCAATCCCAGTCTGTGCATGGGCTGCGGCGTCTGCCGCAACTCCTGCACGGCAGGGGCCATTGATATCCGCCAGCTGGAAGACGGCACGGGTTTCAAGATCACCGTCTGGCAGAATGCCTGCTGCCTGTGCGCCTCCTGCCGTCACTACTGCCCCATGGGGGCCATCACCATCGACAACAACTGGCATTCCGCCCATGCGGCGGAAGAAAAATACGACAAGGTCGAGCAGCAGATCATCCGCTATGAACCGTGCAGCCATTGCGGTTCGCTGATGCGTCCTCTGCCTCTGGAACGGGTCAGGGCCCTGTACGCCAACGACGATTCGCTCGATCCCAAGCTGCTGCGCACGCTGTGCCCCAAGTGCCGACAGATTGAAGATGCCAAGCGCAATTCCTGCAAGCTGCCGGGGGCTCCCGGCAAGAGCGCTCCGGCCAACGATGACGCCGCAACTCCCGCTTCGGCCGCGCCGACGGCCTAGCCCGGGAGAAAATGAGGTTTTCTATGGAAGAACAGCATATTCTGCACGGCGATGCCGAGCTGATGAACAATCTTTCGGCCCTGTGCGCCGCGCCCGGCGTAAAGCTGGGGGACGCCTCCAAACCGGAGCCCGCGCAGGTGGCGGCGGAGCATCACAGTGTGGATGCCTTCGGCAACGCCTATCACTGGTATCGGCTGGTGGAACCCGGCGCGCTGGTGCCCGCCGCGCATCTGCTCAAGGACAAGGGGGCGCGTCTGTGCATGATTTCCCCCTACAATGTGCGTCATATGGGCGAGATGCAGCCCGAGGTCTGCTATCATTTCGAGCTGGGCGGGGTTGTCTACAACCTGACGGCCGTGCTGGATCCCAAGCGGCCCGCGGTGCCCAGCATCACGCCCGTTTTCGACAATGCCGACTGGCATGAACGTGAAATGATGGAGCTGTTCAAGATCAGCGTTGAGCAGCATCCCAATCCGCGCCGCCTCTTCCTCGACGAAAAGCTGGATGCGGGCATTCTGAATCAGGCCGTGCCGCTGTCCGTCATGATGAACGGCGCCTGCACGACGGACTTGTGGGAACGCATTCTCGCCGGCAAGGGAGACAAAGCATGAGCGCGCAGACTTTCAGCATGCCTCTGGGGCCCGTCCATGTGGCTCTTGAGGAACCTGTCTATTTCCATCTTGACGTGGACGGCGAAACCATCCGCCATGTGAACCTGACCTCCGGTCATGTGCACCGCGGCATGGAAGCCATGGCCACCCAGCGCAATCTGATCCAGAACACGACGCTGACGGAGCGCGTCTGCTCGCTCTGTTCCAACAGCCATTCCTTTACCTACAGCATGGCCGTGGAAAACGTGCTGGGCATCGAGATTCCCGTGCGCGCCCGTTATCTGCGCGTGCTGGCGGAAGAAATCAAGCGCGTGGCCTCGCATCTGTTCAACACGGCCATTCAGGCGCACGTGATCGGTTTCAAATCCCTGTTCATGCATGTCATGGAAGTCCGTGAAATGATGCAGGACGTCAAGGAAACCGTGTACGGCAACCGTATGAATCTGGCTTCCAACTGCATCGGCGGCGTCAAGTGCGACGTGTCGCCGGAGCTGCTGACCTACATCCGGCAGCAGGTGGAAAAGATGCGCCCCGCCGTGGCGGAAATCCGCGACATCTACGCCACCAACAGCATGGTGCTGGGTCGCACCAGGGGCATCGGCCTGCTGCCGCATGACGATGCCGTGCGGCTCGGCGTGGTCGGCCCCGTGGCGCGCGGTTCGGGCATCGCGCACGACGTGCGCAAGGATTCCCCCTATGCCGCCTATATGGATATGGATTTCAACGTGCCGGTGTACGACGGCTGCTGCATCCATTCGCGCACCATGGTGCGTCTGGATGAAGTCATGGAGTCGTTCGGGATTATCGAGCAGTGCTGCACGCGCATGCCCGACGGTCCGGTTACCGCTCCCATGCGTCAGATTCACGTGGCCGAAGCCTGCGCGCGCAGCGAAGCCCCGCGCGGCGAGGTCTTCTACTATATCCGCACCAACGGCACCGATATGCCCGAACGTCTCAAGTGGCGCGTGCCTTCCTATATGAACTGGGAGGCTCTGAGCGTGATGATGCGGGATTGCGCCGTGGCGGATGTGGCCCTGATTACCAACAGCATCGACCCCTGCGTTTCCTGCACGGAGCGTTAGGCGATGCATGAGGCAAGCCTTGTTCAGGGCTTGCTCAACGTCGCCTCCAGGGCGGTGGAAGAGCACAATGCACAGGTGGATGCCCGCCGGGCGGCGGGCGATGCCCGGGCGGGCCGCAAGGCTGCGCGCATTACGCGCCTGACCTGTTCGCTGGGCCTGCTTTCCTGTGTGGAGCCGCAGACCCTAACGGCCTGCTTTGAACTGCTGGCCGAGGGAACGCTTGCCGAAGGCGCGCAGCTCCTTCTGACGACGGAGCCTCTGCCCTGCCGCTGCGAGGAGTGCGGCGCGGCCTTTGAATTGTGCGAACGGCGTTTTGTCTGCCCTGCCTGCGGGAGCGATGCCCTCCGCTTTCATGGCGGACATGGCATGACCATGACGGGCCTTGACGTGACGGCGGAAGATGATGAGTCCGTCACGCCGACGGCCGTAAACGAGGACAAGCATGATTGAGCATATTCAGGTAATACCCGACAAATGCCGTGCCTGCCGCCGCTGTGAAGTGGCGTGCATTGCCGCGCATCATGGCATGACGTTCAAGGAGGCCATGAAGCACCGCGACGTGCTTGTCAGTCGCGTGCAGGTGGTCAAAGCGGAAGGTTTCCGCACGACGGTGCGCTGCCATCAGTGCAACCCCGCGCCCTGCTGCAATATCTGTCCGACCGGGGCACTGCAGCAGGAAGAGGACGGGCGCATCACCATGCGCGTGCAGCTGTGCATTGCCTGCAAGCTGTGCATTGCGGCCTGTCCCTACGGCACCATTTCTCTGGACACCATCGGCATGCCCGATATGTCCGGCGAGGACGCCGAAACCATGGCCCAGCGCTCGCGCCGTGAAGTGGCCGTGCGCTGCGATATGTGCCATGCCTGGCGCGAGGAAAACGGCAAGAAGATCACCGCCTGCATGGAGGCGTGCCCTGTGCGCGCCCTGTCCATGGTCGAGCCCGACGGCACCGTCATCGAGGCTCCGCTGCCGGTCAAGAAGGCTGCGGAACCCGAGGTCAAGCCGGAAAAGGCCGCAAGAATCGTGGCTCCGAGCAAGGAACTTGCCGAGCAGGCGGCACGCGATGCCGCAGGCGCGCGCGAGCAGCCCGAAAAGCCGCAGACGCGTCCTCTGCCCAAGCCCGAGGGCGTCATTTCCCGTCCTGCCGTGCCTGCAACGGAAGCCGTCATTGCCGAACTTCTTCAGGCCTTCAGTTCCGCTTCTGAAGTCAGGAGCGAGCCGGAACAGGAGGAAGGCGGCCTGACGCCCGGTCTGGTGGCCGAAAAGGTTGCCGCCGAGGTCGATCATGACGCCGCGGCCAGAGACGCCGCAGTGACGCCGCCTCCTGCCGGGGAGACGCCGCAGCCGTCTCCGAAGGAGGAAGCTCCCGCCGAAGCGGCGGCACAGGCTCCCGAAGTCGCTCCCGAAGCTGACGCTCCCGCGGCGGAAGCCGCTCCCGAAGCCGAAGCTGCGCCTGCGGCTGAAGCTGCGCCGGAAACACCGGCCGCTCCCGAGGCTGCGGCCCCGGCTCCCGCTCCTGCCCGGAAGACCGGCGGCAAGAGCGGAACAAAGGCTGCGGGCTCGAAGAGCTCTTCGGCGCGCAAGACCGGCACGAAGACAACGGCACGTAAGAAGACCACAAAGAGCTGAGGCTCTTAGCAACTGATTCATTCCGTAAGGGCATAGGCGCGCGGCATGCGCGCCTGTGCCCTTATTTTTTCGGATGCTGTTAACACTAAATAGTTCTTCTGGGGGGAAGGAAACCCCCTTGGCTAGCGCGCAAGGGGTGTTTCCTTCCCCCCAGGCCCCCCATCCTTCCCCCAACGCGCT
>DXFI01000186.1 GCA_019114565.1 Candidatus Desulfovibrio intestinigallinarum | reverse complement strand
AGAGGGTACAGGCCATGCGGCAAGTACCTTTCAGCGGCTCTGTGTAGTCTTCATTTTCTATTTGTTTGAAATAAATAGAAAATTAGTGTTAACAGGCCCTAAAGCGTTCCAACTTTGAAAAAGGTGAAACGCGAGGCGGCGGCACAGCGCCGCCCGGCCCAAAGTGAGCGGAAAAACTGCGCTTTTTCCGCGAAACGACAGGCCGTATGGTTTGAAATGCTTTGCATTTCAAACTGAAAATGCTCTAGAAACGCTCTAACAGCACAAACAAAAGAGCCCTGTCCGACCATGCTGCATGGCCGGACAGGGCTTTCTCAGTGTGAGCCTTGAAAAAATCCGCCTTCGCGGCCGGCGTCAGGAAGGCTGCCGGAGAATATGCCCGCACAGTTCGTCGTCCGTCGTAATGACAGGCGACGTGGAGCGGCGGAAACCGAGAGCACAGGGCTCTTCCATGGAGATGAAGACGCCCGCCTGATAGAAGTGTCTGCCGTCGGAAGCCATCTGCGCCCTTTCCTGAAACAGTTCGGGCTGATTCTTGTAGAAACCGTCTGTCTGAGCAAGGCAGTCGCCATTTTCAAAAACGGCGATGTTGCGCCCTTCCCTGCCCCATATGGGCTTGCGCACATAAGATTTTGTCTGCAGGGGTTTCATGGACGAGCGCAGCAGATAGGGACTGTCGGGGAACAGATCCCACATGACGGCCGCCAGCGCCTTACTCTGATACACGGCGGCATAGGGCGGATTGCACACGACCAGATCAGGGTGCTCATCCATGCTGCGGACAAGCTCGCGTGCCATGAGCTCATCCTCCAGGAACAGCAGATCCCAGGGAACCATCTTGATGACGACGTTATACAGATTGCGGATATACTGCCCGCCGGCATCCACGGAGCAGACCCCCTGATGCCTGTCAATGCAGACGTCCGTCCAGTGCAGATAATCCCCGGGCATGACGTCGCCCGCAGCTTCGCGGATGATCTGCGTGGTCAGGTCGTCTTCTCCGTCCGCCGCATTGGTAAACAGTGCCGACGTATGCGGATGCTGCTGACGCAGATACACAAAAAAGTCCTGAAGCGTCTCAAAGAGCCTGTTGCACTGCCGGGTATCGGGGTCCAGCCCGTGGAACTTCGCCAGCGCATACTGCACGGTGGACACCTCAAAAATGCTGAAGGGCGTATCGGCATTAAATTCCAGCAGCTTGATGGGCACGCCGTCCACGCCTCCGGCAAAATCGAAGCGGCCGATCATATGGGGATGACGGCGATAGTCCTCATAGGTGCGCTTAATAACGGCATCCATGTAGGCCGGGATGCCCATCTGACGCAACAGGCCGTTCTCAATGACATATTCCGTGGCGGCGTCCACCATGCGAAAGCATTCGGCGGCCGCTTCGTAGAATGCCTCGGCCTCAGCCTCGGAAATGACAACGATATCGGAACACTTTCCTTCCTTGGGATAACCAAGGCTGTCGTAAAACGAATCGGGAACCGACGGCAGCTGCAGAATTTCCATACGCTAACTTCCCGAGCCGAAACCGAAGAACGAACGTCCCCTCGCCGTGACGCTGGCCTTCGAGCCAACGCCCACATCGCCCGAAAAACGTCGCACGGGACGACTTTCATTGATATTTGAATACGTGAAGGACGACTGCCCCGCAAAGGGGATTATCAGGGGCGAGAATCCCCTGCTTCCGCCGGCAGAGGCCGACGATTCCTCCTCCTTTTCCTTGTCCTTATCCGAACGCGAACAACCGCCCGCAGCCAGCGCCGCAAGCAGCATGACAACAAGAATACTTCTCCCCCGCAGCATGCTCCCTCCTTCTTCGGTTCTTTCAGAACGCAGAACGCGCAGCTCCCCAGAGCATTTTCAGGGTGAAATGCTTCGCATTTCACCCTCTACGGCCTGTCGTTTCGCGGAAAAACCCGGGTTTTCCGCCCGCTTTGGGCCGGGCGGCGCTGTGCCGCCGCCTCGAATTGCACCTTTTCAAAGATACAGCGATCTAGCTCTTCTTCATGTTTTCGATCAGCTGACCGAGCGCCCGGGACTGCTCGGCCAGACTGCCCAGAGCCTGCGCGGCCCGCGTCATGGCTTCGGCGGACTGTCCCGAGACAAGATTCGCTTCGTCGATGGTGCGATTGATTTCCTCCGAGGCTGCCGACTGCTCCTCGCCGGCGGTGGCAATGGCCCGCACCTCGTCGGCCACGGTTTCCGTATCCGATACAATGCGCTTGAGCGCATCGCCGGACTGTCCGGCAAAATCCGTGGCCTGCCTGATCTGCTCCACGGACGTTTCCGTGGAGGCGATGCTCTGCCGCACGCTGTTCTGAATATCAAGAATGGCCCGGCTGACCTCCGATGTTGAATTCATGGTCTTTTCGGCCAGCTTGCGCACCTCGTCGGCCACCACGGCAAAACCTCGCCCGGCCTCGCCCGCGCGGGCGGCCTCGATGGCGGCATTGAGCGCCAGCAGATTGGTCTGATCCGCGATATCGGTAATGACGCTCACGATCTGCGTGATATTCCGGGTATGTTCGTCAAGGCGGGCCATATCCTCCTTGAGCGCCACAGAGCCCTGATGCACCTGTTCGATGCTCTCCAGCGCCTTGCTCACGATCCCCGCGCCCTTGAGAGCCTCGTTTCTGGTTTCCGCAGCCATGTTGGCGGCAGCGGAGGCATTACGGGCCACCTCCTGCACCGTGGCGTTCATTTCGTTCATGGCCGTTGCGGCTTCGGACAGACGCGCGGCGGCCGTGCGCGACGAGCTGGTGGACTCCTCCACCTCGGCCGACAGTTCCGCCGAGGCCGACGATATGGCCGACGTCGCCTGCTCCAGTTCCTCCGCCGCGGCGATCATGCCGTTGCGCCGGGCGCTTTCAGCGGCCTGCCGGGCGGCATCGGCTTCGCTCATGGCCTTCCGGGCCGCCTCGGCCTGCACCTGCGCTTCCTGCGCTTCCTGTTCAGCCTGCGCCGAAGCATCCTTCCACTGATCAATCATGAATTTCAGATTACGATGCAGCTGCAGCAGTTCGCCGGAAAACATGTCGTCGGTAGGCAGACGATCCAGCCTGCCCGCCGCCGCATCCCGGCTTCCTTCCATGATGGCCGACAGCGGACGGCACACGGAACGGGCAAGAAGCATGGCAAGGGCCTGCAGGACAAGAATAATCACGACGCTGCACAGCAGAATAATCTTCATGGCCCCATAGCCGGCTTCCTGCATTTCCTCGTCGTCCACCAGAGAAATCAGATACCAGCCTTCCACGCCGCGCAGGATGCTCACCTGCCGCGTTGTGCCCAGATGCGTCACCGTCCCGCTGGAACGCCCCTCCTTGCACAGCGCATACAGTTCCGGTGCGCCGTCCTGAAGCGACTTCATCACCATGTCGGGATTTTTGGGCGAGCACAGCACGCGCATCTGATCGTCCACCAGCGTATAATACCCCGTGCGCCCGAACTCCATGCTCCGGAAAAGTTCCTCGATGGTGCCGAGCATGATGTCCGCCCCGATAACGGCCACAACCTGCCCGGAGGCATCCTTCACGCGATACGTGATCGGCACGGCCATGGACTTGCTCAGCGTCAGATAGACAGCGCCGATGTTCCAGTCGTCGCGGGCCGCCAGCGCATCCTTGAACCAGCTGCGCTGTCTGCCGTCAAAGCCTGGGGTGAACACAGCGGGATTGCTGGTGGCAATGCTGCCGTCCGCATAGCCGATAAAGATTTCCGCCAGCTCCGCCGAGCTTTGCCGCATGCTCTGCAGCAGATCGAAAAGTTCCCGGGCCTGCGGCGACAGGGACGCCACATCGTACATGGTTTCCTGCGTCGTCTGCGAAAAATTCGGAAAGTGCCCGGCAGTCTGCGGCACCAGCTTCAGTTCGGACAGAAAACGAAGTTTGCTGATGTTTGCCTGAAAGAACAGCGTGATGAATCTGTTTGTCAGCTGCAGCTGATTACCGGAGGCCTGCTGAAAGCTTGTGCCGCTCAGTTCATTGAGCTTCCAGACGGAAATGCCGCTGACAACGCCGGCAGACACCACAATGCACAGCAGAAAACCCCAGATAAATTTCATCTTGATCGACATGGTATCTCCGAATACGGCTCAAAATCCTTCCCGCAGCCCGGCCAGACGAAACCCCTCCCCGGAACGGGACAAAAGCAGGACGCGGGTATGTTCGGCCCGCAAAAAACCGTTTTTTCCTGCGGCAGGACGCCGGGGAAAAACAGAAAACGATGTTTGCCGGCACGGGCGGGAAACGGCGGCCGCGCGGCAGGCAGGACAGCGTACCTGACTACTTTTTGTCTTCGCCGGTCGCGCCGCCCCCGCAGAGCGCGCGGAACCAGTCCGGCACGGGCACGGGACGCCCCTCGCCGTTGACAAGCGCATGCTGCGTCATCCCCGTGGCCAGCACGCGCGTCTTGTCCTCACTGCGCATCTCATATACAAACTTGAGGGAGGCCCGCCCCCATTCGCTGATGGCCGTGTGCACCTGCACCAGCTCGTCATAGTGCGCGGGGGAGCGGTAGCGGCATTGCGCCTCTCGCACCGGCAGATATACTCCCCTGCGCTCCACATCCGCATAGCTCATGCCGAGCGCGCGAATATATTCGCTGCGGGCCCGTTCAAAGATGTGCAGATATTCCGCATAATACAAAACGCCCATAGTGTCCGTTTCGCCATAGGACACACGATGGGAAAACCAGATGGCGGGGGTCGGAAATTCCATATGCATTGCACTGCTCCCTTGCGTCGCGCCCCGCTGCGCACGGGTACGCCGGGACTATGGCGCGCACTCTGCGCCCTTCTTCTCTTCGCAACCCTCAACGGCTGCGCCTCTCGACACGCGGCGCCCCCCCCGCCTCCGCCGCCACCGCCGGGGCCGGCAGTCAGCATGGAAAGCCCGGAGTTTTTCGCGCAACGTCTCGCACCACAGAATCAGGAACTGACATCCTGGACTGATCTTGCTCCCAGTCTGCGAAAATCACTGGTTTATGTCAAATCCAAGCCTGCCGGCGCCGTTGCCGTCAGCCGTCCGGGACTGCGCGTCACCTGGGGCGAACTGCGCCGCACGATCGAAGAGCTGCGCGCCATGCTTCCGCAGCTCGACGCCGATCCGACGCTGCTCCTCCAGCGCTTCCGCTGGGTGGCCGTACCCGGCGGCATCAGCTATTCGGGCTATTACGAGCCTGCGGTACGCGCCAGCCGTACCCGCAAGCCCGGCTACGAGCATCCCATCTACAAGCGTCCGCCGGATCTTTCCCGCGTCCGCGCCCGCCGGGGCCGCTACTATGATCGCCGGACCATCGAAACCAGGGGGGTTCTTGCCGGAAAGGACCTCGAACTCGCCTGGGCCGCCGATCCCGTCGATGTCTTCTTTCTCGAAATTCAGGGCTCCGGCCGCCTGATCTTCGACGACGGCACGCAGGCCTTCGTCAACTATGACGGTCAGAACGGCCACAAGTACAAGAGTTCCGGCCGCATCATGCGCGAAAAGGGCCTCCTCAAGCGCGGCGATATCTTTGAACAGCGCGAATGGTTCAAGAACAATCCGGATCGCGTCTGGGAAATCCTGCTTGAAAACCCCAGCTACGTGTTCTTCAAGTTCGGCGGGCGCGGCCCCACCGGGGCTATGGGGCAGGTTGTGGACGGCTGGGTTTCTCTGGCCACGGACCGCAGCTACATCCCCCTCGGCGCCGTCGTCGCCTACGGCGTCAATGCTCCGGATCAGACCTACGGCACCGTGCCCCTGCGCGGCATCGGCCTTGCGCAGGACGTGGGCGGAGCCATCAAGTCCCGCCGCATTGACATCTTCTGCGGCGGCGACGAACGCGCCAACTACGTGGCCAGCCACCTCGACGCCAAGGGCCCGGCCTGGGTCCTGCTGCTGAAAGAATAGATGGTTTCTTGAGGGGGAGAGGGAACCCCTTGGCTGGCGCACAAGGTGTTCCCTCTCCCCCTCAAACTCCCCCTCTCCCTCCCCAACGCGCTTTAACTGGGTCGCCGGGCATTACGGCTGCCTTGCAGGTCTTCCTTTAGTCGCCGTCCCCCGGGAGAGTGAACATGGCTCTCGGGG
>DXFI01000185.1 GCA_019114565.1 Candidatus Desulfovibrio intestinigallinarum | reverse complement strand
GGGGGAGTAACGAAAAAATAAAGCGCGCTGGGGAGGGGTGGGGGTCTGGGGGAGGGGAACCCCTCTCGCGCTAGCAGCGACCGAAGGCGGCCGCAGGCCGTGCCCGTTGCGACGAAGGAAGCTACGGGCATCGACAGCAGAGATGAGGGGTTCCCCTCCCCCAGAAAAACTCTAGCAGTCCTGAGCGACGCGGCGCAGGAGGCGGGCGAGCTGATTGGTAAAGCTGGCTTCGTTATCGTACCAGATGATGACCTTGACCATGGAGCCGTCCATCACCTGCGTGGAAAGGGCGTCGACAACGCCGCCGTGCGTGTCGCCCTTGAAGTCAATGGAAACCAGAGGCTCGTCGCAATAACCGAGGGCTTCTTTGAGGCTGCCCTCGCTGGCGGCCTTGAGCGCGGCGTTGACGGCCTCGACATCACAGGGCTTTTCCACTTCACAGGTCAGATCCACGAGGGAAATATCGGGCGTGGGCACGCGCACGGACATACCGTCGAGCCTGCCCGCCAGCTCCGGCAGGATCAGGCCGATGGTCTTGGCGGCCCCGGTGGACGTGGGAATCATGGAGACGCCGCCGGCACGGGCGCGACGCAAATCCTTGTGCGAGCCGTCAAGGATGCGCTGGCTCATGGTGTAGGAATGGATGGTGGTCATCAGACCGTGACGGATGCCGAAGCTGTCCTGAAGGACCTTCACCACGGGCGCGAGGCAGTTGGTGGTACAGGAGGCGGCAGAAATGATTTTGTGCGCGGAACCGTCGTAGGCATCCGTATTGACGCCCATCACGACGCTGACGTCGGCAGTCTTGCAGGGAGCCGAAATAACGACCTTTTTTGCGCCGCGATCAAGATGCCAGGCAAGGGCGTCGCGATCCTTGAGCGTACCGGTCGTTTCCACGGCGATGTCAACGCCGAGCTGCCCCCACTCCCATTCGCCGGTCTTGCGGCGCGTCACGACAATGTGCCGGCCATTGACGATAATGCCGTTATCGTCATAGCCCACGGTCCCCTGAAAGGTGCCGTGCACGGAGTCGTATTTGAACAAATGCGCCAGCTGGGCATTATCCGCACGGGCGTTGATGGCGCTAATGACAATATCCTCGGAATCGGCCAGCAGGCGGAGCAGATAACGACCGATACGGCCGAAGCCGTTCATCCCCAGTTTTACGGACATACGCGCGTACTCCTCGAAAATGAGAGGTTACGGAGTGAAGGGCAGGCAGAGAATATTCTGCCCGAAAAAAGGAACAGCTGGAGCGTTTGTAACGATACGGTTGCCGGGGGCACGCCCGGGAAGGGGCAAACCTCCCGCCATACACTGACGGAGCAGAAAACATGAAGCGGCCCGGCCATGCCGGGAGGCATGCCCCTGCGCTTTCGTGTTTCCTGCTCCGATTATGAAAAAACTAAGCCTTGCCGGAAGAACCCATGACGTTGCGGATCTTGTGCGCCACCATGGCCTTGACCGCCGCGCGGGCGGGCTTCAGGTAGGCGCGCGGATCAAAGTCCTCGGGATGTTCGGCCATATGCTGACGGATGCTCGCCGTCACGGCAAGGCGGATGTCGGTATCCACGTTGATTTTGCAGACGCTCATACCGGCGGCCTTGCGCAGCATTTCTTCGGGCACGCCCTTGGCGCCGGCCACATTGCCGCCGTATTTGTTGCAGAGCGCCACAAATTCCTGCGGCACGCTGGAAGCGCCGTGCAGGACCAGCGGATAATCGGGCAGGAGCTTGCCTATGGCTTCCAGCCGGTCAAAGTCCAGCTTGGCGTCGCCCTTGAATTTGTAGGCGCCGTGGCTGGTGCCGATGGCGACGGCCAGAGAGTCGCAGCCGGAGCGTTCCACAAATTCCACGGCTTCCTGCGGATCGGTGTACACGTGATCGGCATTCTGCACATGCTCCTCCACACCCGCCAGCTTGCCGAGTTCGGCTTCGACCCAGACGCCGCGCGGATGCGCGTATTCCACAACCTTCTTAGTGAGAGCAATGTTTTCTTCAAAAGGCAGGTGGGAACCGTCAATCATGACGGAGGTGAAACCGCCGTCGATGCAGTCCCGGCAAAGTTCAAAGGAAGAACCATGATCAAGATGCACGGCCACGGGCACGGAGGGGTCCTCGGCCAGAGCCGCCTCCACCAGCTTCATGAGATAGGGCTGCCCGGCATACTTGCGCGCACCGGCGGAAACCTGAAGGATGACAGGAGACTTTTCTTCCGAGGCAGCCTCCATGATGCCCTGCACAATTTCCATGTTGTTGACGTTGAATGCGCCAATGGCATAACGCCCGTTATAGGCAGCGACAAACATGTCCTTGGGATTCGTCAGGGCCATGATTTTCTCCTTGGTAACGATGTTGTTTCACCGCTTTTCGGCGGCTTTTCCTTACACCATTTTGCATGAAAAGGGAATGAGCCGGAAACGCTGAACGCACACTCTCTTCCGGTGCGTCCGCAGGACAGAACATCAGAAAATATCCATGCCTTCGAGAGTCCGCATGCCTTCGGTATCCGTAAATTCAAAGCGCAGGGGGGTAATGGTGATGTAGCCCCGGTTGAGCATATCCTTGTCGGAACCGGCGTTGACGGTATGCGCCGGGATTTCGCCGCCGAGCCACCAGTAGGGTTCTCCGCGGGGATCGCGCCGCTCTTCGTAGCCGTTGACCCAGACGGCCGTGGTCTGGGCGCAGACTTTCAGCCCCTTGGCCTGCGAAAGCGGCCCGCGCGGATAATTAAGATTGATCACGCGGCGCGGCGCAAGGCGGTCCCAGGCGATGCGTTCCGCAAGGCTGACGGCATGACGGGCCTGCTCCAGCACATCGTCGTCCGGGGAGCCCACATCGCAGGAGACGGCAAGGCTCGGCAAGGCCTCGTGGGCGGCTTCGGTGGCCGCGCCGACAGTGCCGGAATACAGGATGTCCGGGCCCACGTTGGGGCCCGCATTGATGCCGGAAATAACCAGATCAGGACGGCGATCCAGCAGCGAGGCCAGCGCCAGTTTAACGCAGTCGGTGGGCGTGCCGTACAGGCCGAGCCCCTCGAAACTGCTTTCGTGGATGCGCTGGGCGCGCAAGGGTTCAAAGACGGTCAGCGAATGGCCCACACCCGACTGCTGGCGCATGGGCGCAACCACATGCACGGTATGCCCGGCATCGCGCAGCGCCGTATACAGGGCGCGCAGGCCGGGAGCTCGAATGCCGTCGTCATTGGTCAGCAATACATCCATTTGACAATACCCCGGAAAGAAGGAACTCTCTCAAGACAGCCGGACAACGCGCTCCGGCGCTACAGAGGAAGCATATATGGAAAAAGGCATTGCCGTCAAAGACATCACGCCGGGCGCCGAGGTGCGGGGCGTTTTTGCCGTCACGCAGGCCGCGCAGGCACAGTCGCGCAACGGCCCCTACTGGCGTTTGACGCTTGCCGACGCCGGCGGCAGCGTCGAAGCAAAGATATGGTCCCCCCTGAGCGCGGAATTTACGGACATCCCGGTCGGCGCGCTGGTCCTTGTGGAAGCACGGGCCGGAACCTACAGAGATCAGATTCAGCTGACCATCGAACATCTGCATCTGCTGGACGAGGCGGAAAGCGCCGCCGTCGATCCGGCGGAGCTGATGCCCTCCAGCCCCTTCCCGCTGGATGAGATGATGGACGAACTGCTGGGGCTGCTGAAGGAAGAATTCACCCATCCCGGCTGGCGCAAGCTGACGCAGTCGGTGTTCAAGGACGAGGCCCTGCGGGCCGCCTTCCGCACCTGCCCGGCCGCCAAGGGGGTGCATCACGCCTACGCGGGGGGCCTGCTGGAGCATACTCTGAGCGTCTTCCGCCTGTGCCGCCGCTTTGCGGATCAGTACGCCGAACTGGATCGGCAGACGCTGCTTGCCGGCGCGCTTTTTCATGACTTCGGCAAGATACGGGAATTTTCAGGCGGCATTGCCAACGACTATACCGATGAAGGCCGCCTGATCGGCCATCTGGAACTCGGCATAGAAATGCTGGCCCCGTTTCTGGCAAAATCGGGGCTGGACGAAGAGCTGCAACGCCATTTGCGTCACCTGATTCTGAGCCATCACGGCACGGCGGAATTCGGAGCCGTACGCCTGCCGCAGACAGCCGAAGCGCTGGCTTTGCATTTTGCCGATAATATGGATGCCAAGATGGCGCAATGCCGGGATCTGTTCGCCCAGATTCCCGAAGGGAGCTGGACCCCGTATCAGGCGACCCTCGGCAGGGCGCTTTACAGAGGGCCGCGCACGCCGGAAACGACGCCGACAAAGAGTAAAGCCAAAGGCAAAGCGGCTCCCCGCGAAGAACTTTTATCCCTGTTGTGAGGCCGTCATGTTCATATCTTTTGAGGGCATCGAAGGGGCGGGCAAGTCCACCGCCATGGCCTTGCTGGCCGAAGCGCTGCGCCTTCGCGGTCATGACGTGGTGGAAACGCGCGAGCCCGGCGGATGCAGTCTCGGGCGTCTGCTGCGGCCCATTCTGCTGGACGCGCGTACCGACGGTCTGAGCAGCCGGGCGGAACTGTTTCTCTTTCTTGCAGATCGCGCCCAGCATGTGCACTCGCAGATCCGTCCCGCGCTGGAAGCCGGGAATATCGTCCTGTGCGACCGCTTCACGGATTCCACCATCGTCTACCAGGGAGCCGGGCGCGGTCTTGACCCCGATGCCCTGCGCCGGATCAATCTGCTGGCCACAGGAGGCCTTACGCCGGATCTGACCTTTCTGCTGGATCTGCCCGTCGCCCTCGGGCTTGAGCGGGCGGGCATCCGCAACCGGCGGGAAGGCACGGTCATCAGCGAAGGGCGTTTTGACAGCGAGAGTCTCAACTTCCACGAGCGCATCCGTCAGGGCTATCTGGCGCTTGCCGCGGAAGAGCCGCAGCGCATAGCCATCATTGACGCGCAGCAGCCCGCCGACGACATTCTGCTGCAATGCCTGAGCGCGACGGAAGAAGCCCTGCGCGGTCGTGCGGAATAGAGCGTTTTAGCTTTGAAAAAGTAAAACGCGAGGCGGCGGCACAGCGCCGCCCGGCCAAAAGTGAGCGGAAAAACCACGTTTTTTCCGCGAAACGACAGGCCGTATGGTTTGAAATGCGCAGCATTTCAAACTGAAAATGCTCTAGGCGGATACCAAAAAGGCAGGTCATCATGCAGGACATCAGGACCATCACGCCGCTGGAAGCGCGCCGCCGTCTGGGCGTCGTCTTTTTCCCGGCCTTTGACTGGGCCATTTCTCCCACGCATCCCGAACGGGAAGAGCGGCTGCTCTACACGCGGGATCAGCTTCAGGAAGAAGGGCTGTTCGATATTCCCGGCATCAGCGAACACCGTCTCACGCCCGCGACCTTCGCCCAGATAGAACGCGTCCATTTCTGTCTGCCCTCCGTGCGCGCCGTCTGCACGGAATCTCATCTTGCCGCGGCCGGAGGGGCCATCACCGCCGCGCGCCTTGTCATGGAAAAAAAGGAAGACAAGGCCTTTGCCCTCGTGCGCCCTCCGGGGCATCATGCCATGCGCGTTTCCCACGGCAACCGCGGTTTCTGCAACGTCAACAATGAAGCGGTGATGGTGGAATACATCCGGGATCACTATCCGCATCCCGACGGCCGCCCGCTGCGCATTGCCATTGTGGATACCGACGTGCATCACGGCGACGGTGCGCAGGACATTTTCTGGAACGATCCGCACACCCTGTTCATTTCCCTGCATCAGGACGGGCGCACGCTCTACCCGGGCACGGGATTTCCGCAGGAATGCGGCGGCCCCGGCGCGCTGGGACGCACCATCAACATCCCTCTGCCGCCGGAAACCGCCGATGCGGGCTACCTCTATGCCATCCAGCACGCCGTTCTGCCGATTCTTGAGGAGTTCAAACCGGATATCATCATCAACTCGGCAGGGCAGGACAATCACTTTTCCGATCCACTGGCCAATATGAAGCTGTCGGCGCAGGGTTACGCGGCGCTGAATGCCGCGCTCAATCCTCATATTGCCGTGCTGGAAGGGGGCTACTCCATCCGGGGAGCCCTGCCGTACGTCAATCTCGGCATCTGTCTTGCGCTGGCCGGGCTGCCCGCCGACGACATCAGGGAACCGGAGTGGACGCCCGACGCCGAACGCCAGAGCGGCAGAACCGGCGACTATATTGCCCGCCTCTGCGACGCCATTGTGGAGCTGTATCGCCATCCGCCGACGCAGCCGGAGGAAGGACGCGAAGACAAGGGCTGGTGGGTACGCAACAAGCATATCTTTTACGATACGGACATGCTGCGCGAAGGGCAGACCGAAGCCTGGCGTCTGTGCGCCGACTGCTCCGGACTCGGCCGCATAGAAACCGCCTCGGAACGTGTCGCCCGCTCGCTGTGTCTGCTGATACCCCGCCATGCCTGCCCGCACTGCCGGGAAGAAGGGCTGCGCCTGGCCCGGGAGGCCCAACGCTCCGGGCGCTACGCGCACGTGCTGCTGCTGGACGGCGACAAGGCCGCCACGGCAGAAGAAGTATAGTTTTGTCTTTGAAAACTGTATGTTGAGGGGGAAGGAACCCCTTTTGCTTGCGGCAAAAAGGTGTTCCTTCCCCCTCAAACTCCCCCATCCTCCCCAAAACCCGCGCATT
>DXFI01000184.1 GCA_019114565.1 Candidatus Desulfovibrio intestinigallinarum | reverse complement strand
TCTTCCTTGTCATCTTCTTCCTCGTCCCTGCCGACGACCGTCCAGCCGGGATCGAGCGTCAGCCGCCCGGAGGCGTCCCACAGCGTTTTCGCGACTTCCGCGGTCAGCTTCTGCGTTTCGCACCGGAACGGTCCGTAAAACTGCATGATGTAGGCGCGCGCAATCATCTGATAGATGGCCCGCTCCTTCTCCGTGAGATTGCCCGGTATCTCTCCCGTGGGGATGATGGCATGATGCGCCGTCACCTTGCCGGTATCCCACGCTCCCGACTTGCGGGAGACGTCGGCGCCCTTCGCGGCATCCTCCAGATCGGGCACGGAAGCGAGCGTGCCGAGAATGCGCGCGGCGTCGCCAAGCTGCTCGACCGGCAGATAGCGACAGTCCGTCCGGGGATAGGTGGTCAGCTTTTTTTCGTAGAGAGATTGCGCCGCCTGAAGAACCTCCTTCGCCGTCATGGAAAGCACCGCCGACGCGGTCTTTTGCAAGGCGGACAGGCTGAAGGGCAAGGGAGCGTTCTTCTGCTTCGGCGTCTTCGTCAGCGTGACGACCCTGCCAACCTGGCCGCGCACGGAAGCCATCACGGCTTCGGCTGCCGCCATGTCCACAAGACGCCCCTCAGCATCAAGGCCCGCCTGCGTATCGCCGGGCCGGAAACGCGCCAGAAAGGCTCCGCCGTCAACACTGAAGGAAGCCTGCAAGACAAGATATTCCTGGGGCGTGAACATCGCGCGCTCCCTGTCCCGCGTAACGACCAGATTGAGCACGGCGCTTTGTACGCGCCCGGCGGACAGTTTGCCCGCATGGCCGCAGTCGCGCCCGATGTTGGTCAACGCCCGCGTCATGTTGAGCCCGACAAGCCAGTCCGCGCGCCGACGGGCAATGGCCGCGTCGCGCAGATGCGCGTATCCGGCATTGTCCTTCATGCTTCCCAGCGCCTTTTTCACGGAGAGCGCGTCCAGGGAAGCGAGCCAGAGACGCCGCGTGGGGCCGCGCCAGTGAAAATATTCAAGCACTTCGTCAACGATGGCCTGTCCCTCTCGATCCGGATCGCCCGCATGCACCACGGCATCCGCCTTTTGCAGCAGCTCCCCGATGGCCATAAGCTGCTTTCTGGAGTCCTCGTCAGGCTTGAGCCGCCATTCCTGCGGTATGACCGGCAGGCGACGCCAGTCCTTCCAGGCCGGATCGTAGTCTTCGGGCATGCAGTCCTGAAGAATGTGCCCGAAGCACCACGTCACCAGATTGCCGCCTTCGCAGACGATATGGGCATCCTCTTTTCTCTTGACGCCCAGTCCGTCCGCGATGGCGCGGGCAAGAGAGGGCTTTTCCGCAATGTATACTTCCATGTCTAACGCTCCATATTCTGTTCCTGTGCTCTGGCGACCTGCCTTTTGACGGCGCCAAGCCCCTGTGATTTGTGCAGATCGTTAAAATCCGTCAGGCGCTGGGCCTTTTCGGCCTCGGAAAATGCAGGCACGATTACCTTGCCGCCCACTTTCTGTGCCGCGGCCTTTGCCTTCTCAACGCCGGGATTCCAGGGCTTGCCATCCCGTTCGGTCGCGTGATCGTTGTCCGCGCAGATAGTGATGGCCACGCGCGGAAATTTTGCCCGCAGGGCTTCGGCGACCGCTTCCAGATTGCCCGCATCAAAGGCTACGGCCACGGGTTTTTCCGTCGCCAGGGCCAGGCTCACGCCCGTGGCATAGCCCTCGCACAAGATGATTTCTCCGCCGTTGAACCGTTTTTCATCATCCAAAAGGCAGAAACCGCCTTTTTTCTCCATGCCGGGGGTGAAGCGCTTTTGCCCCTCGTGGTCGATGGTTTGAAGCCCTCTCGGACTCCCATTGGCATCCCAGATTGGAATCAGCAGCTTCCCGTCCATTTCCCGTACAGGCCCCAGAGGCGGCACACCCTTGTTTTCAAGATAGGGATGCGTCGTCACGGCATGGCCTTTCCCGTAATGCTCGACCGCCTTGCGGGCTGCTTCAGCATGTTGCGCCCTGCGCTGCTGCTCGTGTTCCGCCTTTTTGGCGGCAAAGGTCGCGCGCTGTCGGGCAAGCTCTTCCGGGGAAAGGCGCGCTCCGGTCGCTACCAGCTTTGCGTATGCCCCTGTAACGTGATTCTGCGCCCAGCCCGCGGGCCTGCCGTCGTTATAAAGACAGTAGCAGCCATCCATGCCGCGTCCGTTTTTTTCAACCACCGGCACCCGATGCGGCATGCCGTCCATGATCGGGAGCTGCCCCCGCAGATCGAGACCGAGCTCCGTCAGCTTGTCTCGAAATTCCTCCTCAGGGGAAAGAACGGATCGCGGTGACGACTGCGCCACATCGCGATTATGCTCCGGCAGCCAGCGCTCCAGTCCGTGCAAATCCGTCCCCGCCGGCGCATACCAGCTTTGCGCCTTGTCGTCCCACCGTGCTCCGAGACGCTTTGCCTGATTCTTTTCATTATACGGCACGGCAAGCCAGGTCTTCTCCGTTGCGATTTTCGGCGGCATGTCGGGCCGCGCCTCCTTTGGCAGCCATGCGGCAAGCCCGGCCATGTCCGCGCCTTCGAGCGCGTACCAGCGTCGTTCAATCTTGTCCCATTGCGCGCCCTGTTGCTTTGCCTGATTTTTCTCCCGGTAGGGCACGTCAAGCCAGATTTTCCCATTTTGCTTGTCGTCGTATACGATCTCCACCCAGGGAGGGGCCGGCCCCCTTTCCGGGGGCCGGCCTTTATCAGAAGCCCGCGCAGAGAGTGGTTCTCCCCCCTGCAAAGTCGTCTGTTCCGCAACCGTTTCCGAATCGGGCGCCCGATCCGGAGCGACCTGCGATTCCTCGTCCAAGGCGTTTTCGTGTTCCCGTTCCAGTTCAAGCAGGTAGTCGCGAATATCCTCGGCATCCCGGCAGGCGCGGGCAATCTCCGAAGGATCATCCTCAAGCGCCCTGATCCAGCTCTGGACATAGGCCGCATGATCGCCGGGATCGTGTCCCACGCCGATCTCCTCTCCGAGCATCCAGCTGGCGATTTCCGCGCGTAATTCTTCCCGCGCGTAGGCTTCCGTGCCGAACGCACCCCCTGTCCGATCAAGACGGGATTTGTGTCCCGTCCAGTGACCGAGCTCGTGCAGCGCCGTCGCATAGTATTTGTCCGGCGCGTCGAAGCGATCCTTTGGCGGCAGATGGATCTCGTCCGTGAACGGTCTGTAGAAGGCCCTGTCCGCCTGATCGTGTCGGATGTCGGCGCGCGATGCCTCAAGTATCTTTTCCGCCCGCTCATGCGGATTCCACGCATATCCCGGCTCCCTGGACAAAGGCGGAATGCCGTCGATCTGCGCCGCGTTGAACACGCTGTAAATGCTGACAATGGGGCGTTGCAGCCGGATGATTTCCTTTTCGGGATTGCCGTCCGCGTCAAGCACGGGCCTGCCGTTTTCGTCCAGGCGATCCTTTTCCAGCGTCCACTTGTAGTGGGCGATGTGCGTCCCCTTTTCGCCGCGCCGCACCTGATACCCGGCGGCCTGCGCCTGCTGGTACGTCATCCACCGGGAATCGTCGTAGCCCGACATCAGCGTGATGATGCGGTTGATGCCCCTGTAGACCGTTCCCGTCACGGGATTGAAATGCGGGGAATGCCGGGCGGGCTCCCAGGGCTTCTGCCACGGAGCCGTGCCCTCCTTCAGCATGGCGATGACCCTCTCCGCAAACTTGCGGTGAAAGAGATCGCCCCTTTCCCGCGACGTCATCTTTTTTCGCTGTTCCGTCATAATGATTTATCCAGAGATTGCATGCTTCAGAAAGCCGCCAGCGGCTCCGCGCGCCGAAGCGAGGCAAGCGGCACAAGACCCAGATAACGTCCGTCAAGACTCCCCGGATGAAGCGCGAGCGCAAGCGCCATCCCCTTCGGGATGACGCCAGACTCAAGCGCCGGGAAAAGTGCCCTGCCGCGCCTGTCACGTTCAAGGGAAACCGCCGGCCAGAGGCAGGCCGGACCGCCGGAGAGCGGTGTCACGCGTATGCCGTCCGGCGCAACGTCAATCCTGTCCCCAGGCAGGGCTGCAAGATATTTCAGGAGAGGTTGCGTCCCGGACGAGCAGGAACCAGCGCCGATATACCCACGTTCCAGCGCCCAGGCGGCCCTGTCTTCCGGCAGGCAGAACGCGATCATGTCGCCTCTTTGCGGCGCCCCGCCCGCAAGGCGGTAGACTCCCTGAGGCATGGAAGGCGTCAAATTGACGCGCACGCCCCCGGCGCAGGCAAAGCCGAGCGGCAGCGCCGCTAAAAGAGCCAGGCAGAAGACGAAGCGCATCAGCGTTCCTCCGAGTCGGCGTCCATATCGTTCCAGTCGATATGAAGTTCGTCCGCCGCCGTGCGCCTGTCCGCCTGGACAACGCCTTCGCGCTCCCGCTCGAAATACAGGGAGTCCGTAATGCCCAGCGGGTACTGCGGGCAGGTTCCCGGAGCGGGAATCTTCGCGCGCAGCAGAAATTCAGGGTCTTTGAAATAGAGAATCTGCATGCCGTAAATGGGCGGCTGGCCGGCGGTGAAAATCAGCATGTGGCCGGGCTTCGTCACCCGTCCGTCCGCGTCCTTTTCCGCGCCGGGCAGGCGCGAGCACTCGTCGGGCGTGAGCAGGGGGCGCGCCGTTTCGGAGACGCTGACGGTCGCGCCCCCTCTGGAACGGGAGACCTTCTTTTCGACCACCGTCGTCGTACCCGTCATCTTCGAGAGCAGATCCGCCGTTTCCGCGTCGTTGGGCGCATAGGCGATGCGCACATGGCAGTTGGACATCAGGGCGTTTTCCCTGCCGTAGACCATATTCAGCTGCTTGATGTCCTGCACGATGATGTAGAGCTTGCCGCCGTAGCCGGCCACATAGGCGATGGCCTTCTCGACGATGGGCATCTTGCCCAGCGAGGTGAACTCGTCCAGCATGAAGAGCAGGCGATGCCTGTAGCCCGCCTTGCTCGTGCCGTCGGCAAACTCCATGCGGGAGCAGACATGCCGGAAGAGCATGTCCGTCACAAGGCGCAACAGGGGCCGCACCCGGTCGATGCCGTTGGGAGGAATGACAAGATAAAGGTCGACCGGTGCCTCATGATTCATAAGATCATGCAGCCGGAAGTCGGATCGGGAGGTATTGAGGGCCACGATGGGATCGCGGTAGAGCGCCAGATTGACAAGCGCCGAAGAAATGACGCCGCTTCGCTCCCTGTCCGCCTTGGCCAGCATTTCCCGCGCGCTGGAGGCAATGAAGACATGACAGGCTTCAACCACGCGGGGATCGATGTCGGGAGCAAAGGCCCGGAAGAAGGCGTCGTGCCCTTCCGTCATGGCGTCAAAGAGTTCGTCTGTGGAGCCGCTTTCGCCCGCCATCATGAGCGCCACGTCCCGCAATGTGGCCGTGCGCTTCTGTTCGGCCCGCGTCACGATGCAGCAGTGCAGCACCACGCCCGCGAAAAAGGCGAAGGCCGCCTTTGTCCAGTGATCCTCCATGCCCTTGCCGTCGGGATCGACCAGCATGAGCGTGATATTCTGCGCATCCTGAATGGCTTCAAGCCGCGTCAGGCGCAGCTCTTCCAGAGGGTTGAAGGCACAGCCCGATCCGGAGGCGTCGGTCGGGTCGAATCGCAGCACCTTATGCCCCTGACCCTTGCGCCAGCCGGAGGTCAGCGCCCAGTTTTCGCCCTTGATGTCAAGCGTGACGGAAGACCCCGGCCAGGAAAGCAGCGTCGGCAGAATGAGGCCGACGCCCTTGCCCGATCTCGTGGGCGCAAAGCAGAGGATATGTTCGGGGCCGTTATGCCGCAGATAGCGCAGCTGGTCGCCGAAAAGACTCTTCTCCCGCCAGCCGCCCACATAGACGCCCGAACCGGAAAAATAGCCCATCTTTTCGATCTCGTCCTTCACGGCCCAGCGGGCCGTGCCGTGCAGGGACTCGTTGCCGCGCGGACGCAGGGCATACAGGCAAAGGATGAAGAAAAGCAGAGGCAGGCCGAACCAGGCGCAGCCCAGCGTGACCGCGCCGTCCATAATCTCCGGAGCGACGCCCTGCCAGACAAAGACCTTCCACGGCGCATAGATCGGCATGGAGCCGAACACGACCAACGGATCGCCGAGGGCTTCCTGAAAACCGTAGTCTCCGGCGATCTTCTGCGTCGCCATGCCCATGCCGAGCAGCGCGCAAAGCGGCAGGGCGGCAAGCGCGAGCCACGCCGTCCGCCGTCCGCGAACGGGACGATCCGTCTGAAGACCGTAGGCGCGCGTCATGACCGCCCTCCGACAAAAGAAGACGGGGAAACGCAGCCGGACGCCGCGAGGGTATGAATACAGGGGACAGAAAAAGAGCAAGCCGGCATGACGTTTCCCTGAAGGGACGGGTTAGGCCGGCTTGCGGCGCGAGGTTTCTGAAGGGGCGCGAGGCCCGCTGGGATGAGGAAATGACCCCGAAGAAACGACACAACAAATCCTTAAAAATAAGGCCGTCGTGCGGCTCGGGGTTGGGGCTCAGAGGCCCTCAGGGGGAAAGAAAATAGCGTTTTTCGCTATGGCACAGGACGCCAAAGCATATCCGCGGGGCAGTCCATCCACGAAAGGAGAAAATTGTCTGTAAGCGGTTCGTACAGACGAGAAGCGGATGACAGGAAATCCCTTGCTCCCTTAGTAAGTTCTTTTCCGTTCGCAGTCAACGCTTTCGCCGCATCTCATGCCTACCTCCATCCCTCATAGGGTTCCTTAAAGATAACATCCTTCGTCACCGTGACGTTGAAGCGGTAGCCGGGACGAATTTCCAGCGTCGGCTTGATGTTCAGGTTTCGCTGAAGGAGCGTCGTCGTAGTCTGTCCAAGCTGCGACGCCATTGCGGAAATCATCTCATCCTGAAGACTTGTGCCGTTTTCTGTTGTGGAGCTGTCGTTCGCGTCCATCGCATAAGCCGTGCCGCCCACGATGGCGGACATCAGGAAGGACGATCCGAAAATGCGCCAGTAATGGTTGGTCACCCGATCCTGAAAGCCCGCCATGCCGCCCATATCCGCGCCGGGCATAGCCCCTAAAGTGATAGATGAACCATCGGGGAAAATGAGCCGGTTCCAGGCGATCAGCACGCGCTCCTGCCCGTAGATCACGCGGGAATCATAGACGCCGTAGAGCTTCGCGCCCTGCGGAATGAGCAGAAAGCGTCCCGTGGCCGAGTCGTAGACGTTGCGCGCCACCTGCGCGATCATGTTGCCGGGCAGATCGGAGTTGATGCCCGTGACCATGACCGCCGGAATGACCGCGCCGGTCTTGATTTCATAGGGCATGCCTTCCGTGCGCTGCTGCGCGAGCTGCCAGGACGTATCCCTGTTCGCCCGCTCGAAAAAGGCTTCCTTGTCCCGATCCGCCGCCGGATCATAGTCCGAGTCGGAAGCGGAGACGCGTTCGCGATCCGGAGCGCGCCGTTCGGCGACTGCGGGCGACGCCGCCGGCGCGGACGTGTTTTCGCCAAAGCGCCGCACCACCAGCGGCGCGGCCAGCGCCGTCTGATAGGACTGACTCTTGGCGCGCCGGATATTCTCCACGCGGGGATCGACCGGCGGCAGCTTTTCCTTCTGGACGACCAGAAGCGGGGCCGGCTGCTGCGCGGGCGGCGTCGGCGGGGGAGTCACAAGCCCCGCATGAGCGTTGTCTTCCGGCAGAAGCGGCGCCCTGCCCACGTTCTCGTTCACGGGAATTTCCGTCTTCTTCTCCTCCTGCCGTCTGGAGGGATCGTTGACCTGAAGACCGTAGACCAGCGCCCCGACAAGGCAGAAGCCGACCGCAACGACGGCATAGACGGGCCAGCGCGCCATGCGCCGCCCGCCGGGATTGCCGCGCAGATCAAGACCGTTCGGATCAGCCATTTGCCGCCCCCTTGCGCTCGATGCGCACCTCTTCCTGATCGCGCCCGACGCCAAGAACCAGCGAAAGCTCGTCGAACACGCCGTCCACGATGATGTTGCCGCCGTCGATGCGGTAATTGACAAGCACCTGCTGTTTGCCGTCGCGCGCGAATAATACCGGCATGTCGGCAATGCGCTTCGGCAGATGCACGTAGGTCTTTTCCCCGTCGTCGAACACCCGCGTGGGTTTCCACGAAGCCCGCCCCTTCAGGGTATAGTTGAAGTTCAGATCGGAAACGTCCGCCGTATGGCCTTCGGCGGCCTTGAGCGCGTTGCGCTCCCGCTCCTTCACGCGCGCTTCGCGCGTCTCCGCCAGTTTTTTCTTCATGGCGTCCGAATACACAAAGCCCACGTAGGGCGTGTGGCCCGTGCGCTGCGAGATCAGCCGCAGGTGATAGACGCGCCGATCCGTCGTCACAACGGCGGTCGTCTCAAGCCCCGCGTCCACGGGCTTGACGAACAGATGCGTGGTGTCGCCCGCCGTGCCGGATTCCACCATCCAGCGCGCCGAATCGCCCACGACGATCTCATTGACCTTCTCTCCGGGCTGGAGCTCCACGTCGCAGACCTGCATGGGGCTTGCGATGATGGTCGGCAGGCTCGCCCCGTGGACGTAGACGAGTTTCCCGGACTGCGACAGCACGGGCGCGGGGCCGCGCCCGGCCCAGTCCCGCGTGAGATTGAGAGCGCGGCGCTCCTTCGCCGTCAGAGGCACGGTATCCGGCCCCAGAAAGTCGTCGAAAAAGCCCGGAGGCAGCGTCGCGTCCCCGCCGGAAGCGGCCAGGGCCGTTCCCGGCAGAGCGCACAGCAAAAGCGCGGCGACAAGTCGTTTCATCCTAGTTCTCCTGTTGCAGCAGGCGCGTTGCCGTGATGTTCGTGATATAGAGCCCCGCAGGATTATTGAGCAAAACTTCTTCGGTTTCCGGGGGGACGATTTGCACCGTCAGCGTCGCCTCGTAGCGCTGCGTGTCCAGCGCCACGCCCGTATGCGAGCGCGTGGTTTCCGTCCACTCCACGCGGTACGAATCCCGGCTTACCGGCAGCGGAAGACTTCTGACTTCCACATGCACAAGCCGCCCGGACTGCGCGATTTCGTAGGGATTGTTGCGCTCGTACCAGCCCTTCAGAATCCCGGTGGCAGACCCCGCGAAAAAGTGCCCCAGCCGCCTGATCATCTTCTTCTGGAGTTCCGCGTCCGCCGTGACGGTGCGCCAGTCCGAGATGCAGGCCGCGATCTCCGCCTGGATAAGCCGCATGGGCGGCGCGCTGGCCTCGTCCGCCCGCGTCGCCACGACGGCCTTGCCTATCTTGTCCACCTCGATGATGTACGGCACCATCTTCGACTGCGTGGCCTGAATGACGTTCCCCGTCATGGAAATGCCCGCCAGCGCCAGCGCCGTCAGCGCCGTGAGACGCCACTGTCGCGCCCGCGCGATGTAGGAGCCGTAGCGCTCAAGCCATTCCCTCCGTCCGTCCAGATAGGGGTTATGACCGGACTCTTCCTTCTTTTCGTCCGCCTTTTCCGCCGCTTTCTTCCTGAACAGGCCCATAGCGCCCCCTTACTTGTCGCCGTTAAAGAATTGATCGAGCTTCGCCCGCTGGAGCATGTCGTTCGCCCGGATAGATGCCTCGGCTTCCGACCTTTGCTGCTCAATCTGCTCTCGCAGCACGGAGCTTGTCGTGCCCGCCCGCGCGCTCCGCTTGTGCATGGCGTCCAGCCCCGCGCCCGCAAGATTGCCTATCGTGCCCGTCACTCTGCCCATGCCGGTCTTGCCCTGCATACCCGCCGCCTGCGAAGCCAGCCGGGCCGTATTGGCCCCGGCGACAGTTCCTACAGCCGCGCCCACAGCTGCCCCGCCGGCAGCGGCCACCGTGGAGGAAATGGCGTTGCCGGAACCCACATGCGCCCCCTGGATGATCCCGGCCACAATGTCCGGCAGGGTCTTCACGAGGGCGTAGAAGATGATGCAGAAGGAAATAGTTACCGCAATTTGTCCCCAATTTATTTCTTCAGCAATTTTAAGTTCTAATATAAAATTCATGCCAACACCTATAACGAGCTGCATAGTCATCAGCTTGAAGGCGACGGCAAAGATGTAGCGCATGGCATTAATGGCGTAATCTCGAAAAAACGACGTTGCGCCAAGGCCAAGGAGAATTGATGATGCACACATAGCGACAATACATTCACATTTAATAAAAATGATCTGTAATGAAATTAATGCAAAACATATCACAATGGATGTTCCCGCTAAAGCATAAACTAAAAGGTTTGCAGGATTCCATCCACTCTTATCAAATATAGATTTTGCTAGCTCTAGTCCAACAGTAAAAGGCTGATCTGATGCACTAAAAAGAGGTGTCGCTTCTCCCGCAATAGCCTTCAATCCATTGATGACATTCCATGCCCATTCATGGTAATTATGAATGACGGCAAGGAAAAAGCCCGCTGTCACCAGCGACAGGCAGAAATTTTTGAAAAGCGTGCCGATATCGGTAGCGCCTAAAGCGGCTTTCCAGCCAAGATAGGCAATCTCAAGAATGGCGCACCAGTAGAATATCTGTCGTGCATACTTGAGCATTACTTGCTCATATGTTGCTAATTGTTCGTAAAATTTGTTTACAATTTGAGAAACAACAGTTCCCTCACTCAAAACTTCTGCATGGCTATCTGAAACAAAAATAATAA
>DXFI01000183.1 GCA_019114565.1 Candidatus Desulfovibrio intestinigallinarum | reverse complement strand
CGGCGCAGGCCGCCCATATCGGCGTTCATGCCCTTGATCTTTTCTTCCAGCTGGTCGCACTTCTTCTGCAGCTCGACGGCCTTGGCCTGCGCGGGCGACAGTTTTTCCACTTCGGCCTTCAGAGCGGCGTTGTCGGCCTTCAGGGCGACCACGCTGTCGTACATTTCGATCAGGGCGTCCAGCGCCTTGTCGGTAGCGGCCTTGAGGGCCCCGTCCATGGGCGGCAGGGACACCTTGTCGCCCAGCACGCCGGCGGCGCGCTTGACGAAATCGGACCAGTCGTCGGTATCCTTCAGGTCAAACTCAGCAAATTTGGGGCAGAGTTTGGCGAGCCACGCGGCCGCGAAGGGCGCAACGGCGGCGGCACACGTATCGCAGGCCAGGCTGCGGCCCGCAATATAGCCGGCGATATCCTTGACGTCCACGCCTTGCTTGCCCGTCACCAGAGCGAGCACCGTAGCCACAGGAAACATTTTACGAGCGGTATCAGACATTGCGGCCTCCTCCTTGGGAGTGCGTAATTCTTTTTTGAAGAAGTTATCTTGCTGCGGCCCGCCGCCCAAGCGGCCGCGGGCCGTCAAACGTTCCTACGGACGACCGTACATGCGGACGTACAGCAGGGCCGCCGTGCGGTACACCAGATGCCCGAGCTTCGACCAGGGCAGGTACGCGAACAGCATCCACACAAACACAAGGTGGAGGTAGTAAATCACGAAGGCAGGCACAATGGCGTCCGCCAGACGGAAGCACTGAGCCAGAATACCCGTGATGGCCACAACCCAGATGACGCCGAGCAGGTACCAGTCCTGGAAGCTGCTGGCCTGATACTTGGGATTGAGACGCATGCGGCGCCAGGTCAGCAGACCCAGACCGACCACCAGCATGAGAGCGCCGAGGTTGGCCAGAATCTTGACCGGGAAGGTCAGCGGCATGGGCGTTTCAATCTTGATCAAGGGAATGACCTTGCCGCCCCAGTGGCCAAGGGCCACCACGGCCGTCACAAAGGCCAGAATGACGAAGGCATAGACCAGCACCATGTGGCCGGCACGACGGCTGGGCGTTTCCACCGGAGTCTTGGGACCGCCGTAGCATTCGTCAAACTTGTTGTGCGTTACAATTTCTTCCATGAGGACATCGAAAAGATGCCAGAACCAGGACTTGGTCTTGCCCACGATGAGCACCTTGCCCGGTTCGAAGCTCTTCCACAGACGCCGCACCCCCACGGCAAGAATGCCCACTGCCCCGAAGAAGGTCAGCATGAAGATGGGGTCGATGGTGTAGTCGCCATAGAAGATCTGTCCGAAGACAATGCGACCGTCGGCCGCGCGGGGGAACCATTCGCCGCCGTTGAAACCGGCGCGGATCCACCACACCACCAGCCAGAGCACCGCGGGAATCAGGAAGAGAATGGGCAGGCCGGAAGCCTTGCTCATCCACTGGCCCACAATGCTGGGGCTGGTCAGTTTCTTGTAGACCATATTGCGGGCCGCGCCCATGACGTCCGCCGGACGCGCGCCGCGCGGGCAGAGATCCGCGCAGTTGCCGCAGTTGTGGCAAAGCCAGATGTCCACGTCGGTCATCAGCTTGTCTTTCACGCCCCACGAGGCCCAGACCATTTCCTTGCGCGGATAGGGGTTGTTTTCCGGAGCAAGCGGGCAGGCCACGGAGCAGGTGGCGCACTGGAAGCACTTTTTGAGAGACTCGCCCCCGGCTTCCATCAGCTCTTTGGTAAAGCCGGAATCCGGCTCGAGGTTATATTGTGCCATTACAGCCTTCCTCCTACATGCCCTTGAACGGGTTGGGGCCCATATCCGTGATGCGGGCCACGAAATCGTCGATCATGTCGGGCACCTTGTCATATTCGTCAATGGCCACTTCCATCTGTTCCACACGCTCGGGCTGCACGCCGAGACGATTGAGCGTTTCGGCGATGTTTTCCTTACGGCGGTTGCAGATTTCAGAACCCTTCACAAAGTGGCACTGATAGTCGTCGCCGTATTTGCAGCCCAGCAGCAGCACGCCGTCGAAGCCCTTGCTCATGGCGTCGGAAACCCAGATGGCGTTGACGGAGCCGAGGCAGCGCACGGGAATGATGCGGCAATAGGGATTCCAGGCCTTGCGGCGCATGCCCGCCATGTCGAGCGCGGGATAGGCGTCGTTTTCACAGGCCAGAATCAGAATGCGCGGGCCTTCCTTCTTGAAGTCCTTGGGAACTTCCACTTCGCGGATCATCGAACCGATCTGGTCGATGTTGTAGTTGGCGAAGCTGATGACGCGTTCGGGGCAGGCGCCGAAGCAGGTACCGCAACGGCGGCAGCGCGCCGGATTGGGTTTCGGCGTGCCCTTTTCGTCGTCGTCCAGAGCGCCGAAGGGGCATTCTTCGGTGCAGCGCTTGCACTGGGTGCAGCGCACGAAGTTGAAGACGGGATAGGAACGGTCGCCGGAACGCGGATGCACGGCCACGCCGTGATCAGCGGCTTCGATGCACTGCACAGCCTTGAGGACCGCGCCGCGGGCGTCTTCCTCGCAGGCGTCCATGGTCAGAGGCTGACGCACGCAGCCGGCGGCATACACGCCGGTACGGCGGGTTTCGTAGGGGAAGCAGATGTAGTTGGAATCCGCGAAACCGTCGAACAGGCCGAGGTCCGGGAAGTCCGGGCCCTGACGATAGGCAAACTCGACGGTCACGTCCTTGGCGGTCACGGGCACGATACCGGTAGGCACCACCACCATGTCCACATCAAGGTCGAAGTCCATGCCCAGAAGGGTATTGGCGCAGGAAACCACGATGCGATCGCCGCGATCGTCGATGGCGGTCACGTCGGCCTTGGTCATCATGATGCCCAGACGATCCTGCATCTTCTTGTAGAAGCGTTCGAGGATGCCGGGGATCATCATATCCTTGTACAGGATGAAGGCCTGCGTGGCGTCGTTGGTCTTTTCGCAGACGATATTGGCAAGGCGCAGCATGCCCACGCTGTTGACCGTGTTGGAGTAGCGCAGGTGCTTGATGCTCTCAAGGTTTTCCTTGATGAAGGCCTTTTCCTCGCCTTCCTCCACCTGAGCCTTGGCGGCTTCGCCGCCGGCTTCGGGTTCGGCCGGAGCTTCGTTTTTCAGAGCTTCCTCGGCAAGGGTGGTATCAAGCACAAAGGCGATACGGCGCGCGTCAACCTTACCGGCGACCAGCATCTTGCCGAATTCGGCGGCGTGCACGATCTTCGGGCTCTTGCCCAGGCCCATGCCGGCAAGATACTTGGGATCCAGAGGAGCCCAGCCCGCAGCCAGAACCACGGCGCCCACAGCCACGGTCACTTCGCCCGAAGGCGTGGCGATGGTGGCGGTAAATTCGCCGGGCTGGCCTTCCAGTTTGGCCATGCGCGAGGACATGTGCACGGTGATCTGCGGATCAGCGGTCACAGCGTCGATCTTGGCCTTGACGTTGGTGGGTTCCTTGTCTTCCCACGGAGCCTTGAGGGGCGAACCGGTGGGAATGTTGTTGGCGGCACCGCCCAGCACGTCGGCCTTTTCCACCAGCACGACTTCGTAGCCGGTGGCGGAGGCTTCCATGGCCGCCGTCAGACCCGTCCAGCCGCCGCCGATGACCAGAATGCGCTTCACGCCTTCCACGGCCGCGGACTCGGGCATTTCGCTCTTCTGCAATTTGACCACGCCCATGTTGACATAGTCGCGGGCCATGATCTTGAGCAGTTCGGGCGCGTCGCCGTTGCCCAGCGGAGAACCGTCGGGGTTCTTGTAGGCCAGGACGCACTGCTCGCGCAGGTTCACATGTTCGGTCAGAACAGGCAGACGGAGAACGTCGGCCATATCGCGCGGGCTCGCGCCGCAGAGCAGCACGCCGTCAAGGCCGTTGGCCTCGATGTCCGCCAGAATTTCCTTTTCCGCATCGCAAAGTACGGGCACGCATTTGACCACGGGAGTCAAATCGCCCCATTTTGCCTTTGCCTGCTCGGCAAGGGCCTCCACGTCAAGGCCGCCGCCGATGTTTTGCAGGTCAAAATAGACGCCTATCTTGCTGGCCATGCCGCCTTACCTCCCTTTCACCGTTTGCACCGCCTTGAGGGCGGCGGCCGTACCGGACTGGGCCGTACGCATCACGTCAAGCGGCATGCGCGCGCAGCCGGCGGCAAAAATGCCGGCTTCTTCGCCGCCCATGACGAAACCATCCTCGTCCAGCGGCAACGGCAAGGGCAGCTTGTCGTCGGCCAGCGAGGGCTGCATGCCGGTGGCGAGCACCACCATGTCATAGTTCAGCGTCATCTTCTCGCCGCGCACGGCGTCTTCCACCGTCAGCACAACGGTGTTGTTCTCGCCCTGACGCACATCGGCAACCTTGCCCTTGACCATCTGGACGTTGGGGCAGGCCTTGACCTTGTCAAGCACGTTCACGTAGCGGCCGGGCGTGCGCAGGTCGATGTAGAAAATGCTCACGCGCGCGTCGGGGCACTGCTCGACCACATACTGGGCCTGCTTCAGGCTGGCCATGCAGCAGATGTAGGAGCAGTAGTTCAGATGATTCTGATCGCGCGAACCGGCGCACTGCACAAAGGCAATGCTCTTGGGACGGCAACCGTCGCTGGGGCGCACGATGCGGCCGCCGGTAGGACCGGAAGCGGCGGCGATGCGCTCCATCTGCATGTTGGAAATGCAGTTCTTCACCGAACCCGCGCCGAGGTTGGTCAGGCGCGTGACGTCGTAGGGTTTCCAGCCGGTAGCCACCACAATGGCGCCCACGTTGAGGGTGAGCTCCTTTTCGGGCTCTTCGGGGAGCAGGTACTTGTTGGCGGCCACGCGCGCCGTGTCGGCAAGAGACAGCGCGGCGGGATCGAAGACAAAGCGGTTGGGGTAGGCGAAGGGCATGGACTTGTAGACGGCCTTGCGTCTGGACAGACCGAAATCAAATTCATTGTCCACGGTGCCTTCGAGGCTGGACGCCAGCAGGGTGAGGTCCACATTGTGGGCCACCACGCGACGCGGCTTGACCTTGACCGTTACCGTATAGTCGCCCTTCGTGCCCGAAAGGCCGGTAACTTCGGCCATGGTGAAAAATTTGATGCGCGGATTCTTCCTGATGCGCTGGAACTGGATTTCCAGACCACAGGAAGGCGGACAAAGTTTGGGGAAATACTTGTTGAGCTGGGCCACGCGACCGCCCAGATAGGGCGTTTTCTCCACGATGTAGACATCGTGACCCAGTTCCGCCGCTTCAATGGCGGCAGTGAGGCCTGCAAAGCCGCCGCCCACGACGAGAATGGAGTTGGACATCCCGGATCCTCCTGCGTTGCCGCGCCCGGCCCCCCGCAAGGGACGGCGCGCGCGCCAGGCCGGCGGCGTGTGTCCAAAAAGCCCGCAGGCAGGCGCAACAATGCAGGCCGTAGCCTGCCGCGCGGCGTTAAGCGTATACGCGGCGGCGGGAGACTTCCCGGCCGCCGCAGGGGAAAAAAAGGGGTGGCCTTGCGGCCACCCCGTAGAGCTTCTAAGGCCGACTAGTCAGGAATGATCTGGTAGTAGGGCTTCTTGAAGATCTTGGTTTCGCCAGTGGCGGGATCGTACTTGGAGTTCACGAAGCACTTCCACTTGCTGTCGTCGATACCCATGAAGTCGGCGCGGTAGTAGAAGCCGGGGTAACGGGACTCTTCGCGGAAGGCGATGTGCTGCATGTGCAGGCGCACGGTCCACAGACGATGGTAGTTTTCCCAGCAGCGGAGCAGTTCGTGCAGGTCGCGGGCAGCCAGCTTTTCGGAGTCTTCTTCCATCATGGTCAGAAGATCGAAGCCGGTGTCAAGCAGCTTCTGGGAGGTGGTGTAGTAGGTACCCACGCCGCCGCCGTATTCGTCGGTGCACTTCACGAGACGCATCATGAAGTTCTTGGGCGTGATGTAGTTGGGGTTCACCACGGGGTCGGTGGAGGCGTCCTTGCCGGCCAGGTAGTTGTAGTAAGGACGGTAGATTTCCTTCTTCAGTTCGTCGGCGGTTTCCTTGAACTCGGGCTTGAAGTCCTTGTGATCAAGGCACCAGCGAACCATCTGCTTGCCGGCGATACGACCTTCGGCGTGCGAGCCGGAGGAGAACTTGTGGCCGGAAGCGCCCACGCCGTCGGCGCAGGTGAACAGGCCTTCCACGGTGGTCATGCGGTTGTAGACCTTACCGTTGCTGGCTTTCACCTTGTAGTCGTCGGGCACCCACTTTTCGTCGGGACCGGACACCCAGATGCCGCAGCAGCCGGAGTGGGAACCGAGCAGGTAAGGTTCGGTGGGCATGATTTCGGAGCCGCGCTCTTCAGGAGCGGTGTTGGTGGCCGCCCACAGGTTGGCCTGGCCCACGCACATGTCGAGGAAGTCTTCCCAGGCTTCGGACTCGAGGTCTTTCTGCTGTTCTTCGTTCAGGGTGGCGAAGGTGGTGTTCAGGGCGGTCTTGGTGTCCATGTAGATGGGGCCGCGGCCTTCACGCATTTCGCGCAGCATCATGTGGTTACGCAGGCAGGTCGGGATGACATGACCCTTGGCATAACCGCGATCTTCGTAAGGCTTCAGCATGGCCTTGTTGGTCACGCAGTAGTCTTCGCCCTTGGAGTTGGTGGCTTTGGCCTTGAAGAGCAGGAACCACGCACCCACGGGGCCGTAACCGTCCTTGAAGCGGGCGGGCACGAAGCGGTTTTCCATCATGGTCATTTCGGCGCCGACCTGAGCGCACATCGTGTAGGTGGAGCCGGCGTTCCACACGGGGTACCAGGCGCGGCCCATACCTTCACCGGTGGAACGGGGACGGTACACGTTCACGGCGCCGCCCGCAGCCACCATGATGGCGTTGGCTTTGAAGATGTGCACTTCGTTGGCGCGCAGGTTGAAGCCCACGGCGCCGGCGATGCGGTTGGGGGTGTTCTTGTCGAGCAGCAGCTTCACGATGAAGATACGCTCCATGATGCGGTCTTCACCCAGAGCATTCTTGGCGGCTTCGGCCACGATGCACTTGTAGGATTCGCCGTTGATCATGATCTGCCAGCGGCCGGAGCGGACGGGCTCGTCGCCGTTGCGCAGGGATTTGCCGGCGGCCTTGGCGGCGGCGCCGTTCATGTTGTGGCCGTTTTCATCCTTGATCCAGCAGGGCAGGCCCCACTCTTCAAACAGATGCACGGAGTCGTCCACGTGACGGCCCACGTCGAAGATCAGGTCTTCGCGCACCAGGCCCATCAGGTCCGTACGAACCATGCGGACGTAGTCGTCGGCGGAGTTCTTGCCAAGATAGGTGTTGATGGCGGAGAGGCCCTGAGCCACGGCGCCGGAACGTTCCAGAGCAGCCTTGTCGCAGAGCATGATTTTCAGGCCGTGCTTGTCGCCCCAGCGGACGGCTTCGAAAGCCGTACCGCAAGCGCCCATGCCGCCGCCCACGATCAGCAGGTCAACGTCATGTTCTTTCACTTCGGGTTCAGCAATGGCAACGCCTTTCATCGCTTCCTTAACGGGAATCATAGGCATGATGAATTTCTCCTTACATTCGCACTGTGGGAAAGGGACCTACTTGGAGCAGAAGACCTTGTCGGCTTCGGCAACTTCGAACTTCTTGCCCAGCACTTCCTTGGGTTCGGCCAGGGAAGATTCGGTGAACAGCAGTTCGTCATCCAGGTTGGCACCTTCGGGCTTGCCGTCGAAGGGCTTGATGGAGCCTTCAGGCGTGGTGCGAATGGGGAATTTGAAGCGCTTCACGCTGCCATTGCGGAACTTGACGGTCCACATGATGGAGTCGGCGGAGCGCATGGGGATACAGGTACCGCCCATGGGCGCGAAGTCGGCATAGGGACGGGCAGTGATGGCGCCCTGGGGGCAGATTTTCACGCAGGAATAGCATTCCCAGCAGGCATCCGGTTCCTGGTTGTACGCCTTCATTTCCTCAGGATCGAGAATCATGAGGTCATTGGGGCAGATGTACATGCAGGCCGTCTTTTCGCCACCCTTGCAACCGTCGCATTTGGACGGATCCACAAACGTAGGCATAACGTATCCTCCGACTCTTAAAGTGTTTGCGGGTCACATGACCCTTGACCGGGCAGCTACCGGGCCGCCCGAGTGCCGTCATAGCTTAGTCGCTGCGCGGGAGGGTGTCAAACCGTCCGGCGCTTGGCTTGTGTATTAATTAACAAGCGCAAGGTGTTTGCGTCAACCCCCTCCCCACAAAAATCTTGGCTACTTTTTTCGAAGTTCATCATAACACATCAAAAAAACACTCTTTTTACAGCCTGCAAAAAAAGTTTTTTCCGCATTGCGCTTTTGAGGGAAGCTCCCGGTCCCGGCCCGCCCCCGAAAAGCCCCGTCCAAGGCTTGCCAGCGGGCCATTTTCGGGCTAACAGCCTTGCAGGCGCTGTGCGCCCATACCACTTTGCAGGATTGACAATTTATGAGTGACCAATTCCACGAGTCCAAAGCCCGACGCCCGCTGCGCGATGTCGTGAGCGATATTGACAAAGACATTCTGCGTCTGCTGATGCGCCGCCACAACCTGCTGCGCAAGATGCACAACGCCAAGGGTTTCCTTGATCCTTCGGAAGAAAAGGGCCTGCGCGAAGCCTGGGAAGCCGCCGTCTCGCGCGTCAGCCGCGACGCCCGCCTCTCCAGCCGCTTTTTCTCTCTCATGCAGGAAGTGGAGTTCCTCCCCCGCCCCGAAGACGGGGAAGAACGCCGCGCCGCCTTCAACCTTGCCCCGCCGGCCCTTCCCGTCAAGCTGGACATGGAAGCGCCTCTGGCCTGCCGCGCCACCCGGGCATGGCTCTTCCTGGCCGCCGCTTCCGGGCGTCCGCTGCATCTGGGCCCCTGCCTGATGAACGATCCCATTGTGGACTGCGTCAAGCTCTTCAATCAGATGGGCGCGGCGCTCAATCGTGAGGACGGCAACGTCACCGCCGCCGCGGCCGCTCCCATGACGGCCCCGGACAAGGTTCTGCATGCGGGCGACAGTGCCTGGAACTTCTACCTTGCTCTGGCCTACTACCTCGGCCGTCCCTCCCGCACCAAATTTACCGGCGACACCAGCCTCAAGCTCGGCGACTTCTCGCCGCTGCGCCGCCTCATGCCCTCCCTTGGCGCACGCCTCGTACACGTGGTCCCCAAGAGCGACGGCTTCCCCATCCGTATTGAATGTTCCGGCGCTCTGCCCGACAGCCTGCGTTTCCCCGCCGAAGCTCCCATTGAGCTGGCCGAGGCCCTGCTGCTGGCGGGCTCCTTCTATGAACGGCCGCTGCGCATCGATCTTGCCGATCATCCTCACAAGGATGTCCTGCGGAGCCGCACGCTGCCCATACTGCGCAGCATCGGCGCTCAGCTGGAAGAAGACGGCGACGCCTTCCGCATCTCCCCTTCCGACATCGATCTGCCGCAGCGTCCCCTCCTGCCCATGGAACCCGAGCTGGCCCTGTTCCTGCTCGCGCTGGCTCCGGCTCTCGGCGGCGAAGTGCGCCTCCGCGGCCGCTGGCCCCAGTATCCCGGCGCGGAAGCCGGGCTGGCGCTGCTCAAAGCCTGCGGCGCCGACGTGGTCACCAGCGAAGATGCCGTCAGCTGTACGGCAAAGGCCCCGCTGGCAGCTCTGCCCGGACAGGCCCTGACGGCCATCGACGACAGTTTCCCCGCCGACTGGCTGCCCCTGCCCATTGCTCTGGCCGCTGCCGCCGCGCTCCGGGATGGGGACGCCGCCATGCCCGCGCTGACGGACTCCCAGCTGCGCGCCGACGCGCAGGGCTTCCTTATGGATCTGGGGCTTGATGCGCTGGACGGCAAAGTCCGCCCCCGCAACTTCTCCACGGCCGAAAACGGCGAGGACGGCGAAGAGCGCCGCGTGGAGCGCCATCCCTGGAACGCGCCCACCCCTGTCTGGGCTCTGGCTCTGGCTGTTGCCGCCTGCGCCCACGGCGCGCGCACGGGCTTCAAGCTCGGCAATCCCGGCATCATCACCGCTCTGTATCCGGCTTTCTGGGCCCTGTACAACGGCCTGCCCGAGCCCCGCATGCAGCGTCAGGCGGAAAAGGACGCGCCCGCCGCTCCCAGGCGTCGCCGCGTCATCACCAACGCCATTGCCGTTCTGCCCGAACCCCGGGACGAGGACTATTAAGCTCAGGACTCATTACGGCTTTCTTGAGGGGGAAGAACCCCCTTTGCTCTGCTGTCGATGCCCGTAAGGCCCCTGCGTCGCCTAACGGGCACGGCCTGCGGCCACCCGTCGGGTCGCTGCTTGCGGCAAAAAGGGGTTTCTTCCCCCTCTAACTCCCCCATCTTCCCCCAAAACCCGCACATAATGTGTCGGCGAGTAAAGATGGGCTTTTCGACATGCAATGATGTTGTATTGTTTCATATCATGAATAGAGCGTTTCACCTTTGAAAAAGGTGAAACGCGAGGCGGCGGCACAGCGCCGCCCGGCCCAAAGTGAGCGGAAAAACCGCGCTTTTTCCGCGAAACGACAGGCCGTATGGTTTGAAATGCAGAGCATTTC
>DXFI01000182.1 GCA_019114565.1 Candidatus Desulfovibrio intestinigallinarum | reverse complement strand
TTTCAAACCATACGGCCTGTCGTTTCGCGGAAAAAGCGCGGTTTTTCCGCTCACTTTGGGCCGGGCGGCGCTGTGCCGCCGCCTTCGCGTTTCACCTTTTTCAAAGTTGAAACGCTCTAGGGTCAGGACTCATTATCAAGAGTTGTTTTCCTGCGGGATAACATACGAGAAAGCAAAATATCACTACATGTTATGAAAAACGTCCATCTTTACTTGTCAGTACATTATGTGCGGGTTTTGGGGAAGATGGGGGAGTTTGAGGGGGAACTACGGGAACGCCTTTCCTCTCTTCGCTTCGGAAAGGCTAGGCCCTTTTTGCCGCAAGCAGCGACCCGACGGGCGGCCGCAGGCCGTGCCCGTTGCGACGAAGGAAGCTACGGGCATCGACAGCAGAGCAAAGGGGTTCCTTCCCCCTCAAAACCGTAATGAGTCCTGAGCCTAACGGGCCGGAGAATTTCCGTCCCGCCGCTTATCCTCGTAAAGCAGCTTGTCGGCGCGGGCATAGAGGCTTTCAAAACTCTCTCCGGCCTCATGCAGCACACAGCCGATACTGCCCGTAAACGGCTCCGCGCTCTGCGGAATGGGAATTTGCAGACAGTTCCGCAGGTTGCGGCGCACGGCTTCCAGATCCGCCTCGTCCCGGACACCGAAAAGCAGCGCCATAAATTCATCGCCGCCTACGCGCCCCACAAGCGCCTCATGCCCGCGAAAGGCTTCCCGCAGGGCTTCCCCGGTACGCATCAGCGCCGTGTCTCCCGCCTGATGCCCGTAGGTATCGTTGATGCTCTTGAAATTGTCCATGTCCACCATGAACAGGGCGCAATGCGTGTCGTCCCCGTGCAGAGACTGCGTGATCTTTTCCGTAAGCGCGGCCTTGTTGAGCAGTCCGGTCAGAGGGTCGATTTCCACCCGCTTCTTCAGCTCTTCCAGCTCCTGCGCCATGCGCGCATGCTCATGGGACGGCACCGCCCGCGACTCTCTATCCTGCGATGCCGGTGCCGCAGGACTCTCCCCGGCATGCGCGGCAGCCACGCGGATGCGGTAACGCAACCAGCTCAGAAGGAAGAATGCCGCCAGAGGAAACAGCGCATCCGGCATGTCGATATCCACGCGCATGTCCTCGAAGTCATAGAGGGAGGCGGCAAAGGCCGCGACGGCAAGCAGCATCAGGAGAAAGAGGCAGCCGCGCAGCAGTCCCCCGCTGCGCAGCAGGGTTGCCCGCCAGGCATCGGCGCGCAGGCCGCCTTCCGAGGCCACGACAGTGCCCCGACGAACAACAAGCAGCGCCGCCAGGCACAGCAGTACCCCGCCCAGCGAGCAGATGATCCCGACCATATCGGGATCGAAACGGGCATCCTCAAAATCGTACAGCTCCGCGGCCAGACTGCCGCAGGCCAGCAATAATACCAGAAACAGAAAGAAACAGACCCGACGCCGGGTCATCCATGCGCGTTCCATGTCCTGACTCTCCTCGCAGCGGCAGGGCGCAACCGCCCCGGGGAAAACCCGGCCGCCGCATCGCGCGGTCAGTCGGCTCCGCCCCGTTTTTCCGTGCAGCTCTCTTCAATAAACCTCGCAAACATCGCCTTCCGGGCGACGGGAAACACATCTTCGGGTCCTGTGCGGCAGCAGCGCCGCGAACCGGACACTGCCGGATGACGCTCCGGCGAAAACCAACGTACTTTTATACTAGCAAAACAAGCGTTATGGAAGCGTCAGCAGCGGGCCTTTGCATCAGTACATTTTTACGGCATTATCGTGCGCAGACTGTCATACGGATACGCCAAAGGAGGCTTTATGCCGGATTTTGCCGCTCTTTCCACGCCCGCCCTCATTCTTGATGAAGCACGCTGCCGTCGCAACTGTGCCCGGCTGCGGGATCATGTTCACGCACTGGGCGTCGTCATGCGTCCGCACCTCAAGACCTGCAAAAATCTGGAAATTGCACGCTGGTGCATGGAAAGCCCGCAGGGACCGGCAACAGTCTCCACGCTTGCCGAAGCCGAATATTTCGCCGCCGGAGGCGTGCGGGATATCTGCTATGCCGTCGGCATAGCGCCCGACAAGCTGCCCCGGGCCGCGGCGCTGCGTGCGGGGGGGACGGATCTGATCCTGACGCTGGACTCTCTGGAGGCGGCCCAGGCGCTGCTGGCCTTTGCGCGCGAGCGACGGCTTTCCTTTGCCGTCATGCTGGAAACAGATTGCGACGGCCATCGCGCCGGTATCGCTCCCGACGATCCGCTGCTGGTCATTCTGGGCCGCATGCTGCATGACGGCGGGCAGGAAGTGCGCGGCATTCTCACGCATGCCGGCAGCGCCTACGACGGCGGTACCCCGGAACAGCTCCGGCAGCTGGCGGAACAGGAGCGCGCCGCCGCCGTGGCGGCAGCCGGCATGCTGCGCGCCGCCGGGCTTCCCTGCCCCGTTGTCAGCGTAGGCTCCACCCCCACGGCCCATTTTGCCTGCTCGCTGGAGGGCGTCAGCGAAGTACGCGCCGGAACGCACGTTTTTCACGATCTCGTCATGTGGCGTCTTGGTGTCTGCGAGCCGGAAGACATTGCGCTTTCCGTGCTGGCCACCGTCATCGGCCGCCGTACCGATGGCGGGCTCCTGCTTGACGCGGGCTGGACGGCTCTTTCGCGGGATCAGGGCGGCCCCGGCGGCTTTGACGTTCACGGCTACGGACTTGTCTGCAACCTTGACGGACAGCCCTATCCCGGCCTGTGCATTCGCGACACCAATCAGGAACACGCGCTGGCACACGGCCCTTATACGCCGCCGCTGCCCGTGGGCAGCCGGGTACGCATCCTGCCTGTCCATGCCTGCGCCACTGCCGCCTGCTTCGACGCCTATCACCTGCTGCGGGAAGGACGCATCGTGGCGGAACTCTCCCGCTGCCGCGGCTGGTAAACCAACGCCGGACACGGCGGCCGCCAGGGCCTGTTAACACTAAATTGTTCTTCTGGGGGGAAGGAAACCCCCTTATCTCTGCTGTCGATGCCCGTAGCTTCCTTCGTCGCAACGGGCACGGCCTGCGGCCGCCTTCGGTCGCGGCTGGCGCGCAAGGGGTGTTTCCTTCCCCCCAGGCCCCCCATCCTTCCCCCAACGCGCTTTTTCAAAGAGGGTACAGGCCA
>DXFI01000181.1 GCA_019114565.1 Candidatus Desulfovibrio intestinigallinarum | reverse complement strand
GTCCTCTTGCCAGCGGCGGCAAAATGCCTGATTGTATGCCCCAAGGAGTGACTATGTCGGCACTGGTGCAGTATCCCTCCGCCGGATGCGTGGTGGAGTATTTGGAAGGAAATGCGGTTCAAATCGCCCTTGTCATGGAAGAAAACGGGGGCAAGCTGCGGCTTTTGCTGCCCAACAGGCGGGAAACGCGTCTGACGACCGCGCGTCTGCTGCCCTGGTCGGGGCCGGCGCTGTCGGCCTCGCTGGGCAAGGAGGAGGGCGTCAGGGCTCTGGAAGCCTGCCGCCATAAGCGGGAGGAAGCGGCTGATGCCGTACCCGTTCAGGATATCTGGGAAATGGCGCAGGGCGAAGTGCCCGAAGCCTCGGCGCTCTGGTTTGCCGAGCTTGCCGGGCTGCCTGCGGATGCTGACAGCGTGGCCGCCTGCGGCCGGGCCCTGCTGGCCTGCAAGAGTCATTTTCGCTTTCAGCCGCCGCTCTTTCAGGTCTTTGACGCGGAAACCGTGGAAAAGCGCCTGCAGGAGCAGCGCGAACGGGAAGAGCGCGAAAGCCTTATTGCGGGCGGCGCGGCCTTCTTGCGCGCTCTGCTGGACGTTGCCGGAAAAAAAGGCGTGCTGACGCCGGAAGACGACGTGCCGCGCCCCGCGCCGGAAGTGGCGGCGCGTCTGCGTTCCCTGCTGTTCAAGCGCATGGCCGATCCTGAAACGCAGGAAGACGAGGCCCTGTGGCGCATGCTCTCCAAGGGCCTGCCCGACGTGCCGCATCTGCCGTATCAGCTGCTGGTCGCCTGGGGAGAGATTCCCCCGCATTACAACTTCTGGCTGGATCGCGCGGGCTATGCGGCCGGCGACGACTGGTGGCAGTCCTTCCGGGATGAGGTTGATCGCCTGCTGCATGACAGCGCCGCCGCGGAGTTGCCGTCTTGCGATCTGCCCTTCATCAGCATTGACAGCGCCAGTACCCGGGATGTGGACGACGCCTTTTTTGTGGCCGTCCTTCCTGACGGCGGCTGGCGTCTGACGCTGGCGCTGGCCTGCCCGGCTCTGTGCTGGCCCTTCGGGGGCGCGCTCGACAAGGCCGTGCTGCGGCGCGGCACAAGTATTTATCTGCCGGAAGGCGACTGCCACATGCTGCCGGAATGTCTGGGTACGGATCTGCTGTCTCTCATGAGCGGCGAAGCACGCCCGGCACTGTGCGTGACGGTGGATGTCCGGCCGGACGGCACTCCCGGGGAATGTTCCCTGCAGCTTGCCCGCGTGCGTCTGGCGGCCAACCTGACCTATGCGGATTGTCAGGACGTGCTGGATGCCGGAGACGAAAATCGCGCTCCCGATGCGGACAATCCCGCAACGCCCTTCAGCGAACAGCTGCGGCTGGGCAGGGAGCTTGCCCGCGCGCGGCAGGCGGCCCGCATTGCGAACGGCGCCGTTATCATGGATCGCCCCGATCCCTATGTGACGCTGGTGGGAGAGGGCGCGGACGTGCGCGTCTATGTGTCGCAGGACAAACCCTGCCCGGATACGCAACCGATGGTTGCGGAAATGATGATTCTTGCCAGTGCCTCCGTGGCCGACTGGGGAGCGGCGCATTCCCTGCCGCTGCTGCACCGGACGCAGGATGTGGCCCTGCCCCGCGAGTATGCGGGCGTCTGGTCCGCGCCGCAGGACATGACGCGCATCATGCGCGCGCTCATTCCCTCCAGTCTCGAAGTGCAGGCGCGGCCGCACGCCGCGCTGGGGCTGGCCCGCTATGCGCCCATGACCTCGCCCCTGCGCCGCTATTCCGACCTCGTCAACGAGGCCCAGCTGACGCACATGCTCCTGCACGGTTCTCCCCGCTGGACAGAGGAAGAACTGGTTCCCCTGCTGACGTCCATCAACGTCGCTCTGGAGGCCGCCGGGCAGGTGCAGCGCTTCCGTCCCCGCTACTGGAAGCTGCTCTATTTCCGCCAGCAGGGCGACAAGGTCTGGTGGGACGGCGTCATCACGGAGGAAAACGACGCCTTTGTCAGCGTGAGTCTGCCGGAGGAAGGCATGTTCCTGCGCGGGCGGCGGCGTCTCTTTGATGAACGCGCCTGCCCCGGTATGGCCGTGCAGGTGCGCGTCGGCAAGGTGAATCCGCTGTATAATGAGATTTCCATACTGGAAGCCGTGACGAGCGAATAACCATCACAAGAAGGGAGAGTGTCATGGGGATTTTCTGTCTGTTGCTGGCCTATATCGCCGGTTCCGTGCCCTGGGGGCTGGTTATTGCCCGCGTCTTTTGCGGCATTGATCCCCGGGAAGGCGGCAGCCGCAATACCGGCGCAACCAACGTCGCCCGTCTCTGCGGTTTCGGCTGGGGCGTGCTGACCCTGCTGTGCGATCTGGGCAAGGGAGCCCTGCCCGTGGCGCTGGCCCTGTGGGCGGATCTTTCGCCCGTGTGGGTGTCCCTGACCGGTCTTGCCGCGATTCTGGGGCACGTCTTTTCCTGCTTCATGCGTTTTCGCGGCGGCAAGGCCGTGGCCACAAGCATCGGCGTTTTTCTGCCCCTTGCCTTCTGGCCCCTTCTTACGGCCAGCCTCTGCTGCGTCATCGTCATCTGGCGGAGCGGTTTTGTCTCGGCAGGCTCCCTGACGCTGGTGGGCGTGCTGCCCGTGGCGCTCGTGGCCGCCGGTATGACGGAATGGCTTCCCCTTGCCCTGTGCATTGCCGCCATCGTCGTCTGGAAGCATAAGGAAAATATCGCCCGTCTCCTCAGCGGCACCGAAAAGCCCTGGCTCAAGAGCAGGCAGAAGTCGGCCTAGTCGGGGAAACGGAAGTTTTGTTGAGGGGGGAAGGAGGGGCCTTTGGCTGGCGCGCAAAGGGCCCTCCTTCCCCCCTCAAACTCCCCCCATCCTCCCCCAAACGCGCTTTATTCAGGAGGATGCACAGCACGGCAACGCCGCCGCTTTCCTGTAATAACCGTCTCCCGGAACTGCAAAGAAGAGCAGTTCCGGGGGATAGTCGTCTCTGGCTTAGAGCATTTTCAGTTTGAAATGCTTTGTATTTCAACCATACGGCCTGTCGTTTCGCGGAAAAAGCGCAGTTTTTCCGCTCACTTTGGGCCGGGCGGCGCTGTGCCGCCGCCTTGCGCGTTACATAAAGTGTCTATTTTACCCGTCAGACACAGTGCGCGGGTTTTAGGGAGGATGGGGGAGTTTGAGGGGGAAGGACCCCCTTTTTGCCGCAAGCAGCGACCCAACGGGCGGCCGCAGGCCGTGTCCGTTAGGCGACGCAGGAGCCTTACGGACATCGACAGCAGAGCAAAGGGGTTCCTTCCCCCTCAAGACAAATAAGGCCGCTTTCCGCAATGCGGAAAGCGGCCTTTGTTATTGTACTTGGTCGGGTGATGCAGCCAGCGTTACTTGGCGGCTATCTTGTCCTGACCGTCCCAGACCTGATCGACCTTGGGAAGAACGGGCAGCAGCTTCAGCCACGGATTGCTTTCCAGAACGGCGGGGTCCTGCTGCATCTTGCGGCTGAATTCCAGAATGGGCGGCACGATGGTCTTGATATCGCCGACCAGCGCGGGGCTGATGCGGTACTTTGTGGCCTGCTGGGCAAGATCAATGGCCTTCTGGCTGCATTCCGCGGACGTCATGAGCGTATCAAGCGTCTTGGCGGGATTGTGGAAACCAACGCTGTTTTCCGCAGACACATAGTCCCAGAAGAGCTGGCCCTTGCGGACCATTTCGCAGGCTTCTTCCATGAGCGCCTTGTACTGCGGATGGAGATCGTTGGGATTGGCGGCAATGTCCGCATTGGCAAGGCGGATGGCCTCATGTGCCCTGACGGAGATTTCCTGCGCCTTGAGGAGCTGATCGAAGCTCTTCTTCTGCGTGTAGAGCACGCGTTCGCGCAGGTAGTCGGCGGTCTTGTCGGCATGGCACTGGCGGCAGGCGCGCAGTTCGGGGTCCTTGAGGGGCGAGGTCATCCAGTGGCTGGAAACCTTCTTGCCGTCCACGCGCTGATAGGGCATGTGGCAGTCGGCGCAGGAAACGCCCGCGGCGCCGTGCGTGCCATCCTGGAACATTTCAAATTCGGGATGCTGCATCTTGATCATGGGCACCTTGGATGCCGCATGGACCCAGTCGGAGAACGGACCGGGCTTGCCGTCGGCGCCCTTGGGACCGTGCCCCTTGTAGTACTGGTAGATGTCTTCGGGATTGAAGCCGTTATCCCACGGGAAGACCGGACGGCCGGCGGGGCCGTTGTCCTTGTGGGTGAAGTAGTATTCCACATGGCACTGGGCGCAGACGTAGGAACGCTTTTCATTGCGGGTCATGGTGTTCCAGTCCTTGCCGCTGCGCTTGAGCCAGTCCTTGAGCGGCTCGGAATAGAGGCGCAGTTCCATGGTCCTGGGATCATGGCAGTTGGCGCAGCCGATGGTCTCGTCCTTGGCGTCAATGGCGTCCTTGCCGCGGAAGGTGTTGACGTCCTTGCTCCAGAAACCGTCGCCGTACTGCTTGACCCAGGTCATCATCTTGGGCGTCTTGCAGTTCCAGCAGGTGGCGGGGAGGATGCCCTTTTCGCCATAGCGGTTGATGCGGTCAATGTTCACGAAGTCCTTTACGGCGAGCGTATGGCCGCGAGCTTCGTTGTATTCGTACATGAAGGGATAGCCCAGCCAGAGATTCTTCAGATAGGGCTGCGCGTGCTTCCAGCCCTTGGGCAGGGGATTGACGTTGTCGTTCTTGTGGAAGGGAACCGAACCCTTGTATTCCGTCATGACCTCGCTTTCGTTGTTCTTCATGTAGGAAGCGTATTGCAGCGGGAACTCTTTGGCGAAGTCGGAAATACGGGTGGAGTCTTCCTTGATGGACGTGGAGTAGACAGGAGTCTTGAGCTCCGTGCTGACATCGTTGCAGCCGCTGACGGCCGCAACGCCCAGCAGCGCCAGCGTTGCGAGCGCGGAGTGGAGAAGCTTGCTATTCATAGGCTACCATCCTCGTGCTGATGGGCTTGTGCCGCATGTGCGCCACATTGCGGTGGCAGTCCACACAGTACGGCTTGACGTTCATGCTGGCCACATCGGTATTGGTTGCGGTGTGGCAGGCAATGCAGTTGGCGTTGACGACAGCGCGCGTCGTGTCGTTGGGACCGAGAGGCACGTCCTTGCCCTGTACGTTGGCAAAGAAGTCCCGCAGACCTTCCTTTGCCTTGAAGGGCAGTTTCGCCATGAGGTTGTGGGGTGCGTGGCAGTCGTTGCAGGAAAGGTTGGCGTGCGTTGACAGCTTGTGCGTAATCGCCGCCTCCTGCATGATGTGACAGCTGGAACAGAACGGCCGCGTGTCGCTGACCCGCATGCCGTACGCCAGAGCCGCCACGATGACCACGCCCGCCACAAGGCCGCCCAGAAACAGCTTGAGCCATGGGCCGTTGCGGGGTGCATCCATAAAACAACTCCTCCTTCTGTTGTGGCAGGCACAGGGGAAGGCCCCGGAGCCTGCACAATCCTTCTCGCCGTGAGCATAGCGGGAAAAGAGCCTGTGATGCAAGTCACAAAAGCTTTCCTGAGGCCTGATGCGGCATTACGGTTTTTTCGCTTCCTGCCGTTCAGAGAAAAAAGTCGCGAAAAGCTCTGTTTTGGTGATTGGAATCACAGTGAAGTTTTCAGGGCTGTGATAACTGTTTCGCGTAAAATGGTACGGCATTATTTGTTCTTTTTTTTCACAATAATGTTGTGCCGGCATCCCGCACCCGGGGAGAAAAAGGAGCGGAGGATGAGGCATCGCAAAAAGCTGGCGGTCCTGGCGGTGGGAGCCGTCATCGGCATTACGGCCGTTTCCGCCACGGTGCAGTACACGTCAGGTACGGAATTTTGCCTTTCGTGTCATGAAATGCGTGTGTATGCGGAGGAAATGAAGGCATCCACGCATGCTAAGGACGCGGAAGGCAGGCCCATAGGTTGCGCGCAATGTCATATTCCGGGCAGCAATATTGTGCGCATGCTGGCGGCTAAAATGTGGATGGGAACCAAGGATATCTGGGTTCACGCGGTCGAAGGGGGGCACGGGCTGGATCGCGCCGCCATGCAGCCCCGCGCCCGGCGTTTTATCGACGACGCCAACTGTCTGGCCTGTCATCAGGACCTCGGCAGAAACGCCAAGGGCGACGGTCCTGTTTCGGAGGAGGGGCGGCTGGCGCATGACAGTTATCTCGGCAAGAACGGGCGCTCGCGCAACGGCTGTGCCGGGTGTCATGCAAATCTGGCGCATTTGCCGCCCTTTGATGCCCGTATTCCCAAAAATCATGATTTTGCCGCGAAGTTGAAGGAGGCGGATCGTGCAAAGCCCTAAGAAATGGTTGATCGCGTCCCTGGCGGGTCTGGCGGCGGTCGGCGGCTATTTTGCCTATATGGCATGGGCCTTTCCTGATGTGCGTTGCGAAGGAAAGCATCTGACCGCTCCGGAGTCCATGCAGGGAGACTGTTACGGCTGTCATCTCAAGGCAACGCCGCGCGTGGCGCAGGAGTGGTACGAAAGCAAGCACGGCGTCATGCTGGTGCGCTGCCAGACCTGTCATGGTCTGCCGGACGGCTCTGGTTCCATTCCGTTCAACGCCGCTCCCGGCAAGGATATCTGCGCCCGCTGCCATTCCGCCGCCATTGAGCGCATGGAGGCCAAGTTCGGACGGCGCGACGATTGCAGCACCTGCCATCCCTATCATCAGAGTCCCATGCATGGCGACGCCTACACCTATCGTCAACCCAGCGGCATTACCGCCTTTGACGCTCAGGGCAAGCCCGTGATGCAGTAGATATCGTTTGGAGAAAGGAGGTTTTGATGAAAACTTCACGACGCGATTTCCTGCGCGGCATGGCCATGACGGCGGCAATGGCCGCGGCGTCCGGCACGGGGCTTGCCGGGCGCGCCCTTGCGGCGGATGACGGCAATACGCCGGAAAAATGGGTCAAGGGCGTCTGCCGTTACTGCGGTACGGGCTGCGGCGTTCTGATCGGCGTGCGCAACGGCAAGGCCGTTGCCATCAAGGGCGACCCCAACAACCATAATGCGGGCCTTCTGTGCCTCAAGGGCTCGCTGCTGATTCCCGTGCTCAACAGTGCCGAGCGCGTTACGACGCCCATGATGCGGCGCAGCAAGGGCGCTCCGCTGGAGCCTGTTTCCTGGGATGAGGCCATGTCGACAATGGCTTCCCGGTTCCGCGCCAGCATCGACAAATACGGGCCGGATTCCGTGGCCTGGTACGGTTCCGGCCAGTGCCTGACGGAAGAAACCTATGCCGCCAACAAGATGTTCAAGGGCGGTTTCGGCACCAACAATGTGGACGGCAATCCCCGTCTGTGCATGGCGTCGGCCGTGGGCGGCTATACGACCACCTTCGGCAAGGACGAGCCTATGGGCTGCTATGCGGACATAGACTCGGCCACCTGCTTTTTCATTATCGGTTCCAATACGTCCGAAGCGCATCCGGTGCTCTTTCGCCGCATTGCGCGGCGCAAGCAGGTTGATCCCGGCGTCAGGATCATTGTGGCCGATCCTCGCCGTACCAACACATCCCGCATTGCCGATTTGCACATTGCCTTCCGTCCCGGAACGGACCTTGCCCTCATGCATGCCATGGCCTGGGTCATCATCAACGAGGAGCTGGACGATCCGCGTTTCTGGCAGCGGCATGCCTGTTTCAAGCTTGCGGACGGCAAGCCTTCGGATTTTGAGGGCTACAAGGCCTTTCTGGAGCAGTACCGGCCCGACATCGTCGCCGGTATCTGCCGTATCCCCGAAGAACAGATACGCACGGCCGCGCGGCTTTTTGCCGAATCGGCGGCAACCATGTCGCTGTGGTGCATGGGTATCAACCAGCGTATTCAGGGCGTGTTTGCCAATAATCTTATCCACAATCTGCATCTGATCACGGGGCAGATAGGACGTCCGGGCGCAACGCCGTTTTCGCTGACGGGACAGCCCAATGCCTGCGGCGGCGTGCGCGACGGGGGAGCCCTGTCGCATCTGCTGCCTGCCGGGCGGGCCATTCCCAATCCCAAGCACCGCGCGGAAATGGAAGCCCTGTGGGGCCTGCCTCCCGGCCGGATTAAGGACAAGCCGGGACCGCATACCGTGGCCATGTTCGAGGCGCTGGGGCGCGGGGACATCAAGTGCATGATCATCTGCGAAACCAACCCGGCGCAGACCCTGCCCAACCTTAACAAGATGCACAAGTGTCTGTCCAACCCCGATAGCTTTATTGTCTGCATCGAAGCGTTCCCCGACGCCGAAACCCTGAAATACGCCGATCTTGTGCTGGCTCCCGCGTTCTGGTGCGAGCGGGACGGGGTGTACGGCTGCGGCGAGCGCCGCTACAGTCTGACGGAAAAGGCTGTGGAGCCGCCCGCGGGCTGTCGTCCCACCATTGAAACGCTGGGCGACTTTGCCCAGCGCATGGGCCTGCCCGCTTCTTTCAGTTTCCCCAATGCCGCCGCGGCCTGGGATGAATGGCGGAAGGTTGCCAGGGGAACCACCTATGACTTCTACGGCATGACCCGCGAGCGTCTGCGCAAGGAGTCCGGCATTCTCTGGCCCTGTCCTTCGGAAAACCATCCGGGCACTCTGCGGCGTTTTGTCCGGGGAGAGGACCCGCTGGTGCCTGCCGATCATCCGCACCGCATGTTCTTTTACGGCATGCCGGACGGCAGGGCCGTCATCTGGATACGCCCCTACAAGGGCGCGGCGGAAGAGCCTGATGCCGATTATCCCCTGTATCTCACATCCATGCGCGTCATTGACCACTGGCACACGGCAACCATGACGGGCAAAGTCCCCGAACTGCGCCGGGCCAATCCCGCGGCCTTTGTGGAGATCAACCCCGAAGATGCAGAAAAGGCCGGTATCCGTCACGGCGACAATGTCGTTGTGGAAACGCGGCGCGATGCGCTGACACTGCCCGCGCGCGTCAGCGACGTCTGCCGCCCCGGCCTGATTGCCGTGCCGTTCTTCGATAAGGAAAAGCTGGTCAACAAGCTGTTCCTTGACGCTACGGACCCCGCGTCACGCGAACCGGAATATAAGATCTGCGCGGCGCGTATCCGCAAGGCCTAGTTCAGGCTCGGTTCTTTTTGAGGGGGAAGGAACCCCTTTTGCTTGCGGCAAAAAGGTGTTCCTTCCCCCTCAAACTCCCCC
>DXFI01000180.1 GCA_019114565.1 Candidatus Desulfovibrio intestinigallinarum | reverse complement strand
TACCGGTCTGGCGCATCTGCCGCTGGGCTGGCATTCTTCCGGCCTTTCCGGTATCGCGGCCCTGCGGCCGCTGCTCTATAATCCCACGCTGTGGCATTACTGGGCCAATGTGCTGCTGCTTGTTCTGCTGTCCTACAGCTTTGTGGTCTGGATTGTGGCCGGACGGCACCGCTATTGCCTGACTCTCTGGGGCTACAGCCGCCTTGCCCTGCTTTTCTTCCTCTGTCTGACGGGATTCTTGCTGACGCTGCATAATCTTGTGGAGTTTTCGCTCTATGGCGTCGTGTATTCCGTCGTCAAGCTGCTGCATCTTGCCGCGGCGCTTCTTTTCCTGCCGCTGGCTCTTGTGCGTTTTGCGCGTCACGGTAAATGGTTGCGTCGTCGTACTGCGGTTGACGACCGGCGTGCCCGTGTCGGGGGGATGCAGATTCTGCCTCGATAACGGAGGATTCCGGGAAGGAACGTCAGGCTCTCTGTTTTTTTGTATAATCCGCCTGTATGAAAAAGAAGGTACAGACAAGGCCGCCCCGCACGCCGCAGGCGTACGGGGCGGCCTGCTGTTGTTAGAGCGTTTCAACTTTGAAAAAGGTGAAACGCGAAGCGGCGGCACAGCGCCGCCCGGCCCAAAGTGAGCGGAGAAAACGCGCTTTTTCCGCGAAACGACAGGCCGTATGGTTGGAAGGGACAGTGTTTCAAACTGAAAATACGCGGGAGCATTTTCGTTTCCTGCTTCTGAAGATTTGTCTTCCCGAAAAAGCGCGCCGTAAAAGATGTGAAAAAAGAGGGGGAAGGGAGCCTCCTGCGTTTGCAGAGAGGTTTCCCTTCCCCCTAAAGACCTTGTCGGTCGTTTACAGGGCCTAGTAGGCGTGATCGTCCAGATGTTCGGAGGTCAGCTCATGCGAGAAGAGCTTGTAGACCCAGATCTGGTAGAGCAGCACGATAGGCACCATGATAAGGGCCACAGTGAGCATGATCTGCAACGTCTTCTCGGACGAGGAGGCGTTGAAGGCCGTCAGGGTGGCGGCGGGGTCCATCGAGGAGATGATCATACCGGGGAACATGCCCATGACGCCGAAGAAGGTGACGCCGATGATGAAGAGCGAGCTGCAACCCCAGGCGAGCCAGAGCTTCCCGCGGGAGAGCATGAAGCGCGCGCCCAGCAGGCCGACCAGCGCCACGACCGGCAGAAGCAGCAGGGCGGGCGCGGACAGGTAGTTGTCAAGCAGGTTCGTGTAGCAGGCCGTCAGTACGAGGAAGGCCAGCAGCAGGATCAGCACGATGGGCCAGAACACACAGGAAGCGGTGATGGCGCGCTGCTTGAGAGCGCCGGTGCTCTTGATGGCCAGCCACAGCGAGCCGTGGAGGCAGAAGATGCACAGGAAGAAGATGCCGCCGGCCAGCCCGTAGGGGTTGAGCAGGGCAACGAGGTTGCCGTGATAGACGCCCTGAGCGTCCACCGGAATGCCCATGAAGAGGTTGGCGAAAGCCACGCCCAGCAGCAGACAGGGCACGAGGTTGGAAACGAAGTGCACGAGGTCCCAGAGGCCGCGCCACGCGGGGCTGTCCACCTTGTTGCGGAATTCGAAGGAAACCGCACGGAAGATCAGGGCGAAGAGCAGGGCCAGCAGGGGAGCGTACAGGGCGCTGAACATGACGGCATAGACCTTGGGGAAGGCCGCGAAGGTCACGCCGCCGGCGGAGATCAGCCACACTTCGTTGCCGTCCCAGAAGGGACCGGCGGCATTGTACATGAAGCGCCGTTCTTCTTCATTGTCGGCCATGAAAGGCAGCAGGGAACCGATGCCCAGATCGAAGCCGTCCAGCACGAAGTAGACGGCCCAGAGCAGGGCCCAGAGGATGAACCAGGTGATTTGCAACGCTTCCATGTTACGCCTCCATACCTTCGGGGCCCTTGCAGGCGTATTTGCGCAGCAGGAAGATGTCGAGCAGACCGAGAACGCCGTAGACCACGATAAAGGCGATCAGCGAGAACATGACGTTGTCGGCGGGCACGGGCGATACGGCATCGCTGGTGCGCATGAGATTGTAGACGATCCAGGGCTGGCGGCCCACTTCGGCCACGAGCCAGCCAAGGGCGATGGTGATGTAGGGCAGGGGAATGCTCCACACCAGAGTCGTCATGAGACCGCGGCAGGGCATTTCACGCTTGCGCTGCAGCCATGCGGAGGCGGCGAGCACGATGAAGATCACGCCCAGAGCCACCATGATGCGGAAGCTCCAGAACACGGGCGTCACCGGCGGGCGATCTTCCTTGGGGAAGTCCTTGAGACCCTTGATCTCGGCGTTGCTGTCGCCATAGGCGATCCAGCTCATGAGACCGGGGATGGTCAGACCTTCCATGCTGTTGGTTTCGTTGGCTTCGTCAGGCACGAGCAGCATGGGGAAGCCCACGTTCGAGGAGGTTTCCCAGTGCGCTTCCATGGCGGCAAGCTTGGCGGGCTGGAGCTCGGCCACGTTCTTGCCCTGAATGTCGCCGGACAGAGCCAGCGCCAGCGAAAGGATCAGCGCGATGGGCGCCGCCATGCGGAACGAGCGGCGGAAGAATTCCACATGGCTCTTGCGCAGCAGATGCCACGAGGACACGCCCAGCACGAAGAAACAGGACAGCAGCCACGCGGAAATCAGGGTGTGGGCGTACATGCCCCAGGCATAGGGATTGGTGACGACCGCGAGGAAATTGTCCAGTTCGGCGCGGCCGTTGCGGATCACATAGCCCAGCGGATTCTGCATGAAGCCGTTGGCGAGGATGATCCACAGAGCGGACAGGTTGCCCGCGATGACCACCAGCCAGATGCTCAGCAGGTGCATCTTCTTGCCCACGCGGTTCCAGCCGAAATGCCACACGGCAAGGAAGGTGGACTCCAGGAAGAATGCCACGGTGGCTTCAATGGCCAGCAGCGAACCGAAGATGTCGCCGACATATTCGGAGTAGCGCGACCAGTTGGTGCCGAACTGGAATTCCAGCGTGATACCGGTCACGACGCCGAGGGTGAAGTTGATGAGAAAGAGTTTGCCCCAGAACTTGGCGTGTTTGCGCCAGGCTTCATCGCCTGTCATGACGTAGCGGGTTTCCATCAGCGCGATAAGCAGCGACAGGCCCAGCGTCAGCGGAACAAAGATGAAGTGGAAAAAAACGGCTACAGCAAATTGTAGCCGCGAAAGCATGATGACATCCATAAATGCCGTCCTCCTCCCCGCCTCTTAGCCACAATGGATTTAAAAATCAAGGCGTTTGAAAACAGGGTCTTGACAGCAGAATAGGAATAGTTATCTATAATAAACATTTGTGTGAGGAGGATTTTTTCCCATGCCTGGAAGTGAACAGCGCGAATTTCGCGCCGAGGTGCGAAAGGTTCTGAATATTCTCACGAACTCTCTGTATACCAACAGAGAGATTTTTTTGCGCGAACTTGTTTCCAACGCGTCGGACGCGCTGGACAAGCTGCGCTATCGCGCCAATCGCGGCGAAACGCCCCGTCTGCCGGATACGCCGCTGGAAATCCGCATTACGCTGGACAAGGATGCAAAGACGCTGACCATTGCCGACACGGGCGTCGGCATGACCTCCGAGGAACTGGCGGATAATCTCGGCACCATCGCCAAGTCCGGTTCCGAGGACTTTCTGGCCGATTTGCCGCAGCAGGAAGGCAAGGAAGGCGAACCCGCCGACGCTTCCAACATCATCGGCCGCTTCGGCGTGGGCTTTTATTCCGTCTTCATGGTGGCCGAAAAGGTGGAAGTGACGTCGCGTCCCGCCTTTGCGGACGGCGAGCCCGCGGCCTGGCGCTGGACCAGCGACGGCCTCGGCACCTTTACCGTCGAGGAATGCGCCGATGCCGAACCGGCGCGCGGCACGGTGATTGTCGCTCACCTCAAGGAAGACGCGGCGGAATTTCTGGAACCCTACCGGGTGCAGTCCGTCATCCGCAAGCATTCGGCCTTTGTGCCCTTCCCCGTGCTGGTGGACGGCGAGCGCGTCAATACGCAGCCCGCGCTGTGGCGAGAGCCCAAGAGCAGCATCAAGCAGGAAGACTATAATGCCTTCTACAAGCATCTGACTTATGACAGCGCCGATCCGCTGGACGTGCTGCACATCAGCGTGGATGCTCCCGTGCAGTTCAACGCTCTGCTGTACATCCCGGCCGCGACGCAGGATTTCTTCGGCGCGGACCGGGATTTCTGGGGGCTGGATCTCTATGCCCGCCGCGTCCTCATCCAGCACCGCAACAAGGAACTCATTCCTGACTGGCTGGCCTTCCTCAAGGGCGTGGTCGATACCGAGGACCTGCCCCTCAACATCTCGCGTGAAACCCTGCAGGAAAATCGCGTGCTGATGAAGATCAGCCAGACCATCACCAGACAGATGCTGGGGCATCTGGAAAAGATGGCCAAAGATCGTCCCGAGGTCTACGAACAGTTCTGGAAGCTGCACAGCAAGATTTTCAAGCTCTCCTATCAGGACTTTGCCCTGCGGGAGCGCGTGGCGGCGCTCATGCGCTTCAACTCTTCCCGTCTGGACGACGGCGATGCCCTGACCGGCCTCGAAGACTATATGAGCCGCGCGCCCGAAGGCCAGAAGACCTTCTGGTATCTTTCGGCCCCCAACCGCGAGGCCGCGCGTCTGAGCCCCCATCTGGAGCGTTTCCGCAAGAAGGGTATCGAAGTCCTGTTCCTGTACGAGCCTGTGGACGAATTCGTCATGGAAGGTCTGGGCACGTATAAGGAATGGAATTTCAAGGCCGTGGAAAACGCGGCCGACGACGCCCTCGACGCCTTTGCCGACAAGGAAAACGAAACGCCTTCCGTGACGCCGCTTTCTGAGGATGACAGCCGCTCCTTCGATGACCTGCTGAAGCGCATCAAGGAAATTCTGGGCGACCGCGTGACGGATGTGCGTATCTCCCACCGTCTGGCCGACAGCCCCGCCGTGCTTGTGTCGCCCGACGGCGGCATGACGTCCAGCATGGAAAAGCTGTTCCGCGCCATGCACAAGGACGATTCCGTGCCGGTCAAGGCTCTGGAGCTGAACCGCGATCACCCGCTTCTGCGCAGCCTGCTGCGCATCTTCAAGGCCGATCCGCAGGACAAGGCCCTCGCCGGCATGGCGGAGCTGCTCTTTGAAGGCTGCCTCCTGCGCGAAGGCTACGTGAAGGACCCGCAGGCTCTGGCCGGGCACGCCAATGCCCTTATGGAGCAGGCCGCAGCTTGGTATACGGAAGTCCGTAAGATATAGCGCTCCAGATTTTTTGGGTTTATCACAGTTTGGGGAAGAAACCGCTTTTGCCGCGAGCAAAAGCGGTTTCTTCCCTTGAATTGTTTTCCGGGGGGAAGGAAACCCCCTTCGCTAGCGCGCAAGGGTGTTTCCTTCCCC
>DXFI01000179.1 GCA_019114565.1 Candidatus Desulfovibrio intestinigallinarum | reverse complement strand
GGAACCCCTCTTGCGCTAGCGGAGGGGTTCCCCTTCCCCCCTCAAAAAAACAAACAGAAACCATACATAACCAGTATAAAAGGAAACAGCGATGAAAAAGAATATTTGCCTGTTGCCGGGGGACGGTATCGGGCCGGAGATTCTGGCGGAGGGCGTGCGCGCGCTGAAGGCCGTGGCGGCGAAGTTTGGTCATGAGTTTGTGTTTGAGGAGGCGCTGATTGGCGGAGCGGCCATTGACGCGACGGGCGAGCCGCTGCCCGCGGCCACGGTGGAGAAGTGCCTGAAGGCGGACGCGGTGTATCTGGCGTCCGTGGGCGGCCCCAAGTGGGACGAAATTCCGCCGGAAAAGCGCCCGGAAAAGGGCCTGCTGGGCATTCGCAAGCAGATGGGGCTGTTTGCCAATCTGCGCCCGGCCATGCTGCTGCCGGAACTGGCGGGCGCGTGCCTGCTGCGCGCGGACATTGCGGCGCGCGGCCTTGACCTGATTGTGGTGCGCGAACTGACCGGCGATATTTATTTCGGCGAGCCGCGCGGCCTGGAAACGCGCGACGGTCTGCGTACCGGCTACAACACCATGATCTACAACGAAGAAGAAATCCGCCGTATTGCCCGCGTGGCCTTTGAGACGGCCTCGCGCCGCCGCAACAAGGTCTGCTCGGTGGAAAAGAGCAACGTGCTGGAAACCTCGCGCCTGTGGAAGGCCGTGGTGCAGGAAGTGCATGCGGACTTCCCCGGCGTGGAGCTGTCGCACATGTATGTGGACAACGCGGCCATGCAGCTTGTGCGCGATCCCTCGCAGTTCGACGTCATCCTGACGGGCAACATCTTCGGGGATATTCTGTCCGACGAGGCCTCCGTCATTACCGGCTCGCTGGGCATGCTGCCGTCCGCCAGCATGGGCGCGTCCGGCCCCGGTCTGTTCGAGCCCATTCACGGCTCGGCTCCGGACATTGCCGGACAGGACAAGGCAAATCCTCTGGCCACGATTCTTTCCGCGGCCATGATGCTGCGTCTGGGCCTCGGCATGCCCGCCGAAGCCGACGCCATCGAGCAGGCCGTGCGCGCCGTGCTGCGCGAAGGCTATCGCACCGTGGACATCATGGAAGACGGCATGACCGCCGTGGGTTGCGCCCGCATGGGCGAACTGGTGGCCGAACGCATCTAGAGCATTTTTAGTTTGAAATGCTTCGCATTTCAAACCATACGGCCTGTCGTTTCGCGGAAAAAGCGCGGTTTTTCCGCTCACTTTGGGCCGGGCGGCGCTGTGCTGCCGTCTTCGCGTTTCACCTTTTTCAAAGTTGAAACGCTCTAGCGCGTTTTGTCCATGCTCTGGCGACCGCGCCGGCTGGAATCAGACAGCGCCCGGGGGACGAAGCGTCCGCCGGGCGCTGCTTTTTGTATCTCGGGGGAGAAGATGCCCGGGACGGAAGCGGCAGACCATACGGACATGAGCGTTTCGACGTTGAACAAGGCGAAACGCGAGGCGCGGCACAGCACAGTTCATCCGGAAGTAATTGGAAAAACTTCGCTTTTCCGCGAAACGACAGGCCGTATGGTTTGAAACGCACAACGTTTTGAAATTGCTCTAGTTATTATAAGGTCTTGAAAAGTATTTTTTTATTTTTTTATATCGTGATGGTGCTGATTCTTTGTGTAAGGAAAAATCCTTCCTGTAAGATATATTTTTACCGCTTTTGTCTGAGAGTTCTTTAAGAAATTGCCTGTAATATGCATCAATGTAATGATAAGGCATTGCTCCCCACTTGTGATTGGGGTTGCTGATACGAAGTGCCTCGTCAACTTCAATTATAGTTGCTTTCGAAAAAGACTTTGCTGCTCTTTCATAATATAATGAGAGTATTTCATTCTCTTTTTTGAAATCTCGTTCCCCCTTCGCGTAAAGTGCTTTATGGATAAAAACCTGTTGCTCCCCTATTTTTTCAGCAAATTTGTCAATTGATGCTAAGAAAAGTTCTATGTGTTTATCAGAGAATGGCTGTATCATTCGCTGTAACAGATGTTTTCCATTGCTGCTATATTTGTTCAGAACTCGTGAATAAGTTATGTACGTGCCGCACAGAGTAAGCCCGATGGGAACTCTTTCTTCAATAAAATCTACTATCAATATGTTTTTTGTATCTAAATCCCGTAACGCCGTTTTACGGAGATCTTCATCTATCACTCGTCTGTGAAAGGGGCGAATGTCTTCTTTTAGTTTAAGCATATTGATAGTATCATCTGCTGCAGGAGAAGCAACTGCTGAAATTATAGATGAGCGCGCACAGTATTTATTAATCTTAATATTGTCTGCGAACTCTAAACTGTCACGGGTTACGCAGCTCCCCCAGATGTCAACTCGTAATTTGGGTATGCAGCCTGCTCTTTTTTTACAGATATCTAATATAGTTGAAGGAGTCGTATGTTTTTTGAAGATGCTTAGTATTGCTGACATGTTTGCTGGCATAAAGTAGAAACTCCTCGTTTCGATAAAGCACGATCCTGTCATGAAGAAAATATTTTCATTATTTTCGATACAGTATTCTATTGATGGTTCCATTAATCTGTATGTCATAAAATGTTTTTATGTCAAGTGAAGGTGTTTTTTGTCAAAACTATAGGATGGCTATGTATAACTGTTTAAAAAATTTTATAGTAATGCGCTGTATCTGAAATGATATTCCAGATTGGTAAAGGAATGTTCTAGTATCCTCTGTGGCTTTTTCTGATAAAAGCAGGTGTACTTTTGTGCGGAGCCGGGGGCGCCCGGCAGCGGAGGGGCATGTCAGTATATCCCCGGATATCATGCATTATCGGGGAGCGGGGAATCCTTGTCTTCGGGCGTGTGCGGCGTGCAGAGGAAGGTTCCTACCGTGCCTGCGGCCATGAGCAGAGAATTCTGTTCCAGATGCGCATAGCGCATGGTGGTGCGTGGATCGCTGTGGCCCAGCAGGCGCTGAACTTCGTAAAGAGAGTGTCCGGCATTGACAAGAATGCTGGCGAAGGTGTGCCGCAGGTCATGGATGCGCACGTCGCTCAGGCCCAGCTGCCGCCGCAGGTGATCCCAGAACAGATACAGGTCCGAAAGCGGGCGCCCCGGGGTATGTCCGGGAAAGAGCCAGGGGCAGTCCGGACGGCGCGGCAGATTCCTGATGATGGCGACGGCCTCGTCGGAAAGAGTGATGTGGCGCGGCTTGTTGGATTTGGAGAGGGGGACGGTCAGACAACGCTGCTCCAGCCGGACATATTCCCATTTGGCCCGCAGAATTTCGCTTTTGCGCGCACCGGTGAGAAGGAGCAGCTGCAGGGCCCGTGCCTCCTGCCGCGAGGAGCTGTTCAGCGCCTGCATGAGGCGGTGCGCTTCGTCGGCTGTCAGATGCCGTTCGCGCAGCTGCAGGATGCGGAAGGGGTGGATACTGGCACAAGGCGAGAGGAACAGAATATCGTGCGAGACAGCAAGCGTGCACAGACTCTTGAAGACGCTGAGAATACGATTGCAGGTCGCCGGAGCAAGGCCCTGTCGCGCCAGGGCATGAAGCCAGATTTCCACGGACGATCGCTGAATTGATTCGAGCGGACAGTTGCCGAACGTAGGCAGGATATGCTGCCGCAGGATGCGTTCATCAACTTCCCAGCTTCGCTTGCGCAGGCGGATATGCGGCAGATAGGTGGTGGAAACGAAGGTTGCGCAGCAGGGGCCCGTTGTCTTTTTGTATGTTTTTCTGCCGACAGGCTGCTTTCTGGGGCGGGAAGGCGCAGCGGGAAGTGACGTGGTCCGGGAGCGGGGATTTGCCATGATGTTTCTCCTGTAAAAAGATGAAGACTGCAGCAAAACAGATGCTGTGGTCTGATGGTACAGGAGAGGGCTGCTATTAGAGCCTTTTCAGTTTGAAACGCTGTGCGCTTCAAACCATACGCCCTGTCGTTTCACGGAAAAAGCGTAGTTTTCCCGCTCAGTTCCGGCCTGCGGGCTGTGCCGCAGCTTCGCGTTTCACCTTTTTCAAGAGAGAAACGCTCTAAACTATAATTGTATATCAGTTATGGATTGAAAGAAAAAAGGCGACCGTAACGCGGTCGTCTTTTTGGTGTCAGGAACATGGGCGCATTACAGGCCTTTCTGTCCTGCCTGTATGGAAGTTAAGCCGTATTTTGAAAAAAATCTCGTTGGTTATAGAAGAAAAAGCTCGTTGTGCGTCTTTGAGAGCCTTTTCAGTCTGAAACGCGTCGTATTTCAGACCATACGGTCTGTCGTTCTGCGAAAGAACGCGTTTTTTCCGTTTACTTCTGGCCGGGCGGCGTTGTGCTGCCGCCTGCTCTGTGCCTTCGGAAAATACGTTCAGGCATTCGGAGCTGTGCCGGGAAAAAAGCCCCCCTGCGTATTCGTCGGCGAACCGCCGGACAGCACAGGGGGGCTTTTTATGGAATCGGGTTTTGGAGCGGCGTCACATGGCGTTACGGGCGCTGAAACAGCTTCTTCGCGTCGGCGGTGATGGGCACAAGGCTCTGGAAGACCTTTTCCGCGCCGAGGTTTTTCGGGTCCTGGCTGACGATAATCAGCATGAGGTCCGGCGTGGCGCGCACGCGGGTCAGGGCTTCGCCGCCGGAAATTTTGCTGCGGGGTTCGCCGGTGAAGCTCCAGAAGCCGTCCTTTTCCGTCACGGGGCCGGCGTTGTTCTGCATCTGGGCGGATTGCCCGGCAAGGCTTTTGGCGTCCTCGCCCTTCAGATTGGGAAGGATGAAGATGGTAAGGGCGGCCTCAAAGGAGGTGTCGCCTTTTTTGCCGATCATGAGCATATATTCCCGATTGTCGCCGCTGTGAAAGCCCGACTGATCTTCGCCGGTCCAGCCTTGCGGCAACACGGCGCTGAAACGTTCAAAGCTCGTGGCCGGGGGGATATGTTCCTTCTGCGTTTGCTTTTCGGGGTGTTTGCCGGTTTTGTCGGCAGCCGCGGCCGGCACGGCAAGGCAGAGGAGCAGAGCAAGACAGAGAAGCGCAAGACGTTTCATGACGATTCCTTTGTTGCAGTTCGACAGTCTGTCCGAGTTTCTCCCAGAAGAATGACTTTGGCAAGTCCGGGCGTGTGTACGTCTGCCGGAGAAGTATCGCTATCCATGCGAAAATTCTGAATATGGTTCTGTGCAATGCGGAGATGACGTATAAACCGTCACAATGTCTGATGCTGGTGTGCAAAAAAACAACAAAGAACTGCACATGCGTATCAGATGCCTGTAAAAAGTAATTATTCCAGATTGTTCTGCGCGAATTCAGAGAAAAAACGGCACTGTGCAGATATTTTTTTCATGAAAAAGTCTCTTCTGTCCGTGCGGGAAGGGCGGATTACTTGCCTTTGACTGCGCCTGCGATGTAAAGTCCCGATCCGGGAACGCATCCGGAAAGGAAAGACTGCGGGCATCCGGCCTGGCGGTCTCGTCCGCGCAGACCGCAGGGTCCTGAAAAGGCATGTCCTACGAGGCAGATATGAGCAGTCGCATGCAGGCTATCTATAATTTTTTTGAAAATATGAATGAAGTAGTCTATGTCGCCGACATGGATACCCACGAGCTTGTCTACCTGAATAAAAAGGGTCTGGATGCCTACGGTCTGCAGTCTCTTGACGACATCAGGGGCAGGAAGTGCCATGACGTCCTGCAGCATGCCGGCGCCCCATGCACCATATGCACCAATGACGAACTGCGTCTGGGGCATTTTAAGGAATGGGAGTATCACAACCCGGCCATAGACAGGCATTTCATGCTGAAAGATACCATGATGCTTGTGGACGGCAGGCGTTACCGGATCGAAATTGCCATTGACATGACGCTTCAGGAAAAGCAGCGCAACATGTTCGACAGCTACCAGAAGGTGGAAGAAATCGTCAATGCGGGTCTGCGTCTGGCCATGACGACGAAAACGCCGGACAGGGGCATCAACGTGCTGCTCGAATATCTGGGAAAGGCGCTTCAGGCCGACCGGACCTATATCTTTGAGCGCAACGACAGAGGCAATGACGATAATACCTATGAATGGGTGGCCGCAGGAGCGTCGTCGGAAAAGGCGACGCTTCAGGACCTGCCGGCGGAAGTCAATGCGCACTGGTACAATGCCTTTCGCAAGGACGAAATCATTGTCATCAGGGATGTCGAGGAGATACGGGAAGAAGATCCCCTGCAGTACGAAAATCTGAAGCGTCAGAACATCTCCACGCTTGTCGGCATTCCCCTGTACGAAAAGGGCGTGGCTATCGGCTTCTACGGCGTGGACAATCCGCCGCGGCATCTTCTCTCTTACTCGGCGGACATCCTCCAGATCATGGGGCACTTCATTATTTCCCTGCTGCGCAGCCGTAATCTGATAGTCCAGCTTCGGGAAATGAGCAGTCATGACCGGCTGACCGGCTTCGGCAACCGCTATGCGCTGGACGATTACGCCGCGACGCTTGACGGCAAGGGCAGCCTCGGCGTTGTCTTCTGCGACATTACCGGATTGAAGGGCGTCAACGATACCCGGGGGCATACCGAGGGCGACATGCTGATTCTGCGCGCCTGCGACTGCCTGAAAAAGGCCTTTGGCGGCTGGTCCCTGTTCCGTATCGGCGGGGATGAGTTTCTTGTGCTCTGCCGGGGCATCGAAAGGGCGGATCTGATGGCCCGCATTACCAATCTGAAGGAAAAATTGCAGGAAAGCGATGTCGTCATGGCGCTGGGCATCGCCTGGTACGAGAGCTGTTTTTCGTCAAATATCGACAAGCTGATGATTGAGGCGGAAATGCGGATGTACAGGGACAAGGCCGCCTATTACAAGGCCGCGGGCATCGACAGGCGGCTGTGAAGGGCGGCCGGCTATCATTATTCGTAGCGTAT
>DXFI01000178.1 GCA_019114565.1 Candidatus Desulfovibrio intestinigallinarum | reverse complement strand
CCCTCAAACTCCCCCATCCTCCCCAAAACCCGCGCACTGTGTCATTGCTCCCGTTCCGCAAGAAATCAGGACGGATATGGCCATTACGTAAAAAAGAGGGAAGAGACCCTCTGCGTACGCAGAGAAGTCTCTTCCCTTGTTCTATTTTAGAGCATTTTCAGTTTGAAATGCTTTGCATTCAAACCATACGGCCTGTCGTTTCGCGGAAAAAGCGCGCTGGGGAAGGGATGGAGGGTTTTCCCTTCCCCCCAATAAGCCGCAGACAGGCTCTCGTGGAACTCTTCTGACCGAAGGCCGGTTTATTCCACCGTAACGCTCTTGGCCAGATTGCGGGGCTGATCGACGTCCTTGCCGAGATAGTCGGCCGTTTCATAGCTGAAGAGCTGGAGGGCCGGCAGCGCCATGAAGGAAGAGAAGGGCGCGGGCAGGGCGGGAATTTCCCAGAGATCGTCCACGTCCAGCGCGGCGCCGGGATTGGTCAGCGCAATGACCTTGCCCTGTCTGGCCTGTACTTCCACGATATTGGAACGCACCTTGGGGAAGAGGCTGTCGTCAAGTGCCAGGGCAAACGTGGGGAAGGTAGGATCAATCAGAGCAATGGGGCCGTGCTTCATTTCCCCGGACGCATAGCCTTCGGCATGGATATAGGAAAGTTCCTTGAGCTTGAGCGCCCCTTCCAGCGCCAGCGCATAGCACAGGCCGCGTCCGAGATAGAAGAAGTTGCGGGCCTGCGCATAGCGGCGGGAAAGTTCGCGCGCCCGTTCGTGCATGGCGGGCAGCGCCGCTTCCAGCGCGGCGGGCAGGGCGTTGAACTGCCGGACATGGGAGGTAAGTTCCTCAGCGGAAAGCCGCTGCTGCCGCCGGCCCCAGTAAAGGGCGATAAGCGCCAGCGCCAGCATCTGACTGCACATGGCCTTTGTGGAGGCCACGCTGATTTCCGGCCCCGCCTGAGTATAGAAGACGGCCGAAGCCTCGCGGGCAATGCTGGAGCCGACGACGTTGCAGAGGCCCAGCACTGGCACGCCCTGTTCCCGGGCAATGCGCAGGGCGGCAAGCGTATCCGCGGTTTCGCCGCTCTGGCTGATAACAAGAACCATGTCGTTTTTGCCCAGCAGCAGATGATCGCGGTAGCGGAATTCCGAGGCTATTTCCACCTGCGTGGGCACGCCCGCCCAGGACTCCAGCAGATGGCGCGCCCAGAGGCCCGAGTGATAAGAGGTGCCGCAGGCAACAATGTGCAGGCGCTCGGGGACGGGGAGGGCGTCCAGTTCCGCAAGGGCAATGCTATTGTCGTCAGGGGAGATGCGGCCGGTCAGGCCGTCGCGCAGCACGCGGGGCTGCTCGAAGATTTCCTTGAGCATGAAGTGGCGGTAGCCGCCCTTCTGGGCCGCCTGCATGTCCCACTGAATGGTCTGGATCTCGCGCGTGACGGGCGCAAGATCTTCAAGCCGCATGATTTCGTAGCTTGTCGCGGTTGCGCGGACAACTTCGCCGTCTTCAAGAAAGAGCACCTTGCGCGTGTAGGGCAGAAAGGCGGGAATGTCCGAGGCAATGAAGTTTTCGCCGGTGCCGACGCCGAAAATGAGCGGAGCGGACATGCGCGCGGCATAGAGCGTATTGGGTTCGTCCTTGCTCATGAGGCAAACGGCATAGGCGCCGTGGGCCTGCCGGAGGGCGGCGGCAAAGGCCTGAAGGAGATCCGGCGCAGTCTTCCGGCACTCCTCAATCAGATTGACGAGAACTTCGGTATCCGTTTCGGAGTGGAAGACATAGCCCTTGCGCAGCAGATCGTCCTTGATTTGCTGGTAGTTCTCGATAATGCCGTTATGGACAATGGCAATATTGCCGCTGTTGGAGGCATGGGGGTGGGAGTTGCGTTCGGCAGGGACGCCGTGCGTTGCCCAGCGGGTATGCCCCATGGCCGTGGTCGCCATGGTGACGGGACTCAGGGCCAGCTTTTCTTCCAGAGCGGACAGTTTGCCCAGGGCCCGCGTGATATGCAGTTCGTTGCGCTGCACATAGGCCACGCCCGCGGAATCATAGCCGCGATACTCCAGACGGCGCAGACCTTCGACAACAACAGGAACTGCCGGACGATGTCCGGTATAACCGATAATGCCGCACATGGGATTGTCTCCTTGCATGTGTGAGGCCGGATGTCTCCGGCGAAAAAGAAAAAGGGAAAAGAGGCAACAGGCGCGCTGTCCTCTTTTCCCTGTGGTTGCCTCATGTTTTTTGTGCTTCCGGCGCGCTTCTCGGTAATGCGGGATGCGCGCCGGGAAAAGGCGTGGGGGAGGGCCGATTCGTCCTCCTCACTTGGTTACGCTGACAGAAGTTAACCCGCCTTGCGGGTCACGACATCGGGATTCAGCACCTTGATGTCGGCATTCTTGAACAAGTCGCGCATGAAGATGGAGAAGATGGCCTGGGCACGCTGACCGGTGGCAATCTGCTGCATGATGTTCTGCATGCTGTTCCATTCGGCGGCGTCGGGCTGCTCGGTGGCATCCACGCGGCAGAGCAGCGCACCCTGTCCCTGTGTCGTGCTGTCGGCCGCAACGGGCGCGATCCACTGCCCGACTTCCGTGCTGAAGATGGCGTCGCTGACGGCGGCGGAGGTCGCATAGCCGGGGAGCGCGCCGCCGCGATCCATGCTGCCCTTGGTCAGAGCCGCACCCTGCGCATTCTTTTCCAGTTCCTTGCGTTGCGTTGCGGCTTTGTCCAGAACAGCCTGGAGCGCCGCCTCCTTGCGGAGCGTCTTTGCCAGCTCGTCACGCACGGCGGCCAGTTCCGGGGTGTGCGCTTCTTCCACCGCGGCGACGCGGCAGACAAGGTAGGTATCTCCGGCGGCGAGAGGCGTATCCAGCGGCATGTTGGCCGCAAGCTTCATAAGCGGCTCCGCTGCGGCGGCATCCACGCCCAGAGCTTCGGCCAGGGCGGCCTGGGGCAGCGGTTCGGTCTTTTCAGCCTTGAGGTTGAAGTTGGCGGCGGCCTTGTCCAGAGGGGTGCCGAGAATGGCGGCTTCCAGCAGGCCGTCCAGCGCCTCGTTCAGACGCGCTGCGCCTCGTTCTTTGGCAATGTCGGTGCGGATTTCATCCTTGACGGAATCCAGAGGCGCGCGTCCGGCGGGCTTGCGATCCTCCACCTTGATGAGATGCAGGCCGAACTGGCTGCGCACCACATCGGAGATTTTGCCCGGCTCCAGAGCAAAGGCGGCATCGGCAAAGGGCTTGACGAGCTTGTCGCGCTCCACCCAGCCGAGCTCGCCGCCGCGACCGGCGGCCTGCGGGCCGTTGTGGGCATCGGCAACGGCGGCAAAGCTTTTGCCGCTGTCCAGTTCCTTGCGGATGGCCGCCATGGAGGCTTCGGCCTTCTTGACCGCAGCCTCGTCGGCGTCGGGAGCCAGAGGCACAAGAATATGCGCCGCCTTGACCTGCTCGGGAGAGACAAAGCTGCGGGGATGCTCGTCATACCAGCGGCGAATCTCTTCATCGCTGATGCCGTCGGCGGGAACCAGCTTTTCCGGGGAAACGCGCACAAATTCAACGGCCGCCTTGCGAGGAATGGCAAGGCTCTGCTTGCGGGCTTCGTAGGCTTCCTTGATGGCTTCTTCCGAGGGCGCGGCAACCGTGGCCGTGGAGGCGGGCAGGAACAGGCAGCTCACCTGACGCTTCTGGCGCAGGTAGTCGTAATGCCGTTTTGCGGCGGCCGGGTCTGTCCATGCCGCATCCTGAAGGATGCTCAGCACCTTGTCCCGCCGGATCTGATTGGCAAGGCTCCGCTCAAATTCCGCCATGCCCATGCGCTGGCTGTTCAGCACCTTCTCATAAATGGCGGGATCAAAGCGCCCCTGCTCGTTCTGGAACGCGGGAATGCCTTCCACTTCCCGGCGCATTTCCAGCGGCGTTGCGCCCAGGCCCAGGCGCGTTGCCGTCTGCTGCAGCAGAATCTGCTGAATCAGATCCCGGAGCACGCTTTCGCCAAGACCGGAAGCAATAAGCTGTTCGCGGGTCATGGTGGGATTGCGGTTTATGGCTTCGGATTCCGCCTGCTGGTAGGCGCGTTCAAAGTCGTTGATGGTAATGGGCTCGCCGTTGACCGTAGCAACGACATTGCCGGATCGGTGATCCGTAAAACTGCCCACACCCCAGCCGATGAAGACCAGAATGATCAGGCCGAAAATACATTTGACGCCGAATGACTGGGCGTTGGAACGAAAATAATCGAGCATGCCTTCTCCGGGAAAATCGGATTTTGCTTGCGGCGGAAGTCCGCAAGAAAGCGCATCATATGCGGGATTCCCCGCAAACTCAAGATTGCGGCCCTTTCGCCTGCGTCATGCCCAGCAGGCTCCGCCAGCGGGGCAGGCCCGGGTCCAGACGCAGAAAGTCCGCCTGCAGCCGGGGCGTTGCGGGTGCGCCGTGGGCAAGCGCGCGGCGCACGTCTTCCAGCGAACCGGTACGGACAAGACCAGGTACGTTTTGCAGCGGGCAGAGATCAAAATCGCCGCTGGGCTGCATGACCATGAGCGGCAGGCCGCGCAGGGCGGCTTCGAGGGCGACCGTCGTGGAGTTGGAGGCCCAGACGATGGTTCCGGGAAGGAGCTGTGCCGCAATGGGGCCGTCGGCAAAGTGCAGGCGTTGCGCTGCGTCGCCGAGCAGCTTGCGCAGCAGATCGTCCACAGGCAGATAGGGGTGCGGCTTGACGATGATTTCAAGATTGTCCAGCAGACCTTCCTGCAGACTGCGCGCCAGAAGTTCGGCATGCGCGCGAGTTTCGTCGGCAAAGAAGCTTGTCACAGCCAGCAGCCGGGGATGCGCCGCTCCCTGATCCGCAACGGGCATCTGCTGCAGGTAGAGATAGCGCAGAGCTTCGATTTCTCCCAGGCGTTCGGCGGGCACACCCGCGTCCTGCCACTGGGAATGGGCGCTCTGCCCGTTGGCCAGAATGCGATCCGGCTGAAAGTCGCGCGTCGTCTGCGTCTCGAAGGTTCGCGGATCGTCAAAATAGCGGAAGTCCGTGGGCCGGATGGTGGAGTGCTGCGCGCCGTAAACAGGGCCGCAGTCCGGAAGCGCGTGCACGGCATGCGTGAGCATGCGTTCCCACGGGCAGTTTTCCAGCGGGAAGGTATACCAGCGCTGGGGGCCGATGCGGCGAATATAGTTGGCGATGCCGCGTTGCTGGAGGCAGCGTTCAAGGCCGCGCCAGCCTTCAAAGCTTTCCTGCCAGTCCGCAGCCATGTACTCCCAGAAGATCATGTTCGAACCCGGGAAGCGGAATGTGCCGCGCAGAGCTTCTTCCAGCTTGCGGGCTGCCTGCGCAATGCGGCGGTGCCGCTTCCACGCCGCGAGCAGATCCCCCGGCGCAAGAAATTCTTCCACATAATCGAAGGAGATGCCATCCTTGCCGGAAGCGCGGAAGGCGTCGCGCCAGCGCAGGCACTGGTCAAGATCTCCCTGGGGAGAGGGAAAACGGATAAAGAGCCAGCGAACGCCGGGTGCTCCCTCTTCCGCCAGAGCGTCATGCAGATTTTCCCAGTAACGGGAACTGAAGCGTCCCTTCTCCGCCTGCGGAACATCTATGTTGGGAAAATAGGTGGCAATGACGCCGGTATCCCCCTTGCCGCGGGGGACGCCGCTGATTTCGCTCAGCGGAGCATCGCCGATAAAGGGGAGGCGACGACGCACAGTCCACCACCAGTGGCCGAAGCGCAGCAGACTGCGCAGCAGCGGCGGGCAGGCATCGTACAGGCGGCGCTTCAGAGAAATTGTCTTGCCGGGGCGGTTCCCTTCACAGGAAAAGCTGCGTCCGCTGATGCGGCAGAACTGTTCCAGAGTCCGTCGCAGGAGAGCGTCGCCGCCGACAAGGTGCAGCTCCTGGACGTCATGCTCCGCGAGCCAGAGTTCCAGAGCCCGCAATTTGTAGACAGGGTAGAGGCTGGGCGTCATCTTAGGATGACGTTCGTACAGCAGGGAACACCACCATTGCGATAGTGTTTCGCCGCATTGAAGCCAGCTTTCCACACTCTGCCCGCTGACGGTGGTAAAGGCCATGTCATAGGCCCAACGGGCATGTTCTGTGCGAATTTGCAGGAGCTTGTTCTGGAGGAGGGCTGGGATGGAAAGGTGATCTGCGGGAGTATCCCACAATTCCCAGTGGAGAATTGTTCCGTCGGCAGGATAATTTTCTGCTGCGGCTGTGTAAATGTAGATTTTTTCCATTGTGATGGTTTGGGCATGTTTCATATGAAACACGCCCAGAGGTTTAGGTTATCTGGAGTTCGCTTTTGCAAAGGCAGCAGCGATGCTTTCCTTGTAAGGCTGTCGCAGGACGCCTTGCTCGGTGATGATGCCGGTAATGAGATGCGCCGGCGTAACGTCGAAGGCAAAATTGTAGGCGGGTACATCCTCGGGGCAGATGCGCAGATTGTTTAACGTGGCGACTTCATCGTAAGGGCGCTCTTCAATGGGAATCTCAGTTCCGGTCGGCGTCGCCGGATCTATGGTCGAAAGCGGCGCGGCAATATAGAACGGAATGCCGAAATGCTGCGCCAGAATGGCTACGCCGAATGTCCCGATCTTGTTGGCGCTGTCGCCATTGGCGGCAATGCGATCCGCGCCGACTACCACGCAGTCCACCATGCCTTTCTGCATGAGAAGTGCGCAGGCATTGTCGCAGGCCACTGTGACATCAATACCGTCTTCTTTCAGCTCCCAGGCCGTCAGGCGTGCGCCCTGGAGGAAGGGGCGCGTTTCATCGGCAATGACCCGAACCTTTTTCCCCTGTTCGCGTGCGGCACGGATAACGCCCAGAGCTGTTCCATACCCGGCCGTGGCCAGCGCTCCGGCGTTGCAGTGCGTCAGCACAGTGCTGTTGTCGGGAATGCAGTCCGCACCGGCACGTCCCAGCGCCTTGCAGATGGCAATATCCTCCTGATGGATGGTGCGGGCCTCTTTTTCCAGTCGGGGCAGAAGCTCGGTTGCCGTCCCCTGAAACGCCTGCGCCACGGCGCGCATCCGTTCCACGGCCCAGCGCAGGTTCACGGCCGTGGGGCGCGCCTGGGCAATGCGATCCAGTTCCGCGTTGAAGGCGGCGCGCCAGTCGGTTTCCTCCTGCCGGTTCAGAATATCCTGAAGCGCCAGAACGCAGCCCCAGGCGGCGGTCACGCCGATGGCCGGCGCGCCGCGAACCACCATGGTCTTCAGGGCCGTGATGATGTCGCCCACATTGCGACAGGCAACATGACTTTCCCGATTGGGCAGGAGCCGTTGATCCAGAAGAAGCAGGGCATGTTCGGCAATGTCGAATTGAATATGATCTTCCATGATTGAGCGGACGGTTGAAGTGTTTATGATTGTGAAAAAAAGAATCCGTGATACACAGCTTACGGCAAGGTTGAAGATTTGCAAAGTTTTCTTTACAAGGCGGCGCGCGACTGGCACTCTGGAATTCTCCCTTCCTTGTATCTTCAGGAGATGTCGCTATGGAAGAGTTTTCCCGTATCCAACGCCTGCCCCCCTATGTCTTCGCCGTTGTCGGCGAGCTGAAAATGCGTCTGCGTCGACAGAATATCGACGTGGTGGACTTCAGCATGGGCAATCCCGACATTCCCACGCCGCCTCAGATCGTGGACAAGCTCGTGGAAGCCTCCCAGAAGCCCGTCAACCACCGCTATTCCCTGTCCCGCGGCATTCCCCATCTGCGCGAAGCCGTGTGTCGCCGCTATGAACGTCTGTACGGCGTGTCGCTGGACCCCGAAAGCGAAGCCATCGTCACCATGGGGTCCAAGGAAGGTCTGGCGCATCTTTCTCTGGCCATGCTTTCTCCCGGCGATGTGGTGCTGGCGCCCGATCCGACCTATCCCATTCACAAGTACGCGCCCATCATTGCGGGCGCCGATGTCCGCAGCGTGCCCATCGGCCCCGGGCGTGACTTTTTCGAGGATCTGACCGCCGCCACGCGCGAGGCCTGGCCCCGCCCGAAGGTCCTGTTCCTCTGCTATCCCCACAATCCCACCACCGAAGTCACGACGCTGGAGTTCTTTGAAAAGGTCGTCGACTTCGCCAAGGACAACAACCTGTGGGTCATCCACGATCTGGCCTATGCCGATCTGGTCTTCGACGGCTACAAGGCTCCGAGCTTCCTGCAGGCCAAGGGCGCCAAGGATGTGGGGGTGGAATTCTACACGCTCTCCAAGAGCTATTCCATGCCCGGCTGGCGCGTGGGGTTCTGCCTCGGCAACAAGCAGCTTGTGCATTCGCTGGCCCGCATCAAGAGTTATCTGGACTACGGCATTTTCCAGCCCATTCAGATTGCGGCGACCGTGGCCCTGAAGGGCCCGGACGACGATGTGCAGCGTATCTGCGATATCTACAAGCAGCGCCGCGACTGGCTCATCGAGGGACTCGGCCGTATCGGCTGGAATGTGCCCAGCCCCAAGGCGACCATGTTCGTCTGGGCGCAGATCCCGGAAGAGTTCCGCAAGATGGGTTCCGTGGAGTTCTCCAAGTGGCTGCTGCAGGAAGCTCAGGTCGCCGTGTCGCCGGGTCTCGGCTTCGGCGCTTACGGCGACGATCACGTCCGTTTTGCCCTCATTGAAAATGACCATCGTACACGGCAGGCCATCCGCAACATGCGCCGCCTGTTTACCGGAAACAACGATCCTCATGATGACGACGAAAACGAATAAACCCCTGTATATTGCTCTGGCTGGTTTTGGTACCGTGGGCGGCGGCCTTGCCCGTCTGCTTACGGAAAACGCGGACCTTGTCCGCCGTCGCGCCGGGCGTGACATTATCGTGAAAAAGGTGCTCGTGCGCAATCTGAGCAAGGGCCGTTCCGTGCCTCTGCCGGAAACCGCCGAGCTGACGGACAAGCCCGAGGCTCTGCTCAACGATCCCGAGATCGACGTGCTGGTGGAGCTGATGGGCGGCATCGAGGCCCCGCGCGTGCTCATCAACGCGGCGCTGGACAAGGGCAAGCACATTGTGACGGCCAACAAGGCCCTGCTGGCTGAAGAAGGCGGCGAACTCTTCCGCAAGGCCGCGGAAAAGAATCGCATTCTGCGTTATGAAGCCAGCGTTGCCGGAGCCATTCCCATTGTGGAAAGCCTGAAGGAGAGTTTTACGGGCAACCGTATTTCCTCGCTGGTGGGCATTCTTAACGGCACGAGCAACTATATTCTGTCGGAAATGACGACCAACGGTCTCGATTTCGACGTTGCGTTGCGGCAGGCTCAGGAACTGGGCTATGCCGAGGCCGATCCCACGCTGGACATCGACGGTCACGATGCCGCCCACAAGCTGACGCTGCTCATCCGGCTGGCCTATGGCGTACATTATCCGTATACCGCCATGCCCGTGCGCGGCATTCGCGGACTTTCCGCCATGGATATCCGCTTTGCGCGGGAGTTCGGCTACCGCATCAAGCTCATTGCGCAGGTGCGCGAGCGCAACGAAGGCGGCGTTGACCGGCTGGAAGCGGGCGTGTTCCCCGCGCTGGTGCATCACACCCTGCTGCTGGCGCGTGTGGGCGGCGTCTACAATGCCGTGCGCGTGGACGGCAACGCTGCCGGCTCACTGTTCTTCCACGGGCGCGGCGCGGGCGATCTGCCGACCGCCGGGGCGGTGCTGGCCGATCTGGTGGCTGTGGCCCGGGAAGAGTCGCCCAACAATACCGGCTTTGCGGCAACCGAATTGCCGCGAGCCTCTCTTATGTCGCCTGAAGACTGGCGTTCCCGCTATTACGTGCGCCTGATGGTGCGGGATGCGCCGGGCGTTCTGCGGGATGTGGCGGGCTGCATGGCCGATGAGGGCGTGAGCCTGGCGCAGGTCATTCAGAAGAGCGATGAGGGCAAGGGCGTGCCCTTTGTCTTCATGACGCACGAAACAACCGAGCATGCCATGCGCGCTGCTTTGCAGCATACAGTCGATGCGGGCATGCTGCTGGAGCCCGCAGTCTATTTCCGCGTGCTTGGCGGCGAATAGGTCTGCGTTTCTGTGGCCGGGGGGAGGTTCGCCTGCTCCCGGCCATTGTTTTTCACGCTCGCTGTATTCTGACATTGAAAGACGAGGGGTGGCTGTGATTGCGCTTTCCATTTCCACGCAGGCACGTTGCGAATTACGTGACATTACGGCGGAGATCCGCAGCCTTGTTGCGCGCTGGGCTGATGAGCGGCAGCGCCGTGACGGGGCTCTGCTGCTGTTCAGCCCGCATACGACCTGCGGTCTGACCATCAACGAAGGGGCGGACCCTGATGTCCGGCGCGACATGATCGGTTTTTTCGGTCGGCTGGTTCCTCAGTTCCCCGAACGATTCGGCGCGCCCGCTTTTGCGCATGCGGAAGAAAACAGCGACGCCCATATAAAAACGTCGCTCTTCGGGCCGCAGCTGCTGCTTCCCGTAAGCGACGGCCGTCTCTGCCTCGGCCGCTGGCAGGCCGTGTACCTTTGCGAGGCCGACGGCCCCCGCCGCCGCACCCTCTGGGCGCAATGGCTGCAAGGCGAGGCTGATGAGTAGTTTTTTAGGCGGGGGGAAGGGAGAGCCCCTTTTGGAAAAGGGGCTCTCCCTTCCCCCCGGCCCCCCATCCCTCTCTCGAAAACTTTTTTCTGAACAACGGGCGTTACGGCAGCCCGGTCGCCTTGCGGCAGAAGAACATCCCCCGGCAATGCGCAGTTGCGTTACCGGGGTTTCGCGTAATTTTTTCCTGTCGTTATGAGTTCCGGTTCCGACGAAGACGAGTATGATTGTGCATCTGGACATGGATGCGTTTTTTGCATCGGTGGAGCAGCTGGACGATCCGTCGTTGCGCGGCAGGCCTGTCATTGTGGGCGGCAGCAGCGAGCGGGGCGTGGTTTCCACGGCGTCCTATGAAGCGCGGCGTTTCGGCGTGCATTCGGCCATGCCCGTTGTCATGGCGCGCAAGCTCTGCCCTCATGGCGTTTTTCTGCCGGGGCGGCGGGAGCGCTACGCGGAGCTTTCCCGCAGAGTCATGGAGGTGCTGGGTACGTTTTCGCCTCTGGTCGAGCAGGCGAGCATTGACGAGGCGTATCTGGATATCACAGGAACGGAACGTCTTTTCGGTGATGTGAACCGGCTGGTGGCGCGCCTCAAGGCGGATGTGCGCAGGGCGACCGGCGGCCTGATCTGCTCTGTCGGCGTGGCCCCCGTCAAGTTCCTTGCCAAGATTTGTTCCGACATCAACAAACCGGACGGCGTCTATATTTTACGTCCGGAAGCTCTGGATGCCTTCCTGTGCGCTCTGCCGGTTCGCAGGCTGCCGGGCGTCGGCAAGCGCATGGCCGCAAAGCTGGGCGAGCTGGGTATTGTCCGGGTGGAGCAACTGCGCCGCATGAGTGAGGAAAGCCTGCAGGCCCATTTTGGCAAGTGGGGGCTGGAACTGCACGAACGGGCTTTCGGGCGGGATGCCCGGCAGGTGACGCCGGTGCATGAGGCCAAGAGCGAAAGCTCGGAAACGACCTTTGCGCACGATACCCGCGACAGACGCTTTCTGGAACGGGCGCTTATGGCGCATGCCGAGCGGGTGGGAGCCTCGCTGCGGGCGCAGGGCATCAGGGGGCGCACGGTGACGCTTAAAATCAAGTTTGCCGATTTTCAGCAGATTACCCGTTCGCAGACCTTGCCGCAGCCCATATCTTCCACGCAGACGCTGTTTGACGTCGGCTGCCGTCTGCTGCGCGCGGAGGTGCTGCGACAGCCTGTGCGGTTGATCGGGCTGGGACTTTCGGGTTTTGATGACGCTCCCGCGCAGCTGGCCTTGCCCGGTGTGTTTCGCGGCGCTGGCGAACAGGACCCGGCAGAGGAGGCGCGCCGGCAACGACTGGATGCCGCTCTGGATGCCGTGCGCGCCCGTTTTGGCAAGGCGGCGGTTCAGAGAGGGCGCTTGTTTGCCGGAAAGAAATAGCTGCCCGGTGCGGAGCAGTGCGAGGATGCCGCTTTAGGGCCTGTTAACACTATGTGTAAGTTGTTTGGGGGGAAGAGTCAGGAATAAGAGGCGACTCCGCCACCAAAGACAAGTGACATTTGTACAGCTTGTTTATCCTATCTATTGAAATTATTTTTAAAATTTGTGTTAGCAGGCCCTGGAGCAATTTCAGTTTGAAATGCTTCGCATTTCAAACTGAAAATATTCTGGAAAGAAGATTCGCTGTACAAAAAAGAGACGGTAGCTCTTTCGCCCGCAGGCAACCTGCCGATGCGAGAGACGTCTCGAAAAAGCGCACTGGGGAGAGGGTGGGGGCCCGGGGGAGGGAGAACCCCTCTTGTGCGAGCAGAGGGGTTCTCCCTCCCCCGGAAAGAAAGAGTGTTACACCT
>DXFI01000177.1 GCA_019114565.1 Candidatus Desulfovibrio intestinigallinarum | reverse complement strand
TGACGCTTCTGTCCCCTCTGAAAAAGCGCGCTGGGGAAGGGATGGGGGGCTTGGGGGAAGGGAAACACCTCTCGCGCTAGCAGAGGGGGTTCCCTTCCCCCAAACAACTTACGAATAGTGTTAACAGCCCTAGAGCGTTTTAGCTTTGAAAAAGATAAAACGTCAGGCGTCGGCACAACGTCGCCCGGACTGTCGTTTCGCGGAAAAAACGCGTTTTTTCCGCGAAACGCAGACCGTATGGTTTGAAACGACAGCGTTTCAGACTGAAAAGGCTTATGGCAGGAGCGTGAAAAAGTTCTCTCAGAAGGAATATTATGAAAACTTTTATGCTCCCGCACACCCCGCAGCGGCGGCACAGTCGCGTCGCCTGACTCTCTGTGCCGCAGCGGGAAAAGGCGTTTTTGCCGGCAGCGAAAGCGCGTCCGGGGATGAGACAGAGGAGGGCGCGTCAGGCAAAGAGATGGAGGGCGTTGCCCATGAGGTCTGCCATGCGGCTGTCCGAGAGGCCGGATTTTTCCTGAAAGCGGCGAATTTCCTTGTCCGGCGAGTACAGAGGCCAGTCCGTGCCGAAGAGGAGGCGCTCACGGGGGAAATGGGCCAGCAGCGCCTTGAGCAGCTCCGGAGAAGCATAGGGGCTGGTGCTGGACGTATCGCACCAGAGGTTTTCGCTGGGGGGGAGCCCTTTCAGGGTATGTTCCCACATGCGATAACCGCCGAAATGGGCGGCCACGATGGTGAGGCGGGGAAAGGCGGCGGCAAGGCGGGCGACCATGTAGGGGGTGGAGGGGCACTCGGCAAGAGGCCTGCGGGAACCCACATGGAACAGCAGGATAAAGCGATCCTGACAGGCATCCAGAATGGGCATCAGGCGGGGATCGTCGAGCCGGAAGCCCTGAAAGTCGGGGTGCAGCTTGATGCCGCGGATATTGTTGCGCTCCAGACGTTCCAGCTCCTCTTCCCAGCGGGCATATTCGGGATGAAACGTACCGAAGGCAATGACGTGTTCCGGGTGGGAGCGTTGCAGCTCCATGGCGTAATTATTGGCGGGGATGACCTGCGAGGGCGTTGTCGCCGCGCAGAGCAGCACCATTTTTTCTATGCCGACGGCGCTTTCCTGCTCCAGCAGATGCGCGATGGTGCCGTCGCCTTCGCAGGCGAGATTGTAGGCCCTGTTGAGATGCTCCACGGCCTTGCGGGCAATTTTGGGATGAAAGGCGTGGGTGTGGATATCGAAAAGCATGATCAGGCCTTTTTCTTGCCTACGCCGTTGACGACATTGATGGGCGTGCCGTCGCGCCAGCGGCGGATATTCTCGGCCATGAGATTGATGATATTCTGCCGGGAGCGCACCGAGGCCCACGCCATATGCGGCGTGATGATGGTATTGGGGGCGGAGAGCAGGGGATTGGAGGCTGAGGGAGGCTCCTTGGCGAGCACGTCTGTGCCGAGGCCGCCAATCTTCCCGTTTTTGAGGGCCCGGGCCACGTCCGCCTCGTTGAGCAGAGGACCACGCGCCGTATTGAGCAGAATGACGCCGCTTTTCATGCGGGCGATGCTTTCCTTGTTGATGAGGGCGTGCGTATTTTCCGTCAGCGGGCAGTGCAGGGAAATGACGTCGGCCTTTGCCAGAAGCTGATCCAGCGTGGCAAAGGAAAAATTGCGGTATTGGGGAGGGTTGCGCGGCGTCCGGGTATGGGCAAGGACGTTCATGCCGAAGGCGTTGGCCAGCTCGCCCACACGGCGGCCGATGGTGCCGAAACCGATGATGCCTATGGTCAGGCCGGTAAGCTGCACGGGCGTTTTTTCCCAGAAGCACCACTGCCCGCACTGCTGCCATTGCCCTTCCTTGACGCGGAGGCTGTGCTCGCTGGTATGGCGGCAGAGTTCCAGCAGCAGCGTCAGGGTGTGCTGGGCGACATCGTCCACGCCGTAGGCAACGACATTGCAGACAGGGATATTGCGCTCGGCGCAGGCGGCCACGTCAACAATATCATAGCCGGTGGCAAGAGCACCTACAAAGCGCGCATCGGGGATGTCCTTCAGGCTGGACTTGCGCAGGGGGACTTTGTTCAGGAGCAGCACATCGGCGCCGGCCGCGTGACTGCGAAGTTCCGCGGCGCTGGTGGTGTCGTAAATGACGGTTTCGCCAAGGGCGGAAATCGGCGACCAGTCCACATCGCCGGGATTGAGCATCTTGCCGTCCAGAATGGCTATCTTCATGAGACTAACTCGTGTTGAGGATGCGGGGGGACAGTGCGTTTTCTGTGGTAGCCCAGCCCGCGGCATTTCGCAAGCGGCAGATAGAGCGTTTCAGCCAGCCAGAGCATTTTCAGTTTGAAACGCTTCTCGTTTCAAACCATACGCCCTGTCGTTTCGCGGAAAAAGCGCGGTTTTTCCGCTCGCTTTGGGCCGGGCGGCGCTGTGCCGCCGCCTCGCGTTTCACCTTTTTCAAAGTTGAAACGCTCTATGCTCAATAAAAAAGGCCGCCCGAGGGGCGGCCTTGCGAAATCGTATCAGACGCGAACTACTGAGCGATCACGCGGAAGTCGTCGCGGCGGTTCTGGGACCACACGGATTCGCCGGAACCCTGCACCACGGGGTTTTCCTTGCCGAAGCTGATCATTTCCAGCTGGCTGGGATTCACGCCGAGGGTAACCATGTATTCGTAGGCAGCGCGGGCGCGGCGTTCGCCGAGGGCGAGGTTGTATTCCTGGGTGCCGCGTTCGTCGCAGTTACCTTCGATGCGCACGCGGATGCTGGGATACTGCTTCATCAGTTCGGCCTTGGTCTTCAGCACTTCCTTGTATTCGGGCTGAATGTCGAACTTGTCGAAGGCAAAGAGCACGCGGCCATCGGTGATCTGCTGCACGGCAGCCTGCAGAGCGGGATCCACGCCCTGATCAGCGTTGGGATCAGCGGTAGCGGTTTTCTTGGAGCAGCCGAAACCGGCGGCCAGAGCCAGAACCAGAGTCAGAATAAGAGCGTAGCGTTTCATGATGTTCCTCCTGAGATCTCTCGCGGCAGGAGCGGAACTCCTGCCTGTGAGCAGAGAAAAATATTGCTCACAGGGCGGATGGTATATGTCATGCCGATTTTGTCAAGATGCGGCAGGGGCCGCAGGCCGTGTTTTAGACGTGAAAAGGGGCGTTTTTCCTCTTTTTATGAGGAAAAACGCCCTGTTATAGCGGTACTATTTTTTTTACGCTATTCGCCTTCGGGCATGCCCCAGCGCGGGAAGGAGGCGTCGCCGCCGCCGGTGGGAACCTTCTTGGCGTCGCCGCCGTGGCGGGTCGTGAGATATATGCCGCGCGAACCGCCGCGGCTGGAGGTAAAGGCGATGAAGTAGCTGTCGCCGCAGAAGGAGGGCTGTTCGTCGCTGCCGGGGCCGAAGGAAATCTGGCGTTCGGCGCCGGTGACCATATCCTGCACGAAGATGCGGTGGCCGTATTCCGTCATGCGGCTGTAGGTGACGAGCGTGCCGTCGGGGGAAAGGTTGGCTTCGGTATTGTAGCCGCCGTTCATGCTCACGCGGGTGGTGGCGCCGCTGTTCAGGTCCTTGAGGAAGATCTGCGGGCCGCCGAGGCGGGAGGAGGTGAAGGCCATCTTGGTGCCGGTCTTGTCAAAGGTCGGCGACACGTTGATGGAGTGCCCGCCCTCGAGAACACGTTCCTTCTGGAAGGCGTGGTTCAGCAGGTAGATGACGGGGTACTTGCCGTTGGACAGGGCCACGGCCACCTTGTTGTCGGGCGTGAAGGACGGGCCGATGACCACGTTGCCGGGGAAGCGCACGCGCTGCACGCTGCCCTTCTTGCGATCCCACACGCCGAGCGAATGGGACTTGGGATCGATGTGCGTGAAGACGATGAAGCGGCCGTCAATGGACCAGGCGGGCGACAGGGCTTCGCCGGAAATACGGGTGATCTGGCGCAGGTTGCGGCCCGTGGGCTTGCAGAGCCAGACATTGGAGCTCATGCGGCCGGTCTTCTTGACAAAGGCCAGCGTGGAGCGGAAGAAGGCGCCGCTGCCGGTCAGCACTTCCAGCAGGTCCGCACAGAAGCGGTCCGCGACTTCGGGCAGCTCCTTGGAGCTCACGCGGGGATATTCCTTGCCGAAGAGACGGCCGCCGGTATTGGTTTCAAAGGCGCGGATCTGCACGGACGAGGTCCCGCGGTCGCCGTTGGGCCAGTAGGTCGTGACCACGATGTCGCTGCCGGCGAGCTGGAAGCGCTTGAAGTCGAGGTTCGGCGGCTCGTAGCCCTGAAGCACCGTACCGCCGAGAACGGCCTTGGGATCGGTCAGGCGCATGAAGGGCAGAAAGCTCAGGTTCTCGTTAATCAGCTTCTGAAGTTCCGCGCCCATGTTGCCCGCTTCTTTTTCGGGACCTGTCAGAGGCGCGGCCAGAGCCAGATTGACGCTGTTTTGTCCGGGACCATAGATGTCCACGCGCATGGCGGCATGCACGGAGCTTGCCGCCAGCAGGCACAGACCCAGAACCGACAGAAGAAAAGTGCGTTTCATGGAAAAGGCATCCTCGCAGATCGACGCGCCGTTGTTGCAGCTAGCGCGTCAGGGTTAAGGTGACGTCCATCGTGGAGCCGAGGCCGGCCGGCGGCGGAGGAATGCTGCCGGCGCGCTTGATGCCCTGGCGCACGTATTTGTCGAGGCGTTCGTCGCCGCTGCCGGAAACGATGTCGTAGTGCTTTATGTTGCCTGCCGTATCGACGTCAAGTCGTACGGTGACGCGATAGGTGCCGGGCTTGCTTTCCACCGGAATGAAGATGGCGTTGCGGAGCTTCCAGACGACATTGGAAAAATAGCGCTTGAACTGCGGGCCGTAGGCATCCTGGGCAATGCCGGACGACGTGGCCGGAACCGACGCCGGAGAAGGCGTAATACCCTGATGTGCGGTCGTATTTTCCGGAGGCGTGGTCAGAGCGGGAGACGCTGCCGGAGCCGACGGGGCTGTCGGGGCGGCGGGCGTCTGAGGAGCCGCGGGCGCGCTCCTGGCGCGCGGCGTGCCCGTCCAGAAGGAAAGATAGACGTCAATGGGCATGCTGTAGGGCGGGGTGCCGTAGCTTTCCGTAGCCTTGACGGCCTCACAGGCGGAAATGTCCAGCGCGGGATAGCCCGAGGAGCTTACCGGAGAACAGGAAAGCACCCGGCCGCGTCCGTCGAGGGAGACGCGCACGCGCAGGAGCACATTATTCTTGATGGTCGGGGGCGACCAGCGTTCGGAAACCTTTTCCAGCATGGCTCCGGCATAACCGTCCTGCTGATCGGCGGCCATGATGGCGGCCGCATGCGTCGCGTCCGTCGCGCCCAGCAGGGCGAGAAGCGCAGCGCAAGAGGCGAGGCGCTGCGGGCGGCAGATGGTTTTCAGGGAAAACAGGGGCATAAGACCTCCTTGCTGCGAAAAAAAACACTCCGCCCGCCGGGCGGATGAGCCGGAGCCGGATGGCGATCCCGTGGATCGCCGTTCATTCATACAGGTGCGCGCCGGAGTGCATCAGCACTGCGCCGTTCTTCCGGGAGGAAGGAACCTCTCCTGGCCGGGGCGTAAGGGACCCGGTCTTTCTGCTGGAAAGGCGTTCATGTGGTTCTTCCCCCGGCGCGCTTTTTCAGAGGGGGTGCGGCAAGCCTTTTACATGGCAGGCCAGTTGAACGCTTGTTCCTGGTTGAATACGTTAAAATCGAGGATAAGCCGTCCCGGGGGGATCGACGCGCTCCTCTCGCGGGGACGGGCCCGGAGAGGAGCGCGTATTGCGGACTGTCTGCAGCGGATGTCCTGCCGCCGCTTCGCGTTCCACCTTTTTCAAAGTTGAAACGTTCTAGCGTCGCGACAGCTCGTCCATACGGAAGACCAGATCCACCTCGCAGTATTCCGGTGAAGGCGGCTTCGGGAAGAGGCCGGCCTTGCCGGTGCGGATGACGGCATTGACCGCCGAGGCGTCGAACTGCGCATTGCCCGAGCCCTGGGTGACCTGGGCATCCTGCACTTCGCCGTTCATGTCCACGCTGACGTGCACGATGCAGGCAAAGTTGGCGCGACTGGCCGAGGCAAAACTCCAGTTGGGGCGCACGGCAAGCATGATCTGCCCGAGGTAGACCTCGTTCAGACCGCCGCCGCCCGGGCCGTCGCCTTCGCCGCCGCCTCCGCCGCCGTCGCCGCCGGCATTTTTGCGGGCCTGCGCCAGCGCCTGTTCCACGGCGGTGCCGCGGTCGCCGGACTCCACGCGAGAAGACGCCTTGCGGCGCGCATCCCGCAGCGCGGCCGCCACGGAATCCTTTTCCTTCTCCTTGCGTTCCTGTTCGGCCTTTTTGCGCTCTTCTTCCTTCTTTTTCTGTTCGGCCTTCTTGCGAGCCTCTTCCTTTTTCTTCTGCTCGGCTTTCTTGCGCTCTTCTTCCTTCTTCTTCTGTTCGGCTTCGCGGCGTTCCTCTTCCTTCTTTTTCAGTTCCGCCTGCTGCCGTTCGCGCTCCTCCTGCCGGCGCTTGGCTTCTTCTTCCTTTTTCTTCTTGGCCAGAAGCGCCGCGGCGTTGTCGTCAGGCTTGGGCCGGGGGCGCGGGGCTTCCTTGACCTCATCCTTGGGCGAACGATCCTGCGCCGCCTCCTTCGGCGGGCTCTTGATGGGCTCGGCCTGAGGCGGGGTGGCCGCCGGGGCGGCAACTTCGGCCTTGGGCGCCGGCGCCGCGAAATCCCTGGGTCCGGAGGTGGGCTGCCCTGCGGCGCCGAGAATGGAGGAGGGCGTGCGATTGCCGCCGGGAGCGCCGTCCACAAGGCTGATCATGACGGGAGGCGCGTCCAGCTTGACCGGCGGCGAAGCCGGCCAGAGCCAGATCAGCAGAATGATCAGCACATGAAGGCAAAAAGAAAGAATATAGGAGGCCCAGTTCATGATGGCAGTCTTTTCTGTCTGGGGCAGGGGCGCGCCCTTTGTCCCGCAGCGTTTTTCCGTAAGGAGACGACGGGCGTTTTGCGGTTCCCTGTCTTCCGGGAACGGCGGCAGGTCCCGCGTTCCGGAGTCTGTTTCTTGACGAAGCGCGGCCCGCCCGGAAAACAGGCAGGCCCGCGGGAGAAGTTAGAGCATTTTCAGTTTGAAACGCTGTGCGTTTCAACGCATACGGCCTTCCGTTTCGCGGAAAAGTGCAATTTTTTCCGCTCACTGCGGACAGGGCGGCGCTGTGCCCCGCCTCGCGTTTTACCTCTGGAAAGATAAAACGCTCTAGCGGCGGCCGGCGGCGGGGGCCTCGTCGGGCTTTTCGGCCACGACGCCGAGCTTTTCGATGCCTACGGCCTTGATACGGCCCATGATGTCAACAACGGTCCCGTAGGGGACGTTCTTGTCGGCCTGAAGGAAAAGCGTCTTGTTCTTTTCCTTGACCAGCACCTGGAGCTTGTTTTCAAGGTCGTCCAGTTCCACGGCGTATTCGTCCAGAAATATTTTACCATCCTGGCGCACCGTCATGACCATGTTTTCCGATTCGGTGGGCAGAACTTCCACCTGCTTGGTCTGGGGCAGATCCACGTCTATGCCCTGACTCATCATGGGCGTGGCCACCATGAAGATGATGAGAAGCACGAGCATGACGTCCACAAAGGGCGTCACGTTGATTTCGGAAACGAATTTGCTGCCGCCGCCGACGTTGGCTCCCATGACTACATCTCCGTGCTGCCGGTGCGCGTCACCGGGCGATGGGCGTTAAGCTCGCGCTGCACACGATTCAGAAAGACGCCGGCGAAGTTGACCAGCAGGGTGTCCACCTGGCCGATTTTGCCCATGAAAATATTGAAGCCGATGGTGGCGGGCACGGCCACAAGCAGGCCGATGGCCGTGGCGACCAGCGCTTCGGAGATGCCGGGGGCCACCGTGGCGAGGGAGGCCGTCTTGAGCATCCCGATGGAGTGGAAGGAACTCATGATGCCCCAGACCGTCCCGAACAGGCCGATGAAGGGGGCCGTGTTGGCCGCTGTTGCCAGCAGGGACAGGGAGCTCTGCAGGCGGGACATTTCGCTGGCCACGCCCTGCCGCAGAGCTCGGCGCACATTGTCCACCACCACTTCGCTGTCGTTGCCCAGCTCCTTGGAGCGGTTGAACTCCAGAACGCCCTGATGAGCGACATAGTAAAGGGGGGACGAGGGGTCCGAGCCCAGCGATTGCACGGCTTCGCGCAGGGTGGCGGCCTTCTCGAAGCGGGCTGTGCCGCTCAGGGCCTTTTTCTGCGCGGCATTGAGCGCAATGGCTTTTTGAATCATGAGGCCCCAGCTGCCGACGGACATGAGCAGCAGAAAGGCCAGCACGCACTGGGCCACCAGGCTGGCCTGTGCAACCATGGTAAAAAAGCTGAATTCCATTCCTGTCTCCGTAAAAAAGCGCGGTGTTCGCGCCTGTCTGCCAGATTTGGCGCGTCCTGCCGGAACAGGACGAAAACGCATCGTGGAGCAGCATGCCGCGAAGTCAAGACTTTTTCAAGATGAATTTTAGAGACGCGGAGGTGACAAGCTCATTGCCAAGCGCCCCCCTGCCCGTGTATAGTGAGGGTCTATAATACATGAATATGGCGTGGTTGATCGAGTTTTTTCGCTGGAGTTCCCTGTCGGACAGGTTCGCGTGAATTTTGCCGGACCTCCGGGACGACGGTTCCTTTGACGCCTGCCCTGTCCGGCCCGGGCAGCGTCACGTTTGAGCAGGTGCTATGAAAGGCAGTTTTCTTTTCGGACTGTGCGCGTTCGGAGCGGCGCTGACGCTGCCCGGCGGGGCGTGGCTTGCTGATGCCGCTGCCGCGGATTCTCATGTGGTGCAAAAGCCTCTCTACAGCGGCGAGCGCCCGCTGGGAGCCGAAGACCGCGCCCGCGAACCGCTGCCGCGCGGGCCTCTGGACATGCGGGGCGCCGTGGAACGGGCGCTGCGGCATAATCCCGGCCTCGGCGCGGAGGAAGCGCAGAGCCGCTCTTCTGAAGAAGGCCGCAAGTCCGCCCGGGGAGCCTTCGGCCCCCGGCTGGGCATGAGCTACAGCGTGACCAAGCAGGAGCGCCGTCCCGCGTCGACGCAGCGCCCCGCGGAATACGGCGTGTACAGCTGGGGCATCGAAGTTTCGCAGCCCGTCTTTCAGGGCTTCCGGCTGCTGGCCACCTACCAGAAGGCCGCCCTGCAGGCCGACAGCGACAAGGCCTCCGTGCGTCAGGCCGAGCTGAGCATGACGGAAAAGGTGCAGACGGCCTTTCTCAACTACCTGCGCGCGGCGGAGAACAGCCTGAGCGAAAAGGAATCTCTGGAGCGCCTGCGCGATCAGCTCAAGATTACCCGCGCGTATTATGACGTTGGCCTGAGCCCGCGTCTGGATGTGCTTCAGGCCGAGGTCGACGTCAGCGAGGCGGAACGCTCCTATATTCAGGCGGAAAATTCGCGGGAAACCTATCTGGCCGAGCTCAATACCCTGCTGGGACTGCCGGCCACGGCGCAGGTCGCCTATGCGGGCACACTGCGGCATGTGCCGTTCCGTTTCTCGCTGGAGCAGTGCCTGGAGCGCGCCTACCGGCAGCGCCCCGATTTGTACATTGCCGCTAAAAGCGTGGAAATTGCGGGCAAGAGCCAGAAGGAAGTGCAGAGCGAGTACTACCCGCAGATTGAGGCCTATTACAACATCACGCAGGAGGGCAACACGCCCGATTTGCGCAATGCCGGGAATCACGGTTCGCGCATGTCCTCATGGGAGGTCGGCGCGCGCGCAACCTGGGAAGTCTTTCAGTGGGGCACCACCTACTACGCCGATCAGCAGGCGGGCTGGCTGGTGACCAAGATGCGCTACGAGGAAGAAGACCTCAAGCTCAACGTGGGCTATGACATCAAGTCCAAGCTGCTGGCCGTCCGCGAGGCGGAAAAGCGTATCGGCGTGGCGCAGAAGGGCGTGGCGCAGGCCAGGGAAGCCTATGACGTGGCCGTTGCCCGCTATCAGGAGCACGTGGGCACGAACTTCGACGTGCTGGATGCCTCTTCCAATCTCAAGACGGCGCATTCGTCTCTGACCGGAGCCAAGGCGGATTATCTGACGGCGCTGGCGCAGCTCTATGTGGCTATGGGTGAATTTCATCCTGATGTGACGCGCGCTGCGGCACGGCAGAACGAAGTCCGGCCGAAGAAGTAGCGCCGCAAAGCTGCTGCGGCAGGCGCGCCGCTTTGCCTCGGCAGACGCCGGAAAGGAACGCGCTCCGGATGACGCTGCCGCGCGGGGCGGCGTTCCCTGAGTTTTTCAGTTTGGAACGCTTCGCGTTCCAAACCTGCGGCCTGTCGTTTCGCGGGAAAAAACGCGTTTTTCCGCTCACTTCGGGCCGGGCGGCGCTGTATTGCCGCCTCGCGTTTTACCTTTTTTCAAAGGTAAAACGCTTTAAACGCATACGCGCCGGGCAGAGGCGCGTGTGGGTGCCGCTATTCGAAAGCGGCCCTGCCGGGGCAGGTGAGCCCCCGGAAAATTTTTGTCGACATGGTCGACAGTACGTCCCGGAACTGACGAAAGGGCAGGCGCGTCGCGTCTGCCCTGTGGCGCTGTTTGTGCGCGAAGCAGAGGATTGATGAACGAAGCCTATTTGACGATAACGCCATTGGGAGGGTTGGGCGAAATTGGCCTCAACTGCCAGCTGTGGGAAACCGCCAGCGGCGTGGTGATGATAGATTGCGGCCTGATGTTTCCCGATGATTGCCATCTTGGCGTGGATGTGGTGATTCCGCATTTTGCGGCCTTGTCTGCCATCAAGGAAAAGCTGATCGGCATCGTGCTCACGCACGGGCACGAGGATCATATCGGCGCGCTGCCGTGGATTGTGCCGCAGCTGAAGGGCGTGCGCATTTATGGTTCCTGCTTCACGCTGGCGCTGGTGGAGCACAAGCTGCGTGAACACGAGCTGCTGGACATGGTGGAGCTGTGCCCCGTGGACAGTCGCGGACGGGTGCGGCTGGGGGATTTGCATTTCCGCTTTTTCCCGGTCTGCCATTCCATCCCCGAAGGCTTCGCGCTGGGCGTGGAAACGCCGGTGGGCCGCGTGATCCATACCGGGGACTTCAAGCTCGATCCCACGCCCATGAGCGGCATTCCCACGGATTTGAAAGGCATTGCCGAGTTCGTGGGGCCCAAGGGGGCGCGTCTGCTCATGGCCGATTCCACCAATGTGGAGCGCGACGGCCATTCCCTGTCGGAGCGCGAGGTCAAGGCCTCGCTGGGCAGAGTCTTTGACACGGCAAAGGGCCGCATTGTCATCACGCTGTTTTCAAGCCATATCCAGCGTATTCAGGAAGTGTTCGATCTGGCGCAGGAGCATGGGCGCACCGTGGTCATCAGCGGCAAGTCCCTGGCAAACAATATTGAAATGGCCCGCGATCTGGGCATTGCCAAGCTGCCGCCCAATTTTTTCAACGCGCACAACGGGGTGCCGGACCTGCCCGACGAGCAGCTTGTGCTGGTCGTGACGGGAGCGCAGGGCGAACCTTTGTCGGCCCTGTCCCGGATGGTCTACGGCGGGCATCGTCAGCTGAGCGTGCGCGAGGGCGATACGGTCGTCATGAGCTCCCGGATGATCCCCGGCAATGCCAAGGCCGTTTCGCGTCTGATTAATGAAATGTACCGGCTGGGCGCGGAAGTGCTGTATGAAAGCGTGCGCTCCATCCATGCCTCGGGGCATGCGCACCGCGAAGAACTGGTGGAGATGCTGCATACGGTCAATCCCGATATTTTCGTGCCTGTGCACGGGGAATACCGCCACCTTGTCAAGCACGGGCGGCTGGCCGTGGAAGAAGGCGTGCCCCGTGAAAATGTGGTGGTGCTGGAAGACGGGCATCCCATTACGCTGCTGCCCGACGGCTTCCGGCTGGAGCCTGCGCTGTCCGTGGAATGCACGCTGGTGGACGGCAAGGGCGTGGGGGATGTCGGTACGGCCGTGCTGCGGGAACGCCGCATCCTCGGGGACGAAGGCATGGTCGTGGTCGTGCTTGTGCTGGACTCGGAGACGGGCAGCGTCCTGCACGGGCCGGAAATGTTCTCCAAGGGTTTTGTGTTCGAGCAGCGCTACAGCCATGTGCTGGAAGATGCCAAATGTCTTGTGCTCGACGAAATAGAGGCTGTCCGTCCCGGGCAGCTGACGCGTCTGCAGGACGGCATCCGTTCGTCGCTGCGGCGCTTCTTCCGGCGTGTGCTGGAACGTGACCCGGTTGTCGTGCCTGTGGTGACGGAAATCTAAAATGCTTTGCCTTTGAAAAAGGCGGCACGCGAGGCGTTCGGCGCCGCGCGGCCCGGGATGAGCGGAAGAACCGCGTTTTTCCGCGAAACGACAGGCCGCATGGTTTGAAACGCAACGCGTGCAAACTGAAAGTGCTCACAACCGGAGGCCCTCCCGGATGACGCTGCCGGGCAGGGGATGACTGGATTTTTCAGACTGGCTGCGCGTGAGGATGCCTGACGTCTGTCGGAGCAGGGGGGAGCGAAGCCAGATTCGGCGACCGAAGGCCGGAAGCCGATTTCGCGCTGCGCGATGCAGCGCCGCAGGAGGAAAGAATGACCTGCTCCATTATCGTGACGGATTTGACGCCCTACGGCAAGGGAGGCCTGCTGTACGTGACGGGCGTTGACATGGCAACGGGACAGAACGTCCGTCCCCTGCCTTATCTCAGCGAGCGCGCCTGTATTGCCAGGGGAATTCTGCCCGGGGCGGTGCTGGAGATGGACGGGGAGTTTTACGGAGCCCCCCCCTTTGTGGAAGACTTTTTCATGGAGCGCCTGATTTCGGCAACCCCCGCCAGCGGCGGCGCGTTGAAAAAGGCGCTGGCGCTGACCTGTCGCGGTTCTCTGGCGCGTGAATTTCAGACGACCATTCACGACAACCGCTATATTAAGGAAGAGCAGTGTGTCCTGCGCTCGCTGGCAACCACCAAATGCCAGCGCAACAAGGTCAAGCTCACGCCGGACAATCGCGCGACGCATCCGCATATCATCCGCATTATTTTTCAGAATGAGCGCGAGTGGTTCAATCTGCCGCTCATGCAGTGGGCCTGGTATCGGGCAAGCCTCAAAAACAGGGCGGACGCCATCAACGAACTGCAGGCGCGCATGCTGCGCTATGAACAGCTGTTTATGCGTATCGGCCTGTCGCGGGCCGAAAACGGAGCCTATAATTTACAGGTGAACGGCGTGTACGGCATCTAGAGCGTTTTTTTCTTTGTTTTTCAGTTGATTATAAAAAAATGAAGAAAATGCAAAAAAAGACTTGCCAAGCCCGGGGCTTTCACATATAACAACCAAGTCAGCACGGAGAGGTGTCCGAGTTGGTCGAAGGAGCACGATTGGAAATCGTGTGTACGTTAAAAGCGTACCAAGAGTTCGAATCTCTTCCTCTCCGCCAGTGCAGATAAGAGGCCTGCAAGGCCGTAGAAATATGGGCCCATGCTTTCAAGCATGGGCCTTTTCTTTTGTCCTGAGTCTTTTCCGCTTGAAACGCGTTGCCTTCAGGGCATACAGCCTGTCGTTTGCGGGAAAACGTGATTTTTCCGTTGTTGCCGGGGGCTGCCGCCTCGCATTTTATCTTTTGAAAGGTAAAACGCTCCGGGCGTAGCAACATACAAAAAATGCGGGGGAAGGAACATCCTTCCCCCGCGAACCACTGTGGAGAACAGCATTGCAGGACACGGACGCGCGCCAATCGGGAGGTGGTTCGGCGCGCGTCCGACAAGAGGAGGAAGATCGGCCTTAGTCCTGCTTTTCCGCAGTGGAATCCTTTTCCTGCCCGTGCTCCTCCGCCGCGGCCGACGCTGTTTCATGCTGACCCAGCATCAGGTTCTGGTGGCCGAAGATAATGGGCTTGAGCACTTCGGGCTTGGCCAGAGCGGTGGTGTCGCCGAGGTCGTCGTAGGTGCCGCCCGCAATTTTGCGCAGCATGCGCCGGATGACCTTGCCGGAACAGGTTTTGGGCAGGGCCTCGGCAAACTGAATGTACTCGGGCGAGGCCAGCGCGCCGATATCCCGGCGCACGGTGTCACGCAGCTTCTTGCGGACGTCCTCGCTCCACGGCACTTCGTCGCGGGTGACGACATAGGCATAGATGCCTTCGCCCTTGAGCGGGTGAGGCATGGGCACCACGGCCGCCTCGGCGACTTCGGGGCAGGAGGCCAGAACGGCCTCGATTTCGGCCGTGGACAGACGGTGTCCGGATACGTTGATGGAGTCGTCGATACGGCCCAGAATCCAGAAATAGCCGTCCTCGTCCACTTCCGCGCCGTCGCCCGATTCATAGCAGCCGAAGCGCTGGAAATAGGACTGATATTTTTCTTCGTCGTTATAGACGCCGAGCATCATGCCGGGCCACGGCTTGCGGATGACAAGGTGACCGGAGCGGCGGCCTTCGCTGGTGTCCATGTCCGGGGTTTGTCCGTCGCGCAGCACGGCGGCATCCACGCCGGGCAGAGGCTTGGTGACGGAACCGGGCTTGAGCTTGGTCGCGTAGGGGAAGGGGGAAATCATGGCCCCGCCGGTTTCGGTCTGCCACCATGTGTCCACGATGGGCAGCTCGCTGCCGCCGATGTTCCGGTGATACCAGTGCCAGGCCTCGGGGTTCATGGGCTCGCCCACGCTGCCGAGGATGCGCAGCGTGCCGAGGTCGTAGCGTTCCGTCCAGGCTTCGCCCATGCGCATGAGCGAGCGGATGACCGTGGGAGCGGTGTAGAGAATGTTGACGCGGAATTTTTCCACCATGCGCCAGTAGCGGTCGGGTTTGGGCCAGTTGGGAACGCCCTCGAACATCATGGTCGTGGCCCCCAGAGCCAGCGGGCCGTAGACGCCGTAGGTATGCCCGGTGATCCAGCCGATGTCGGCGGTGCACCAGTGCACGTCGTCGTCGCGCATGTCAAAGATCCACTGGGTCGTATGGGCGGCGTAGGTCAGATAGCCGCCGGTGGAATGCATGATGCCCGTAGGCTTGCCGGTGCTGCCGCTGGTGTGGAGCAGGAACAGAGGATCGTTGGCATCCATGCTTTCGCAGGGGAAGTCCACGTCGAGAGTAAAGTCCTCAATGAGATCGTGCCACCAGATGTCACGGTTGGGCGTCATCTTCACGTCGTAGAGGTCGGCGTGATTCACCACGACCACATGCGCCACGGAGGGGCACTTTTCCAGAATGGGATCAAGATTGGCCTTGAGCGGCTTGAGCTTGCCCGCGCGGACGGCGGCGTCGGCCGTGATGACGACCTTGGCCTTGGCGCCCTGAATACGGCTGCGCACGCCGCCTTCAGCATAACCGGAGAAGATGGTGGTGTGGATGGCGCCGATGCGCGCGCAGGCAAGCATGGCGATGACCAGTTCGGGAATCATGGGCATGTAGAGCGCCACGCGATCCCCCTTGCGGATGCGCAGGGAGCTCAGGGCATGCGCCACGCGGCAGACCTCGGTGTAGAGCATCTGGTAGGTGAAGCAGCGCACGTCCATTTCCTTTTCGCCCTGCCAGATGAGCGCCGCCTTGTTGCGACGACCGGAAAAGAGATGGCGGTCGATGCAGTTGAACGAAGCGTTGAGCTTGGCGCCGGTGAACCAGCGATACTTATGCCGTTCCTCGTCAGCCTCCAGTACCTTGTCCCAGCGCTTGAACCAGTGCAGCAGCTGCGAAGCCCGGGCGGCCCAGAAATCGTTGGGGTCGTCCAGAGCAGCCCGGTACAGGGCTTCGGCTTCTTCGCTGCCGCATACCCAGGCAGACGATTTGCCGTGCTGGGGAGGGAGATAGCTGCGCTGTTCCGTTAACAAGGTGGTGAGGCGCTCCTGTGACATCCTTTCTGCTCCTTCTCTGCTGAAATATGCCGGATATGGCGTGAACATGCCGCCATTCTATCGGGGTAGCGGCTTTGCCCGTGTGCGTCAAGGACCCCTTTGTTGTTTGTGCTTTCAGTCATCGTTGTGCCTTTTTTCTTTAATAAATTTGACAGGCTTTATAATCCTAACAATTTCATGTGAATAGATTTTTGTGCTTTTTTTCTCAATCTGTCCGTCAGGCAGGAAAAAATTTTTTTCAATGGAAACGCCCGCTTCCGGAGAATCTTCGGAAGTCAGAGCGCTTCTACTTTGAAAAGGTAAAACGCGAGGCGTCCGGCCCGCCCGGCCCAAAGTGAGCGGAAAACCGTGTTTTTTCCGCGAAACGACAGGCCGTATGGTTTGAAACGCGCAGCGTTTCAAACTGAAAATGCTCCGGGAGAACAAAAAAGCCCCCGGCGGATGCCGGGGGCCGGGAGAGCGGGCTGTCGTCAGGGCATTACTTTCTGGGCTGAGTCAGCTTCTGTTCAAAATCCTGGAGCGAATTGCCCACGATCTTGTGCAGCGCCAGCAGAGCGATCAGGTTGGGAATGACCATCAGGCCGTTGAAGAGGTCGGCCAGGGCCCAGACGAGATCAACCTTAAGGGTCGCGCCGACAACGATGAAGGCGCAGACGATGAGACGGTAGGGCAGCAGGCCGCCGTCGCCGAACAGGAAGCGCACGTTCTGCTCGCCGAAGAAGTACCAGCCGATAATGGTGGAGTAGGCGAAGAAGAACAGGCAGATGGCGACAAAGCTCATCCCAAAGCTGCCGAGACCGAGGTTGTAGGCCTTCTGGGTGAGTTCGATGCCGGTGGTCTGGTAGTCCAGCACGCCGGTAACGAGGATGACGATACCGGTGAAGGTAACGATCAGAACGGTCGTAAAGACGCCGAAGATGGCGACAAGACCCTGTTCGGCGGGATGTTCCACCTTGGCGATGGCATGAGCATGCGGGGTGGAGCCCATACCGGCTTCATTGGAGAACAGACCGCGCGCCACGCCGAACTGCATGGCCTTGGCCACGGTAAGGCCGAGCGCGCCGCCCGCGACGGCCTGCGGATTGAAGGCCGCGGTAAAGATGAGCTTGAAGGCCGGAATAATCTGGCTGGCGTTGCTCAGGATGACATAGGTGCCGCCCAGCAGGTAGATAGCGGCCATGAAGGGAACGAGCTTTTCAGTCACGCTGGCAAGACGCCCCACGCCGCCGAAGAAGACGATGCCCGCCAGAATGGCCGTGGCGATGCCGGAGACGATGAGCGGAATGCTGAAGGCCGTCTGCATGCCCTGGGAAATGGAATTGGACTGCACCATGTTGCCGATGCAGCCGAGGGCAATGATGATGGCGATGGAGAAGAAGACGGCCAGGGGCTTGAACTTGGGACCCAGCCCCTTGGTGATGTAGTAGGCGGGGCCGCCGACCACATGGCCGTGTTCGTCGGTGTCCTTGAAGGTCTGCGCCAGCACGGCTTCGGCAAAGATGGTGGCCATGCCGAAGAAGGCCGCGACCCAGAGCCAGAAGAGCGCGCCGGGGCCGCCGGAAACCAGCGCCGTTGCCGTTCCGGCGACGTTACCCGTGCCTACCTGGGCGGCCACGGCTGTGGCCAGCGCCTGAAAGGAACTCATGCCGGTCTTGTCGGCCTTCTTGCCGAAGAGGGTGGCGCCGCCGAACAGATAGCGGGCCGCAAGGCCGAACTGGCGAACCTGAACGAAGCGCAGCTTGAAGGTGTAGAAAATGCCGGTACCGCACAACAGGGGAATGAGAACGAACACCCCCCACAGGACGCTGTTGATATCACCGACCAGCGAATTGAGAAACTCCATGCATTTTCCTCCTGACGAGAAAGACGTGATCCCTGTCGGGGGCGGCCGAAGCCGACACCCAAGAGGTCAAGGGAAGAGCAGAAAGTTCATGATGCCGTCGGCACGGGGAAAGCAGGGCACCAGCCCGGGATGGGCTGCTCTTCAAACCACGGACATATAAGGCGTCATCCTCCGTTGCGTGCGGCGGATGAATGCGTCGGGGGGAGTTTGTGTCCAACTGCTGCAAGGGCATGTTGTTGGAGACAGAAAAACCTAGCATGCTTTGGAAGCGCGGTCGAGTCCTCTTGCTGGCGCTTTGCTGTATTTTTTTAGGGTACTTTCCGTTTGAAATGCTGTGCGTTTCAAACCATACGGTCTGTCGTTTCGCGGAAAAACGCGGTTTTTCCGCTCACTTCGGGCCGGGCGGGGGTGTGTCGCCGCCTCGCGTTCCGCCTTTTTCAAGGGCAGAACGCGCTATTTTCTGCGGCGTCGCGACAGCTGCCACGTACAGCGAATCACGGAAAGTACGTCGTTGAAGAGATGCGTGCGGGAGACGCCGCTGTCCTGCGCGTCCGTACCGGGCTGCGGCAGCGGGGACAGGGGCTCGATTTCCTCCAGATACGGGGGCGGCTGCGGCAGACTGTCCTGCGGCGGCCATGACGGCGCTTCGGGAGCGGGCTGCGTGCTGCCGCTGTCTTCCCGTGCGCCTGCCTCGTCGCGTGCCGCCTGACGCTCCTGCCACTGCTGGAAGGCGGCGGCTTCCCGGCGGCGTTCTTCGGCGGCCTGACGCAGGCGTTCTTCCCGCTGACGGGCGAGCACATCCAGCTGTCGGCGGATTTCACTGCTCAAGGAAAGGGCCTCGTCGCCGAGCTCGCCTTTCAGATGATTTTCCAGCCGGGCAATCAGTTCGTTGCTTTCGGCACGGATACGCGCGGCATTCTCGTCGCCTTCGCTGTCCTCCGTAGCCGAAGCCAGACAGGTTTGCGCCAGCTTGTCCGCAAGGGTCGTATCGTCGCTGATGTCGTAGACGGCGGCCAGCGCCTGCGCGGCCCCTTCCACATCTCCCTGACGCAGCAGCCGCTGGGCGGCGGCGATGACGGGATTGCGGGCGCGCGGATTTTCCTGAAGCAGGCGCATATAGGCGGAACGCGCCTTGTGCCAGCGCCGCGCCCGGGCGAAGGTGTCGGCGGCCCGGGCCAGCCACGCCCGGTAGCGCGCTCTGTCGCCCTTGCCCTTGTAGGCGGCCGCAATGCCCAGTTCGGCCTCGCCCTTGATGTGTTCCGCCCGCAGGGCGCGCTGAAAGGCGGCGATGGCCGTATTCCACTGCCCGGCCTCCAGACAGCGCAGGGCGGCGTTGAAGTAGTCTTCAGGCTGGCGCGCCGGTTTGAGCAGCATGGCATAGGACGCCAGAGCTTCGTTGAAGGCGCTGGCGTCGGTATTGGCCGCGGCCTTCTGCAACTGGCGCTCATGGGCGGCATAGGCGGTCAGGGAGAGGAGCTGGCGGCGGAGCGTTTCCACCGAATAGGGACGCGAAAGAAGAGCGCTGGCGCCGCAGCCGAGAGCGGCCATCTGCTGGGCTTCGTCGTCATTGGCCAGCAGCAGAAGCACAGGTTGCGACACCAGACGGGGATGCAGGCGGAGCATGGCGCAGAACTGCTCGCCGTCCATGTCTTCCAGCTCCTGATGGCAGACAATGACGTCGGGCGTTTCCGGCCGGGAACCGGAGGCGAGCCCTTCCAGCAGGCGTGCGGCTTCCACGCCGGAAGTCATGCTCCATCGGGTGATGGCCCCGGCCTCGCGCAGGGTTCTCTTGTCCACCGACGCGAGGCGTTCGCTCCTGCTCAGGAGCATGACGGAAATGGGACGGGGCGCGGCCACGGCAGCCTCACATTTTGCGGTTTGTTTCGGGCTCCAGCGAGCGCAGCAGATTTTCGTATCCCGCGGCTTCGGCGTCGGCGGTTGTTTCGTCAAGCGGCTTGCCGCGGGCCAGTCTGTCCGTCAGGCGATCCGCCTCCCGGCGGGCGTCGGCCTCGCGCAGCATGTCGATGGCGGCGTCGGCGCGCAGATGCCGCTGGCGACGTTCCTGCTGCGCCAGTTCCAGCACCCTTTCGTGCACGCGGATGCGCACGCCCGCGCGCAGGGCGACGGCAATGGCGTCCGAGGGACGGCAGTCCACGCGGGTTATGCCTTCGCGATGCCGCAGCAGCAGGGCGGCATAATAGACGCCGTCCCTGATGTCCACGATTTCCACACCCACGACCGCGCCCTTGAGCGCCTGCACCGACATGAGCAGCAGATCGTGCGTCAGGGGGCGGGGCAGCTGTTCGCCGCTGAGCATGAAGGTCAGCGACATGGCTTCCATGGGGCCGACCAGCAGCGGCAGAAAGGTTCCCTCTTCCGCGGAACGCAGAATGACGAGCGGCGCCTTGGTGTCCGGGTCCAGAGTCAGACCGTCTACCTGCATTTCTACCATGACGCCCCTGCCTGTTGCCCCAGAAGGCTGTGTTTCTTGGCTTCGGTAAGGCGGACGCGCACCATGCGGCCCGTCATGTCCCCGTCGGCGGACGGCAGACCGACATGCACCAGCGCCCCGTAAGGGTCGCGTCCCTGCCAGCTCCGCAGACCGTCGCTGCTGTCGTCGCGGCGGCTTTCTCCTTCGATGAGCAGGTCGGTCTCCTGCCCGATGCGCGCGTCAAGCCAGGCCTGCCCCAGTTCTTCCTGGAGCGCCTGTAAACGCAGCAGGCGATCCTGCTGCACGTCGGGCGCAATCTTGTCGAGAAAGCGCGAGGCCCGCGTGCCGGGACGGTCCGAATAGCAGAAGGAAAAACTGGACATGAAGCCGCAGCGACGCATGAGCGCCAGTGTCTGCTGAAAATCTTCCTCGCTTTCGCCGGGAAAGCCCACAATAAGATCCGTGGACAGGGCGATGTCCGGTCTGGCGGCGCGCAGCGCGTCCGTCAGTTCAATGTAGCGGGCCGCGTCGTACTTGCGCCCCATGCGGGCCAGCACGGCATCGGAACCGGCCTGCAGCGGCAGGTGCAGACGCGGGCAGAGGTTGGGCAGTTCTCCGAACAGGGCCACGTCCTCCGGTCCCATGTCCTTGGGGTGCGGCGTCACATAGCGCAGACGAAGCAGGCCCGGAAGCGCGGCCACCTGCCGCAGCAGATCGGCAAAGCTGACGCCGTCGCCGTGCTTGTCTCTGCCGAAGGCATTGACGTTCTGTCCCAGCAGGCAGATTTCGCGCGCGCCGTCTTCCAGCGCCTTGCGGCAGTCGTCCAGGACGGCCGCCGTCAGGCGCGATTTCTGACGTCCGCGCGTATAGGGCACAATGCAGTAGGCGCAGAAGTTGTCGCAGCCCTGCATGATGTTGACGTAGGCGACAGGCCCGGAGGGGGCGCGCACGCCTTCTTCCCGTTCTTCGTAGGAGGAGGTGAAGTCCAGCAGCGACAGCTTGCGATCCGGTTCCGCCAGCAGGCGTTCGATGGCTTCCGGCGCTGAGGCGATGCCGTCGCTGCCGGCCACAAGCCGCACCTGCGGCTGACGGAAGAGCTCTTCACCCAGCTGCTGGGCCACGCAGCCCGTGACGACGACCAGCACGTCGGGATTACTGTTCGTGGCCTGACGGATGCGCCCGAGGGCGCTCATGACTTTCTGTTCCGGCTTTTCCCGCACGGAGCAGGTGTTGACGACGACGACCTGCGCCTCTTCCAGAGAGCCTTCGGCAAAGCCCCGCCGCTGCAGCACGCGCCCCAGCCACTGGGAGTCGTGCACGTTCATCTGGCAGCCGAAGGTTATGATATGATAGCTACGTTCCCGCATGCTTTACTGCTCGCGTCCCGAGTGCCCGGAGAAGAGCGGGGCCTCCCCGTCTTCCATTTCCAGCGTCGCCACCCGATCTTCCAGCCATTCCAGAACGGCGCGGGCCGTTTCGTAGTTCAGCAGCACCCGGGAATGTATATGACGGATAATGTCGCGCTGCTCGAAACCTTCGGGCAGGTTTTCCGGTCCCAGGGAGCCGTCGGGCGAGACGAGGCATTCCGTGGACTGCGGCAGGGCGTCGCTTTCATGATAAAAATTGAGCTCTATTTCTCCCTGGGGATTGATACCGCCCCAGACGCCGTGGGCCGTATGCAGGCGGGCGTCCTTGTCGATGGTGTAGCGGTAGCGGATTTTGTTGGGATGACGGAGGGGATTCATGTGGGCTCCTGTAACATATTTTCCCGTACGCGCGAAGCGGCGGGAATCCCGCAAATGGTAAAAAAGACGCGGCATGAAGTAAAGCTTTCGCGAGCGCCCTTGACGCGGCCGCGGCCGTGACTACAATACTGCGCACAGAATCCGGCATTGGGACGCCGAACAGGAAGGAGACGAGCGTGAGCGATACCCGCATTACCAAACATGAGGTTGTGCCCTATTTTGATATGGAAGGCTTTATGGTCATGAGCCAGGAAAGCCGTCTGGGCGGCGCGACGCTGGAGCGCCTCATCAAACTGTGGGGCGAATGGCTGCCCCGGCTTGAGGTGCGCGAGATCGCCACCGGGGCCATCTCCTATCTTGCGGTCTGGCTGCCCGAAGCCGTGGAACAGCAGGTCGACGCCGCATGGGAAAAGTCGCCGTCCGACGGCTGGCAGGACAACAACCTCGCCCAGTTCCTTTGCATGGCGGCCGTGCGCGAGCTCCTGCCTCAGGTGGAAGATGCGGGCTGCGCTCCCGCTCCCCGGCCCACCGAGGCCCTCAAGGCGGCGCTGGCTGAACTGGGCCTGCATTATAAGGAAGGCGCTGCCACGCTGGATCGCCGTTTTGCCGTGGTCACCCACTTCCCCTTCAAGGGGGGCTGTGAAATTTGCCATTTGCAGGGCCAGTGCCCCAAGGGTCAGGGCCAGAGTCAGGCCGCCAGCGTGCTTCTGCCCGGCTACGAACGTGACGGCGGCAACGCCTGATTTCCGGAAAGATATCGTTTTTCGGGAGAATGTTTCCCAAACCTTGAAAACGCCTTGCGGCCCGGGCCGCAAGGCGTTTTTTCACAAGACAGGGAAGGCCTGGCGGAGCGTTCCCTTTTTTGATCATGCGTGCTATCTTCCCTCCATGACCAGCGTCCGCCACTGTCCGTCCGGCGTGCGAACGGATAGCTCCACGGTGCGGGCGTTGCGGGTCACGTTTTCCACCAGACAGGTCTGCACCGTGTCTGTGGCATAGTCCCGAACATCAATGGTGTCTCCCCCGGACGGCAGCGCATCAGGCGTTACTTCCACGAGATCCGCTGTGGCGGCGTCGAAGCCGTCCCACGCATACAGCATGACGGGAATCCCCAGACAGGCGGCCACGGCTGAACAGGTAAGCAGGTACTTCATGGCGACATCTGTAAATCCATTCCCTTCTCTTGGCAACACCGTCTCCCTGTCCCCGCTGCACGACGCCCACGGGCGCAATGTCCGCTATCTGCGCCTGTCGGTGACGGATCGCTGCAATCTGCACTGCCTGTACTGCCGCAGCGTGGAGCAGCGCGATTTCATTCCGCATGAAAATATTCTGCGCTATGAGGAAATGGCCCGGGTGGTGCGCATTGTGCACGACATGGGCGTGCGCAAGGTCCGGCTGACGGGGGGGGAACCCTTTGCGCGCAAGGGCTGCGATGATTTTCTGGCCATGCTGCATGCCCGCCATGATGATCTGGACCTGCGGCTGACGACCAATGCCACGCTGCTTGAGCCTCATATTCCGCTGCTGCGCCGCGTGGGGGTGAGCGTGGTCAATATTTCTCTGGACAGCTTTGATCGGACCACCTTCGCGCGGGTGACGGGGCACGATCTGCTGCCCTCCGTGCTGGCGGCGGTGGACGGACTGCTGGTCGCCGGGCTGCGGGTAAAGATCAATGCCGTGGCCCTGCGCGGCGTCAATGACGGGCAGCTGGACGATTTTGTGCACGCCGCAAAGACCCTGCCCGTGGATGTGCGCTTTATCGAATTCATGCCCATGGGCAGCGGCACGCGCTGGGACGAGCAGCATTTCTGGCCTGCCGATCAGATTCGCGCCGATGCCGAGCGGCTTGTGCGCCTGCTGCCCGATGAGACGGGCGGCGAGACCAGCGGACCGGCCCGCATGTTCCGTATCGTGGGCGGCAGGGGGCGTCTGGGCTTCATTTCGCCGTTGAGCAACCATTTCTGCGCGTCCTGCAACCGGCTGCGCCTTACCAGCGACGGCAACGTGCGGACCTGTCTCTTTGCCGACAAGGAGTATGCCCTTCGGGGCATGTTGCGGACGCCCGGCCTTGACGACAGCTGCATTGCGCGTACCATTAGCAATGCCTGTCGGCTCAAGCCCGTAGGCGCGGACTTGCTCGCCGCCCGTCAGGGCGCCGCCGTGGCCGCCAAACATATGGTAGGCATCGGAGGCTAACTTCTTTCTCTTTTCTGGAGCGGTCATGCCGGGTCCCGCAGCTGTTGATCCTTCTCCTGCAAAACCCCGGAAGATGGGCGTCTACTGGTACTGCTTTCTGTTGAGCCTGCCGGTCTTTCTTCTTGTGGGCGCAGCGTTCGGTCTGCTTGTCAACGGCCTGCACCGACTGGATTCGGCCGCTCTGCGCATCAGCGAAGACTATCTCCCGGATTATCAGGCACGCCACCCCCTGCAAAATCGCGTTGAAGTTTTGCGACGTTCCGTTCTGAGCGTCCGACTTTCAGATAATATGGATTTGTGCCGCAAGGCGCTGGCGGATGCGCGTCATCAGCTTGACGGAACCTTTGTGGACAGCACGCTTTCCAGCACGGAAACGAGCGCGTTGCGGGGCCTTCTGGACGAACTGGAGCGCGCCAAGCGCACGGCCAGCCGGTACAAGGCCGAACTGGCCTTTGTTGTTGCCCGCCTTGAACGGCGGGTAAATCGTCTGGCTGTTGTTTCGGGCAGGGTGTTCTCCCTCCCCGAGATTCTGGCTTCCAGTCCTTATGATACGCCGGACCCGGATACGGAAAGGGAGCATCTCCGGCAGGCGCTGGCCAGCCTTCAGGCCCCTCTGGCCTACTGTCAGGAATCCTCTCTGAAAAAGACCAATATCTGCCAGGATTTGATGCGGAATGTTGAATCGCTGGAAGTTGTCTGGCAGCGTCATCATCAGGCGCAGGTGGCCGTCTACAATCTGAGCTCCGCCATAGACTTTCGTCTGCGCGACTGGTTCTCCCGCTTTGAGGCCGCCAACAGTCTTGCCATCAGAAAGGCCATGGAAACCATGGAAACCGAGCGCATGCACATGGAGCTGGTCATCAAGAGTGCCATTGTCGGCATATCGTTCTCCTCGCTGCTCTGTTTTCTGATCTTTATGCGCAGGGTCATTTTCCCCATTTCTCTTGCGTCGCAGCAGTTGCGGCGTCTGGAGGCAAGCGGCGACTGCGAGAACATCCCCCCGAGCAAAATTCGCGAGCTGGACGCCCTTTTCGGCATGCTGCCCCGCCTGAAGAATCTTATTGCCGGCATGAAGGCGCATTCCCGTAATCTGGCGGAGGAGTGCAGCGAATTCCGGCAGATGAGCTTTATGGATGAGCTCTGCGGCGTGCCCAATCGCCGCAGTCTGGATGCGGCGCTGGCCGAAGTGGCGCAGGAACGCGCGCTGGCTGTCTTTCTTCTGGATGTGGACAACTTCAAGGCCTATAACGACACGCTGGGGCATCAGAAGGGCGATGAGGCTTTGCGGCTGGTGGCTCAGGAGGGCTCCCGCGTCGTAGCCGGGAGTGGTCGCTTTTTCCGTTACGGCGGCGAGGAATTTTGCGTGCTGCTTCTGGATGACGATGTTTATCGCGCCGTGGAAATTGCCGAGGATATCCGCCGGAGCGTGCGGGCCCTGGCCATTTCCCATCCCGGCAATCCGCCGGGGGTGCTGACCGTAAGCATCGGCGTTGCCGTACGCGAAGCCGGCGAATCGCTTTCCTGTGACGAGCTTCTGCATCAGGCGGACACCTCGCTGTATCAGGCCAAGGGCGCGGGGCGCGACTGCGTGCGCGTCCGGCTTTAGGGCCTGTTAACACTAAATTGTTCTTCTGGGGGGAAGGAACCCCCCTTATCTCTGCTGTCGATGCCCGTAAGGCTCCTGCGTCGCCTAACGGGCACGGCCTGCGGCCGCCATTCGGTCGCGGCTGGCGCGCAAGGGGTGTTTCCTTCCCCCCAGGCCCCCCATCCTTCCCCCAACGCGCTTTCAAAGAGGGTGCAGGCCATGCGGCAAGTACCTTTCAGCGGCTCTGTGTAGTCTTCATTTTCTATTTGTTTGAAATGAATAGAAAATTAGTGTTAACAGGCCCTGTGGGGCATGTCAGTACTACTTTTAGAGCATTTTCAGTTTGAAACACTGTGCGTTTCAAACTGAAAATGCTCTACTTGCTCATGAGCTGACCAATACTGCCGAACAGACCGCCGATGACGTCGCCCACGCTTCCGGCAATGCTGCCCAGAATACGCAGCAGCGCCGTTCCCGCGCCAATGGATGTCTGCGGCTTGTCCAGCGGGCCGTACACGCGCACGGGGAACGGAGGAATCCGGCCCATTTTAACGGACAGATTGCAGTCCAGCTGCTTGCGCACCAGGTGCAGCCATCCGCCGCCCTGCGCCTGAAGGTCGTCGCCCAGATAGAAGAAGTCGCTGCTGCGGATCACGCCGGAACGAATATTGCCGGAGGCCGAACAGCGCGTGATGGGCGTGGGCTTTCCCCTGCGCCGCCCGTCGCGTCCCCGATCCTGCATGTACCCTTTGAGCAGCGATATTTTCCAAAGACCGTTGAGCGACGAGGCCCACTGTCCGCCCGCCGTCATATGCTGCCGCAATTCCAGATCGACGGAACCGCGTCCCCCGAAGGCCTTTTCGCCGCCGCGGTCGTTGCTGGCGCGCTCCACATCAATGTCGTTCGCTTTGACATCCAGCGCCAGCTCCAGTCCGCGATCAAAGCGGGCATCCACGGAGGCCCGCAGCGGCGCGCCGTAACAGTTGGCCCGCACAGCGTCGCAGCGCAGACGCCCCTCCTGCAATTTCAGAGGAACAGACAGAGACGACAGATTGAATTTCCATGCCGTCAGGCGCTGCACATGCAGCACGCCCTCGGCATCAAAGGCTTTCATGGCCCGCAAATCCCAGGACTGCCCCGGCGCGTCATTCCGTCCCCCCGTATCGGGAAAGGCCGCCGCCATGAAGGCATCAAGATCAAAGTGCGGCGAGACAAGATCAAAGCGCAGAGCGGGACGCGCCCCCTTCCACTGCAGGGAAGCATCGCCTTCCAGTGTAATCTGCGACGCGCGCGCCTGCATACCGCTCACGGCAAGACTGCCCGCCTGACCGCTGAAATTGCCCGACACCTGCCAGCGGCGCAGGGGGGCGGGCAAATCCGGGCTCTGACCAGTAGCCTGCCGCAACGTAGCCACCAGATCCCGGCATTGCAGATGCAGCCTGCCACGCCAGGAAGGAGCCCTGCCGCCGCCGTCCAGATGCAGGTCGCCCTGTCCTTCCACTCCCAGCGTGGACAAGGCCGCCCGTTGCAGGGAAAAGGCCAACGTCCCGACATTAAAGGCGCACTGCCCGGCTACGCCCGCTGTCAGACCGTGCGGCAAAGCAGCTCCGGGAGGCATGTGCAGATTGCCGCGCAGGGCGGCGGCTTCGGTACGCAGACGGGAACGGCCGCCAAAAATCAGAGGACCGTCCAGCTGAACATCGGCCTCCAGCCCCGGAGATTCCAGATGCGCTTTCCAGAGGGCCTCCAGACGGGCGGCTCCCCGGCCGCCTTCCGCAACGGCGCGTCCGCCGCGCGGCGTCACATCCAGCGAGATACGGGCAAAATCTCGTATGGCGCTGTCCATGCCGGAACGGAAACGCCCCTGTGTCACATCGGCATGCAGGCTGCCGCGCAGATGCCGCAGAAAGGCATCCAGCCCCAGCCCGCGGCTCTCCAGCGAGAGCCGGGCATCGCAGCGTCCGGAAGCAAAGGGAAAGGACGCCATGTCCCGCGCAATGTCCGACGCTTTGACGCCCTGCACCGTTCCATCAATGCGATAGACGTTTTCCTGCCCCGTACCCGTGATATGGGTTTCAGAGGACAGCCGCCCGCCGTACAGGGCAGCCTTGCCCGCCAGCAGCGCACCTTCCTCCAGACCGTTCTTCTTCGGCCCGGGCGTAATGCGCACAGAGGCATCCTCCAGCCGCAGCGGCCCGTAAAGCAGCTGCTTCGCTCCCAGACGAATGTCGAAGCCCAGCGAAATGGAAGACGACGGCGCTCCGGGCTCGTCATAGGCGGACGTCAGCGGCGGATGCACATAAAAAGGCGCTTCCGGCGCGCTTCCCAGAGCTTCCGGCAGGGCCAGACCGAGATTCACGCTGGGCGCTTTCAAATCCAGCGCCACCACCGGCTCCGCCCATGAAGCCACGCCTCCGCTGCCCTCAAACACGCTTCCCGAGCTGCGGGCCGTCACCCGCGGCACGCGCAGACCTTTTCCGTCCAGTTCAAAGTCGGCCTCGCCGCGCGTAATATTGTCCAACGCCCATTGCAGGCCGGGAGGCAGATCGCGCGCAAAATCCAGCCAGCGCGTCAGGCTCAGGCGATGCGCGACAAGATGCCCGGCCAGGGAAGGCAGTTCTCCGGCTGCGCCCAGGCGCAGCACCCCGTCCAGACGGGCGCTGTCTTCGGCCAGCTCCAGCTGCCAGCCGCGCAGGGTCACTTCCCCGGGCAGGGCGTTATGCGCTTCGTCCGCGCGACATTCCGCCTGCCCCCCGATGCCGAACGGTACCAGCGCCGAGGCCACGCGCAGGCTGCCGCGCACATCGGCCTTCACCGTACCGTCGGCAGGCCGCCCCTCCAGCTCAAGGGCAAGACTCATGATAGGGAGCACGGGCGGCAAAGCGGCCTGAGTTTCCAGCCGCAGCTGCGTTTCCCGTTCACTCCAGTCCGCAAGGGGCACTTCCCCTTCCAGACTGGTATTGATCAGTCCGGCAAGGGGTCTTGCCCCGCCGTCATAGAGCGTCAGGCTGCTGAAACCGGCGCTCCCCCTGAGCATCCGCCCGCGTCCGCGCAGGGAACAGCGGGCATTGACCAGCGACAGCGCGCTGCCGTCGCGGGCATACAGCACCGCCTGCCCCTGCTGTATCCGCACCTGAAAGGACGGCAGAGGCGGCAGCCCCCCTGCGCCGCTCCCTTCCTCTGCGGCAAGAAAGCTCTTCACAGGCAGCGTGGCCGTTATCTGCGGATGATACAGCGTAAGCGCCGCCGGCAGCGCGTCGCCCCGCAGAATGCCCGTCAGGCTGGGCGTCGCCACCACATAGGCTACGGAAGCCCGAACCCCCGGGCCGTTTATGCTTACGTCGCTGGCCACGAGACGCGGCACCGGCAGCAGACGCACGCTTACCGTGCCCAGCGAGACGGAAAAACCGCTCTTTTCAGGCAGAAGCGCCGTCAGCCGCTGCGTCAGGGCCTGCGGGTCCCGCTGCAGGGTCTGCAGGGCGACACCCAGCGCCACGCCCAGCGACAGCAGAAGCACAAGACAGACCAGCGCGGCCAGAATGAGACGACGAACAAGAAGACGCATGGCACCAGAACCGGAAAACAGGGAGAAGAGGGACGCTTGACGCGCTATTGTGCCGGAGCTAAATTATACTTTCCGAGATAAGGAAAAAACGACAACCGGCGCGGCCCGAAGGATCACGCCGGAAAAGACGTTCGCAGCAGCGGCGGATTCCCCCGGCAGACACGGAGAAAGCCGTAAGAAAGCGCCTGTGCCTGCGCGCCATGCAGGACAACCGGGGCAGCTCTACCCCTGACGCCGGGACGACACAACGTCGCCGTCAAAGTGAAGATCCAGACCGGGGTCCGTTTTGCTTTCCTGCGGCGCGCTCTGTTCCGGGGCCGGAGCATCAAAGCTCAGATGCAGCAGGCTGTCGGGTTCCGCGGCGGTATCGGCGGCAGCGGCGGGCTGCGGCGCTGCCGTTGCGGGCGCATCGCCTTCAAGATGGGCCATGCGCGATTCCAGCGCGCGCAGCAGCACGCGCAACTCGGCATTATCGTCCCGCAGCATGCGGCAGTGGCGCTCCTGACAGCGCAGCACGTAGTACAGCATGGCGGAAATGCCGAGGAAACAGAGAAAGATAAAAAACATGATGGACATCATGGCAACAGCCCCCAGAGAGGTATTCACGCACAGGCGCAGGGGGTTTTATATCCGTTCAACCCGCATTGAGCAAGGAGAAGCCGCATGGCTCATCCCGTAGTTCCCCATATGGTCATGGCCGACGCCCAGGGCAACATTTTCGACGACCCCGATTTGCTGATGGTCTGTCGGCGCGGCGGGGAATGGGGCCTGCCCCGCCCGGACGAGCTCATGCCCCTGCCCGAAGAAAGCGAACTGTTTCTCCTGCCCGGACGGCGCGCCGTGGGCCTTGATCCGCAAAGCGGCGATATTGTGGCGGGAGACGAGGTCGCCGTGGCGGCCTTTGCCGCCCCCGCCCACACGCTTTCAGCGCATCCGGCCTACGAGCAGGACGACGACGCCCCCCTGCTGCCTCTGTTTGCCTACGGCGCCGTCGGCTTTGCCCACGGCCGCTTCTATATCTGCGCGCGAAAAGTGGACGACGATCCGCGGCAGCAGTTCCGCCATATCCCCCGGGCCCGCATTGAACGCGGCGCGCGGGACGTGCTGGCGGCCCTGCCTCAAAACCGCCTTGCCCGCCACATCATCGACAACTGCGTCTATCGCTACGACTGTCCGGCGGCCCGCAACTTCGCGCTCGGCCGTTTTGAGGCTCCCCTGCCCAGCTCCCGTTCCTGCAATGCGCGCTGCGTAGGGTGTATTTCCGAGCAGGAAAAGGATTCTCCGCTGGCCGTCACGCCGCAGTGCCGTCTGGCCTTCACGCCCACGGCCGAAGAACTGGCCGAAGTCATGCGCTTCCACATGGGTCGGGAACTGGAACGCCCCGTCTATTCCTTTGGTCAGGGCTGCGAGGGCGATCCCCTCATGAATCCCGATCTGCTCTGCGAAAGCGTCCGTCTGTTCCGTTCCGGCGGCGGTGTGGGCACCGTCAACTGCAACAGCAATGCCTCGCGTCCCTCGGCCGTGGAGGCGCTGGCCCGCTCCGGTCTGACCAGTCTGCGCGTCAGCCTCAACTCCGCCCGTCCCGAAGTCTATGAACGCTACTACCGTCCCCACGGCTACAGCTTCGGAGACGTGCGCACGTCCATTGCCGTGGCCCGCCGCCACGGAATCTTCGTCTCGCTCAACCTGCTTTTCTTCCCCGGCATCACAGACACGGAAGCCGAACTGGAAGCCCTCGCCCGCCTTGTGGGAGAAAACGGCGTCAGCATGATTCAGTGGCGCAATCTGAATATCGATCCCGACTGGTACTGGAATCTTATGGAGGGCATCTCCCACGGCCCGTCCATGAGCCTTGCCGTCTTCATGAAGCGTCTGCGCCGCCTGTGCCCCTGGCTGCGTTACGGCTATTTCAATCCCTATGTGGGCGACAAGGCGGAACTCACCGCCCCCCTGCCCGGCGAATGGAGCCTCGACAAGGCCGATGCCAAGCTGGCAAGCCGCCTCGCCGAAGCCAGAGAGGAAAACGGGCAGGAGCTTTCCTAAGTTCAGGATTCATACGCTTGAGGGGGAAGAAACCCCTTTGCTCTGCTGTCGATGTCCGTAAGGCTCCTGCGTCGCCTAACGGACACGGCCTTCGGCCGCCCGTTGGGTCGCTGCTTGCGGCAAAAAGGGCCCAGCCCTTCCCTAGCGAAGCGAGGAAGGGCGTTCCCGTAGATTCCCCCTCAAACTCCCCTATCTTCCCCAAAACCCGCCTACTGGAGAACGCCCGGAGCACAAAAACACAGCGGAAGGAAAGGCTCCGGTTCTTCCCCTGTCCGCCGTCCCCGGAAACCGCAACGGGACAGCCGGAAGCTCTGATATAAAAAATGCTCCTGTATCACAGGAGCATTTTTAGTAAGGACGCAAGCCCCACCTGCATCAGGCATAGCCGTAGTTGCCGCGCTTGCGCCATATCATGAACAGGGACAGGAACAGCCCCAGAGCCTCCGCGCAGGGAATGGACAGCCACACGCCGTCGAGATCCAGCCACAGGGGCAGCAGCAGCGCCGCCGGAACCACAAACAGAAAGGTCCGGCAGAACGACAGCAGCGCCGATACCACGCCGTTGGACAGAGCCGTAAACAACGCCGAAGCATAGATATTGAATCCGGCCAGCAGAAACGAGACGGCAAACAGGCGGAAGCCCCGCGACGCCAGCGTGTGCACCGTTGTGCCCGGCGGGCTGAACAGTCCCGTCAGCACGGGTGCGGACACATAGGCGATGCAGCACGTAACCGCCGAAAAAGCGGCTATGAGGCGCAGGCTGCGCCGGTGAATGGCGCGCAGGCGCGACCTGTTGCCGCTGCCGTCGTTGTAGCTGACAAGCGGCGATATGCCCACGGCATAGCCCATGAAGACCATATTGATGAGCCATTGCCCATACAGAATGATGGTAATGGCCGCAACGCCCTCCGCCCCGCACATGCGCATCAGAATATTGTTGAATAATAAGGTCACGACGGCGGCTGCCAGATTCGACACCATTTCGGAAAAACCGTTTCCGGCGGCCGTCAGCAGGACAGCCACCCGCCGCGACGGCCTGCCCAGACACAGCCCGTCACGGGGCCGCGCAAAATAGACCAGTCCCAGACATGCCGACAGGGCATAGCCCAGCCCCGTTGCCACCGCAGCCCCCTGAATGCCCCAGTTCAGCACGGCCATGAAAAGATAGTCCAGAACGATGTTGCAGATGCCGCCCGTCATGGTGCAGGCCAGCCCCAGCGATGCGCGCCCCGCCGTGATGAAAAAGATTTCAAAGGCAAGCGTCAGCAGCAGAAAGGGGAAAAAGAGCAGGAGAGGCCGCGCATAGTCCCGGCACAGCGGCAGCAGAGCCGCGTCGCTTCCCAGCAGGCCAAGCAGCGGCTCCAGCAGGGCTTCGCCCGCAAACAGTATGGCCATGCCCAGCAGGCCCACAGTATAGAGAATCAGCGAAAAATATTCCCGCGCGGCAGCGTCGTCCCCTTCGCCCAGGGTGCGCGCCACCAGCGCGCTCCCGCCCATGCCGAACATATGACCGAGCGACACGCCGAAAATCAGCAGGGGTGCAACAATATTCACCGCCGCCAGCGCATCCGCTCCCACAAGGCGCGCCACAAAGATGCCGTCCACAGTCCCGTAAAGCCCGGCGCTCAGCATGGAACAGATGGTGGGCAGAGCAAAACGTATGAGGAGCGGCGTATCGACAGCCTGATTCAGACTCCGCGACATGACGGACTTCTCCTTTCAGAGCATTTCAGTTTGAAACATGTTGCGCTTCAAAACCATACGGCCTGTCGTTTCGCGGAAAAAACGCAGAGCTCCGCTCACTCAGGGCCGGGCTGCGCTGTGCCGCCGCCTCGCGCTCTGTCTTTCTCAAAAGCAGAACGCTCAGGTCTTCCGCAAGGATCAGGAAGGCCGGTTCGATCCGGTCGTCCGGCTCCGGGAGCTTTCTTGCGACACAGCACCTTACAGTATAAAGTCTCCCATAACAGGAGAGTCAAGCATGCCGTCATCGTTTCTGCTCCGCATTGGAGATTTGTCCTCCCTTACCGGGGTAAATATAAAAACATTGAGATATTACGATGAAATCGGTGTTCTCCCCCCGCAGTATGTCAATCCCGAAAACGGCTACCGCTATTACGCCCCGCGTCAGGCGCTGCTGGTGGATCTTCTCAGATTCTGCACGCTGACCGGCATCCCCCTCAAGGAATTTTCCGACTTCGTGACGCCTGACGGACGCATACGCTATGCCGATCTGCTGGCTGTCGGCAAAAAGGCCGCGGAAGCCCGGATTCAGGAGATACGCCGCACGCTGCATCTGCTGCGGATACTGGAAGCGGACATGCGCCGCTGTAACGTCTGCCCGCCCGCGCCGACGCTGGGCAACAGCATACAGCATGCCTGCACCCTGGCCCTGCGTCCCTTTGACGGCGCAGTGGAAAGCGACGCCTATCACCGGGCATTGTACCGGCTCATGGGCGATCTGCGCACCACAGGCGTCCCGCCCGCCTATGAGTACGGGCTGGCGCTCCTTTTCAAAAACGGCACGCGCGAGCGCCATATCTTCATCGAAGTGGAAAAATGCCCGGCCAGCCGGAAAATTCCGGGGATCAGCCTGTTACGGATTCCCGCCACGCCCATGCTGCATACCCGCACCGACGCTGGCGGCATCGAACAGGCATCCGATCTCTTTACCTGCGCGCTTTCTGAGCCGAAACCGCATCTCATTCTGGCAACGGAACTGTTCGGCGGCGATGTTTCCATGGACAATCCCGCCTACGAACTCCGCTGTCTGCCCCTCCCCCGCACTCCCCGCAAAGCCTCATCCCCCAGGGCCTGTCAACACTCTTCCTAAGTTGTTTGGGGGGAAGGGAAACCCCTCTGCTCGCGAGAGGTGTTTCCCTTCCCCCCAACCCCCCATCCCTTCCCCAGCGCGGTTTTTCCGCTCACTTCTGGCCGGGTGGCGCTGTGTCTCCGCCTCGCGTACTTTTTTCAAGGGTGAAACGCTCCGGGGCTGCGCACGGGGTCGCCTGTCTGGACTTTTACGCCTTTTTTGGCTAGGCGTTTATTTTTACATCGCTAACCCGGGACGTCCCCGACTGCCCCGGCGGAGAATGCCCATGAGCAGATTGACAGGCAGAGATTTCCTCAAGGAAACGGATTTCACGCCCGAGGAATTCTCCTCGTTGCTGGATTTGGCAGCCGCGCTCAAGAAAGCCAAGAAAAGCGGCACGGAACCCCGCTTTCTGGCAGGCAAGAACATTGCGCTGCTGTTTGAAAAGGATTCCACGCGCACCCGTTGTTCCTTTGAGGTGGCCGCCTTCGATCAGGGAGCCCACGCAACCTATCTTGGTCCCTCCGGTTCTCAGGTCGGCAAGAAGGAATCCATGGCCGACACGGCGCGTGTTCTTTCCGGTTTTTACGACGGCATCGAATACCGCGGCTTCGGTCAGGACATTGTGGAGACGCTGGCCCGCTTTGCGCCTGTGCCCGTCTGGAACGGTCTCACCAACGAATGGCATCCCACCCAGATGCTGGCCGACCTGCTCACCATGCGCGAACACAATGAAAAGCCCCTGTCGCGCCAGACCTTTGCCTACCTGGGCGACGCCCGTTTCAATATGGGTAATTCGCTCATGGTGGCCGCGGCCATGATGGGCATGGACTTCCGCTCCGTGGCCCCCCGCGCTCTGTGGACCAGCGACGAGGTCTTCGCCACGGCGCAGGCCATTGCCGCCCGCACCGGCGCGCACATCAGCCGCACGGAAAGCGTTGCCGACGGCGTCAGGGGCTGCGACTACCTCTATGCCGATGTCTGGGTCTCCATGGGAGAACCAGACGAAGTCTGGGAAGAACGCATCAAACTCCTGACGCCTTACCGCATCACCGCCGACGTCATGGCGCAGACAGGCAACCCGGACTGCGGCTTCCTGCACTGTCTGCCCAGCTTCCACAATCGGGAAACCACCGTCGGCGAACAAATCTATCAGCGTTTCGGCATCGACTGCATGGAAGTCACGGACGAAGTCTTTGAATCTCCCCGCAGCCTGGTCTTCCCCGAAGCGGAAAACCGCATGCACACCATCAAGGCCGTCATGGTCGCCACGCTGGCCGACGTACCCGACGACTTTGTCCCCGATATGCTGGGCTAAACTCTCATTTCCACACTTTCTGCGGCTCCCGGCAGAGCCCCTGCGCCTGCCGGGAACTGCGGAAAACAGCAACCGTCGGCAACTGTCGCCGCTCTGCGTACATATCTTCCCGTAATCACCCCGCGTCAGGCGGCATCCTTCCCGCAGAGCCGCCCCAACAATCATACCATCCCGACGCTTTCCCGACGCTCCATGCGGCATGATGCTCTCCAGCCGCTGCACGGGCTCCTTCCCGGGCCGCGGCATATCAGCTTTCACCTACACGCCCGAATTCTGGAGTCTGCATGTCCCCTTCCGCCCCCTTCCTTTCCCCGCGAATCGAACTTCTGCGCCGCGCCGTAGGCTTTGGCCTGCGCCATGCCGGTACGCATACGGCCGCGATGCTGTCCTGTCTGAAAGAAGGCGGAACCTTTGTCCGGCAGTGGGCCGAACATCCCCGTTCCATAGGAGCCATTGCTCCCAGCGGCCCCATGCTGGCAGCCCGCATGGCGGCCCTTGTGCCTCCGGGCCCCGGTCTGGTGGTGGAACTTGGCCCGGGTACCGGCTCCGTTACCCGCGCCCTGCTGCGAAGCGGCATTGACCCGCAGGATTTGATTCTGGTGGAGTATGCGCCCGAGTTCTGCCGGGCCCTGCGTCGCCGTTTCCCGCGCCTTCAGGTTCTGGAAGGGGACGCCGCCCGTCTGGGCGAACTGCTCGCCCCCCGGCTGGCGCGCACGCACGTTCGCGCCATTGTGTCTTCACTGCCGCTTGTCAGCTTCCCGGACGGACTGCGCGCCGCCGTCATCGAACAGATGCGTTCCGTTGCGCGGAACGGCGTCATTATTCAGTTTACCTATGCCCTCTGGGGCCCCTCCATTCTCCAGCAGACCGGCTGCGACAGAGATGTCTGCCGCTTTGCTCTCTGCAATCTGCCTCCGGCCCGCGTGGAACGCTTCCGCAACTAGGGCCTGTTGACACTCTTCGTAAGTTGTTTGGGGGGAAGGGAAACCCCTCTGCTAGGGCGAGAGGGGTTTCCCTTCCCCCCAAGCCCCCATCCCTTCCCCAGCGCGCTTTTATCGGGGAAAGAGTCTGGAATACGAAGCGACTCCGCCACCAAAAACAAGTGGCGTGTGTACAGCATGTTTATCCTATCTATTGAAATTATTTTTAAAATTTGTGTTAACAGGCCTTGGAGCAATTGCAGTTTGGAACGCTGTGCATTTCAAACCATACGGCCTTCGTTTCGCGGAAAAAACGCGGTTTTTCCACTCTCTCTGGGCCGGGCGGCGCTGTGCCGCCGCCTCGCGTTTCACCTTTTTCAAAGTTGAAACACTCTAAAGGAAAAACGCTCTCGCACCGCAAAAAGCGCCTGTGCGGCGACAGAAGATGTCTGTTGCCGCACAGGCGCTTTCTTTTTTCAAAGACCGGCGGACCGGTTAAAGACGTTATGCGGGCTGACTCTGATGCGTGCCAGCGCCTTCCTGCACACTCCCGCCAAAAAGCGGCCGGGCAGCCAGCAGCTTTTCCGTCGAGGCAAACAGATAAAGCACGTCCCCGGCGTTCAGGGTACATTCCGGGTCCGGTGTGGCGATCATTTCCTTGTCGCGCAGAATGGCCACCACTGTCAGGCCGTGGCCGCGCCGCAAATTGCTTTCGCAGAGCCGCACGCCGCACAGGGGCGAATCCGCGCACAGGCGTATGGCCTGAACGCCGATCTCCGGCAGCCGGTCCACCATTTCCGAAAGATTGCTGACCCCGGCGCTCATGCGCCGGATCATGCGGTAATTAGCCCGCCGCAGACGCGCGGAAAAGGCCTCGATATTCTGCTGAGGCACAAGATAGCGCGAAAGAACCTGACTGAAGACCTCGATGGACGATTCAAACTCTTCGGCAATGACGACATCCGCGCCCAGACGCCGCAGCGGCGCAACCTCGGTCACAAAGCGCGTGCGCGCCACAATAAAGAGGTTGGGGTTCATGCTGCGGGCTTCTTCGGTAATGGCCCGCACCGCCGCCGGATCGGAAATGATGATGGCCAGCACGCGGGCCTTGTCCACGCCCAGATGCTCCAGCACAACAGGCTGAGAGGCATCGCCGTGCATAATGGGTTCCGAATCCTTGTAGCGGTTGACCGTATCAGGATTCATTTCCAGAATATTGTAGGCAATGCCGGATTCCTTTGCCACCAGCGCAAGATGTTTGCCGCTGATGCCGAAGCCCACAATAATCAGGTGATCCTGCAGGGCGCAGCCGGAACAGGGCTTTTCTTCCTCTTCCTTGATCTTGCGCCAGTGCATGATGGCGCCGCTGATGCGCGGCGCAAGGGAAATGAGCAGCGGCGTCAGCATCATGGTCAGCACGCTGGCCGCCAGAAAGAGCTGATACTCCTCCATGCTGAAAAGATGGTAAGTCAGACCGGACGCTGCCAGCACAAAGGAAAATTCCCCGACCTGCGCCAGCGCAAGGCCGCTGAAAACAGCCGTATGCAGAGGATAGCCCTGCATGAGCGCCGCCGGCAGGGAAAGCAGGAATTTCAGAATGATGAAGACGGCGGTAAAAGCCAGAATCGCGCCCATGTGGTTCAGGAAGAAGCCCACATCCAGCATCATGCCCACGGAGATGAAAAAGAGGCTGAGAAAAATATCCCTGTAGGGCAGCACGCCGGAAACAACGCTCATACTGTATGGCGAACGGGCCAGCAGCAGACCTGCCAGAAAGGCGCCCAGCGAAAAGGAAAGCCCGAGGGATTCCGTAAGCGTAGCGATGCCGAAGCAGAGGGCCAGCGTCGTCATCAGCAGAATTTCCCGCGCCCGCGTCGCCATGACGGCATCCATGAGCCGGGCCAGTCCGAAATGCGCAGCCAGCAGGACGCCGCCCAGAACGGCAATAACCTTGCCCACGGCAAACAGCGCCTCCGTCAGCGAAAGCGTCAGGGCTCCGCCCAGCAGCGGCACGCACAGCATGAAGGGCGCAACCATGATATCCTGAAAAACGAGGATGGCCAGCGTGATACGTCCGACAGGCGTGCTGGTGTACCCCTTCTTCTGGAAAATCTGCAGGACGATGGCCGACGAGGACAAAGCCGCCAGACACCCCCAGAAAATCCCCGACTGTATGCTTGTGCCGTACAGCCAGCAGGCCAGCGCAATAAAGGCCACCGTCAGACCGATCTGCAGGCTGCCGCCCATGAACACAGGCCGCTTGAGCCTGTTGAGCGCATCCACAGACAATTCGATACCAATGGTAAACAACAGCATGGCCACGCCCAGGTCGGCGATCTGGTTGATGATCTCCTGATCTTCCACCAGCCCCAGCATGGACGGCCCGCACAGTACGCCCGTCAGCAGAAAACCCACCATAGGCATGATTTTCAACTTGTTGCATACGAGGCTGACCGCAATGGCCAGCAGAAAGAGAATGACAAGCTGATGCAACTGTTCCATACAGAAAAGCCTCAAACTCAAAGATATACGGGGGAAGAGGCACCTTGCCCTTCCCCCGGACGTATTCGCTCCCGCGCATCCTGTTCAGAAAGCGGTTGAAACGCTCTAGGGCCTGTTAACACTAATCTTCTATTTATTTCAAACAAATAGAAAATGAAGGCTACACAGAGCCGCTGAAAGGTACTTGCCGCATGGCCTGTACCCTCTTTGAAAAAGCGCGTTGGGGGAAGGACGGGGCCTTCCCCCCAGAAGAACCATTTAGTGTTAACAGACTCTAGCGGAAAAATCCTGTTTCCACTTCGCACACGGCGGGCTGCCCCGGCTTCCAGCCCCTGGCCAGCATGTCCACGCCGGGGATACGGATTCTGGCGGGAACGACATTTTCTCGCGGACCGTCCCGCTGATCCGGCATGTTCAGCTTCTCCGCCGGAGCCAGCTCGGCTATTTCGCCGTCCAGACTTTCCTTGCTGCCGCCGATAATGACACGGCAGGGCATGCCCTGCCGCAAAAGCCCGGCCTGTTCCGCCGGGAAGTAGGCCAGAACCCACCAGTATTCGCTGGAAGAAGGCACAATTTCCATCAGAGGCTGCTGCCGCTGTACGGTCTGCCCCTGCGCGGTCTGCACATGCAGCACAAGCCCGTCCTGCGCGCTGGTCAGCACGCCGTCCACCGACGGCAGGCTGCTGCCGGAAGGCGTCTTCACCCCCGCCGCGGGACCGGCCACACGCTTGGCCTTCTGAATTTCGTCACGCAGGGCCATCACATCCCGCTCGGCCTCGGCCCGCTCCTGATTGGCCTGCTCGAAACGCTTTTCCGCCTGCTCCAGAGCCGCGCGCGCCTCGGCTTCCTTGCGGGCGGCCTTGTCATAGGCGGGGCCGCCGGAAGCAGCCATGCCGCGCAACGCCAGCTGGGCCCGCACATGCTCCACGCTTTTCTGTTCGCGCTCCCGGGAACGCAGCTCTTCCTCATGCCGGGCGATGGTCAGGCGCGACACCATGCCTTCCCATGCCGCCTGTGCGCGCTGCAGGCGCTCCGTGGCCATTTCGCGCTGCACCATGTCGGAACGCAGCGCGCGCAGATCGTGCCCTGCCTGCTCCTGACGGCGCAGCAGATCCTCATTGCTCAGACGCAGCAGCGCCTGCCCGCTGCTGACGCGCATTCCTTCGTTTACAAAGACATTTTCCACAGGCGCGCTGTACGGCGCCGTCAGCATCTGACTTTCGGCATCCAGCGCGGCCCAGCGGCTTTGCACGGAAGAACCGGAAAGCCAGAGAAGCGCCAGACCGGCCAGAAGCAGAGCCAGCAAAAGAACAGCCACGGCCAGCAAAAGGCGTGCCCGGTTCCGGGAAGGCTTTTGCGGCGGAACATCCATAGAAAGGACTTCGCCCATAGTTTCACCTCAGTGCTGGGGCAGCAGGCCCTGAAAACGGGACTTTTCAAGAGCAATGCCGCCCGGTACGACGAAAAAGGCGTGATCTCTGCGGCCGCCCAGCTTTTCAAAGCGTAACCGCAGAGTTCCAGTCTACGAAGCAACGGCAACTTTGGCAATCTTGCAAGGAGGCGTTTCTGAAAAGGAATTTCGCGCGGCCGCACACGTTTCCATGCCATTTCTCCGAAAAAGACGCCTCCCTCAGAACGTCCGGCGGCAGGCTCCGCGCAGCGGAACGCCCAGCGTCTGCCGCAAAGCCTCGATGCGTTCCCAGGACTGCTGAATACGCCACAGAGGGATGGAACCATCGCGCACCAGTTCCATAAAGGCGGCATGCACCTTTTCCGGCAGATCCGGGTCCGGCTGCGCGGTATTGTTGCCGAAAACGAGAATATCATTGCCCGCGGCCACGGCCAGCAGCACAATCTGCTTCAGTGTGAAGCGCCGGGCTACGGCGTCCATCATCAGATCGTCGCTGATGACGACCCCCTGCCATCCCATTTGTCCCCGCAGCAAATCCTCTATGACGGCCGGAGACAGCGAGGCGGGCAGGCGCGCGTCCATGCCGCGATGCGACACATGGCCGACCATGACCATGCCGGGCCAGCCTGCGCCAAAACAGTCCCGGAAGGGTTGCAGTTCGGCGGCCTGCCAGGTTTCCGTAATATCGGCCGTGCCGCGGTGCGTATCAAATCTGGAGCTGCCGTGCCCGGGGAAGTGCTTGAGCACGGGAATCACCCCTTCCGCGGCCAGCCCCTGCCCGAAGGCCCAGGCATGCAGCGACACCGTCTGCGGACTGGGGCTGAAACTGCGGCCAAGGCGGGCAATGACGGGATTGCCGGGATTGGTGTTCACGTCGGCCACAGGCGCAAGATTCACATTGACGCCGACGGAACGCAGCTCCCTGCCCAGCCGTTCAGCCCGGCCCCAGGTCCGCTCCGGCCGTTCTCTGCCCATAAGGGAAGCCGAAGGCAGCGCGGAAAACCCATACGCAGGCTTGCAGCGGCGGACGTTGCCGCCCTCGTCGTCCACGGCAATAAAGGGCGTCAGCGGAGCGGCCTGCCGCAGTGCCGCCGTCAGCCCGCGCAACTGCTGCGGCGAACGGATATTGCGCAGACCGCCGCTGGCCGTATCCTTGTCGAACAGCAGCACATGCCCCACCCTGCCCGCGCGCAGGGCCTTCCAGAAAACAGGATCGTCGGCCTCCTGTATCCCGCGAAAACCGAGCATGAGCATGGAACCGACCATGCGCTCCGGCGACAGAACCGGTTCTCCCGGCGTCGCGCCTCGCGCAAGATGCGGCAGCAGCGCAAGCAGAAAGGCCAGAATAAAGGCAATCAGACTTAAACGCGCCATCTGTCCGTTCATGCGGCAAGATCCTCCTGCTTTTCAGCGGGCGTCTGTCGCCCCTGTGCAAATTCGTCCATGAATATCTGCCAGACCGTCACGAAGAAGACAGCCAGAAGAGGCCCGCTGACAAAACCGTCCATACCGAACATCATGAATCCGCCCAGCGTGGACAGCAGCACCATGAAATCGGGCAGCTTGGTATCACGTCCCACCAGCAGCGGCCGCAGCACGTTGTCCGCCAGACCGATGACAAAGACGCCATAGGCCATGAGCACCAGCCCGGAAATAATATCGCCCGTCAGCAGCAGGTAGACGGCCACGGGAACCCAGACCAGCCCGGCCCCCACCAGCGGAATCAGCGACAGCAGACTCATGACCACCCCCCAGAGAACGGGGGCGCGAATGTCCAACAGGGCAAAGATGATGCCTCCCAGCGCCCCCTGCGCCATGGCAACCAGCACGCTGCCCTTGATGGTGGCCCGCAGAACTTCCGCAAACTTGCGGAATAGCAGCTCCTCGCGGTGATCGCCAAAGGGAAGGGCCCGGATCAGCAGCGCCCGGAAACGCTCGCCGTCGCGCACAAGGAAAAAGGCCAGATAGAGCATCATGGCCATGTCCACCACCAGATTGACGGTAATGCTCCCCAGCGCCACCGTATTGGAAGCCAGAATGCCGCTGACCTTCACGGCCTGTTCCGACAGTTTCGCCTTGATGCCGTCCGGCGTATAGCCGAAGCGTCCCAGCCATTCCAGCGCGCCCGGCACGGCCTGCCGCAGGCGCTCCACGATATCCGAAAGCGCGTGGGCGTCGCCGCTCAGCCGGGCATAGAGCTGGCTTATCTCATGCGCGCAGGTATAGAAAAGATAGACGCAGGGCACGACAATGACCACAAGGCTTGTCAGCACGCACAGCAGGGAGGCCGTCGTCGGTCCCAGCCCCCGGCGCAGAAGAAAGACAAAAAGCGGTCGGCTCAGCAGACCGATGACCACGGCCCAGAAAATAATGTTGAAGAAGGGGCCCAGCATCCAGAAAAACAGGATGGTTGTGGCGGCAAGCAGCAACAGAAAAGCGCGATCTTCGAAACGTGTGCTGACAGGGGCTGACATGGAGCGGCCTCGGCAGGAAAAAGGGTGAAAAAATCCCTTCCGCTATACCGCAGAAGGCCCATGCCCGCAACAGGACTACGGCGCGTTGACGGATGCGTGCCGCTGGGCTACTCCATTACGGCAAGCCCTCTGCCGGAGAAAACATGATACCCGACTTTACTCGTACGCGCCTGCTCGTTGTGGGCGACGCCATGCTGGACATGTATGTGGAAACCGCGGTGCGCCGCATCTCACCTGAAGCTCCGGTGCCCGTGGCCGACGTGCGTTCCCGCTGGAGCGTTCCCGGCGGCGCGGCCAATGTGGCGCGCAATCTGGTTTCACTGGGATGCCGCGCCGCGCTGCTGGCCCTGTGCGGCACGGATGCCGCGGCGGAGACGCTGCGGCAGCGTCTGGACGAGGGCGGCATCGAGGCGACGCTGATCGCCTCTTCCGAACGCCCCACCACCTGCAAGACACGCATCGTCACCCACGGGCAGCAGCTGCTGCGCATGGACGAAGAAGCGCGCCGCCCCCTCTCGCCGCAGGAATATGCCGCGCTGAAAGCGGCCCTGCCCGCGGCGCTGGAAGGCTGTCATGCCGTTATCCTGTCCGACTACGGCAAGGGCGTCCTTCTGCGCTGTCAGGACGGCTCCTGCCTTGCCGGGGATGTCATTGCCGCCTGCGCGGCCCGCGGCATTCCCGTTCTGGCGGACCCCAAGCTCGACGACTGGAACCGCTATGCCGGAGCGGAATGCATTACGCCCAACAGCGCCGAATTTGCCGCGGTTTCGGGCTGCTCCGGAGAAATGCGGGAAGAAATGGAACGCGAGGCCCGCGCCCTGTGCCGCCGCATTGCCGTTCCCCGGCTGCTGCTGACCAGAGGAGCCCGGGGCATGGCCCTGTTCGAACAGGAACAGGAGCCGCTCTTCATCAAGGCCGAAGCCCGGCAGGTAGTGGACGTTTCCGGGGCAGGCGACACGGTGATCGCCGTGCTGGCCGCCTGTCGTGCCGGCGGCCTTCCTTATAAGGAAGCGGCCCGCTGCGCCAATGCCGCCGCGGGTATGGTCGTCTGCAAGGCAGGCACCAGCCCCGTGAGCCGCGCCGAATTTCTCTACGCCGTCCGGCGTGACGGCGGCAGCACGCCGAAAATCATGGATCTGCCCCAGCTGCGCGAACTCGTCGCCTTCTGGAAGCAGCAGGGACAACGCGTCGTCTTTACCAACGGCTGCTTCGATATTCTGCACAAGGGACACATCATGCTTCTGCACGAAGCAGCCGCGCAGGGTGACAAGCTTGTGGTCGCCATCAATTCCGATGCTTCCGTGCGCCGCCTCAAGGGCGAGAGCCGCCCGGTGCAGGACGAACAGAGTCGCGCATTGCTCATCGCCGCCCTTCAGGACGTGGATGCCGTCACCATCTTTGAGGAAGACACGCCTCTGCGCCTTGTGGAAAGTCTGCTTCCCGACGTGCTGGTCAAGGGCAGCGACTATTCCGTAGAAAACGTCATAGGGGCCGACGTGGTTCAGGCCCACGGCGGCCGTGTGCATCTGGCACGCCTGCAGGACGGCTACAGCACAACCGGCATCTGCCGCAGAATTTCGGACAGCGGAGAACAGTCCCGATAGCAAGGCCGTACGACACAAAAACCGGGTGAGGACAACCGGAAAGCAGACGTTTACGGGCAGCGTTGCCGGTATGCGCGCATGACCGGACGTCGCGCGGACCGAAAGAAATCAGTGTTCTGAGAACGGCAAGCGGGCGCGAGGCCCCCTGCGACACGCATCGCGTCCAGATTGACCGGGCTGCTGCCGCCAGCCCGCTCTCCTCTTGCGGCATAGAAGTATTCTCTTGCCTTTTTCAAAAAATAAGCATAAATAGAAAAGTTCGTTGTAAGTTTTATCTGTCGCTCTTCAGGAGCGGCAGGCCGGGAATGGCGCTTTTTGCCGGCCGGCACGGTTTCCGCTTTCCTTTCTGACCATGAAACAGATCTTCTTCTCCTCCCTTCCTCTCGCCGCACACTGCCGCCATCGTTGCGCCCAGTGCCATATGTGGCGTTCCGTGCGTTGCTCGGCAACGCGACGTTCTTCCCGCCGGGGTCCCTAGTCCCCCGATTCTCCTTTCCTTTTCTCTTACGATTCGCACGCGATACCCGTCGCTGTCAGTCTGTCACGCTTCGTGCTGAAGAGCAGGAAGCGCGGATGTGCTGTTGCTTCGTCCGGTAGCGCGCCGACTCCCTTTTTCTGTTTCCGCTTCCGGGCGGCAACACATCCTTTTTTTCTTTTTTTCAGGAGATATCATGTCCGCAGCTCTGTGGTTCCGTCGTTGTCTGGGTTTCTGCATCGGTATGTGCTTTTCCTCGCTGGGCCTTGCGCTTATCACCAATACCAATCTGGGAACCACGCCCATCACGAGCCTGCCCGTTGCCCTGAATGCGCTGGTCCCGCTCAGCATCGGCGGCTACACGGTCATTGTCAGCGTCCTTTTTATCGGTGTGGAAAAACTGATTCTCGGCAAGCATTTCAGCCTTGCCAATATTCTCCAGATGCCCCCGGTCTTCCTCTTCGGCCTGTTCATTGACTGCTGGATGGACGTCACCGCGCAGGTGGGACTGCTCCCCTACTGGGAACGCCTCTGCGTCCTGCTGTCCGGTATCGCCGTCCTCGCGGCCGGCATCAACCTTCAGGTTGTAAGCAACGCCGTTGTGCTGCCCGGCGAAGGCATTGTGCTGGCTCTCGCCTTCCGGACACGGCACAGCTTCGGCAGCATCAAGACGCTGGTGGACTCCAGTCTGGTTGCGTCCGCGGCACTGGTAGGCTGGTTTGGTCTGGGAACGGTTGTCGGCCTGCGTGAAGGCACGCTGGTTTCCGCGCTGCTGACCGGCATCTTTGCCCGCATGCTCGGTTCCAGCGTGAGCAGACTCGCGCCGCTCTTTGCCGCTCCCGCCACGGCGGACAACGCCGACGCCCCCCTCAAGGAAGCAGAGGCCAGACGCTAGGCCTGGCAGACGACATGGACGAGCCGTATCCGTGCGGTTTGCCCGAAAAACGACAACGACGTTACCATCGCTTCAATATATAAAGGCCCGCCGGATATCCGGCGGGCCTTTATCGTAGCTTCACGCGTCACGCCGGCCTCTGCTGACGCGGATAGAGCGTTTCAACTTTGAAAAAGGTGAAACGCTCTAGAAGATGTACCCGCCTTTGCCGATGCCGTACTGGACGCGGTGCGGGAAGGCGTCATTGCTCCGGCAACGGCGGGGCAGCTCATGGACGCGGCGAAGCTGAAAACAGCGGCGAAGAGCCAGGCACGCATAACGCGGGAGTTCTGCGAACAGGGCGTAACAAACGACTTTTTTTAGCGTAACCAGAGCAACAGAAAAGCCCGTCGGGGGTATCCTGCGGGCTTGTTTTATCCATCTTTGGAAAAAAGGACTTATGCGCCAAGGCGGCCATTGATATAGCGGTTGAGGCTAACGCCCGCTTCGGCGGAAAGCATAGTCAGATGGCGGTGCATCTCCGGCGTGGTACGCACCATAAACTTGCCCGAATACTTCCGCAGGGAAAGCGGCTCCGGGATAGTCTCCCCATTAGCCGCCATATCCCGCACGGTTTCTTCCACAAGGCGGACGATACCCCGCAAGGCCGCGTCCTGCTCTTCCTCCAGCCATGAAAGACTGGGAAACTCCGCGCACAGCCCCACAAATTCCTGATCCTCTTCCGACCAGATGACGCGGTAGGCGTATTGCTTCACGTTCATAGGGCGCACTCCTGTAGTTTGGCGATGGCGGCAAGAACCTGCCTCACCTGATAGGGCTTGGCGTAACCGTTCTTGTTCTGAACATTGACGCGGGGGTCTCCGGGCCACGGGGTTTTGAACACGCAATGGCTTGTCCCCTGCTGGCGCGGTTCGCCAAAGTAAACGGTACAAACTTTGACCACATCGGCATAGCGCACATTTTGCGGCGCTTCCCGCATTTGGCGAAGGATTTTTTCAAGATTCATGCGGCCTCGCTTCTGATACCAGAAATGATACCATAAGCCCCGTTTTGTCAAGGCAGAGGGCAGAGACGCCCGCCAAAACGCCTATGCGCTATTCGTAATCCGGCAGGGCCGCACCTGTGCGGAGGCGGTGCGGGGAGGCAAAAAAATTGCCGATGCGTGCGGGGAAAAGAAAAGGCCCTCACGGAGAGCTTTCCGTAAGGGCCTGAAATATTTGGCGCGCCCGGAAGGAATCGAACCCTCGACCAAGAGCTTAGAAGGCTCCTGCTCTATCCGACTGAGCTACGGACGCAACGCTGTTCTTATAAAAGGTTGCAGGCGTGAGGTCAAGCCCGGGAAAAAACGTTTTCAGCCGGCTGCCCGCACTCCGCCATGCGGTCAGGCCCCTGTCCGCCCCCTCGAAAAAAGCTCCGGCGCATGAGGGAAGGACTGCATGCTCATTAAGAAAATATTTAGAGAAAAATTCTTCATTTTTAAATTTTTTACAATAATTACAATAAATTAAATGACTACCTGCTGGTTTTCCATCCATAGATTTTTTCTAGATGAAAAAAATAAAAATATGACATATCCTATTGAAATAAAAAAATAAAAAATAAAAATTCAAAAAATTTTCCGCTATTCCCGTTTTTCTTTTTGACAAGCTCCGTAAAGGGGTATAAAAATTTTGACAACCAAGGGGAAGCTGGAGGCTACCCGTGGTGAGCCGGACAGTCTCGTCCGGCATCCGGCAAAAACCGGAAAGGAAGGCCCTTCGGGCACGGGCGAAAGCCCCAAGAAATGTCAGCAAAAGAAATTTAAGGAAGGTATGTCATGAAAAAGCTTACCACGCTCGCGCTTGCCGCTGCTATGGTGATGGGTGCTGCCACATGTGCCAGCGCTATCGATTTCAAGGCCAAGGGTCAGTGGCAGTTCGGCTTCAACGTCGGCGACAGCACCATGACCAACAAGGTGAATCTGGGTAACGGCAGCCATCACACCGATACCAACGACATCTTCGGTGCCCGTCAGCGCGTGCGTCTGCAGTTGGACGCCGTGGCTTCCGAAGCCCTGTCCGGCACCGTGTTCTTTGAAATCGGTCATCAGCGCTGGGGCCAGGGTAACAGCGGTGCGGCTATGGGCGCCGACGGCCAGGTGGTGAAGGTGCGTCAGGCCTACCTCGACTGGGTTGTGCCCCAGACCGACCTGAAGATCCGCATGGGTATCCAGAACCTGAGCCTGCCCAGCGCCGCCGGTGACGGCAACGTGCTGGACAACACGGATACCGCCGCCATCGTTGCTTCTTATCAGTTCAACGAAAACGTAGGCGCGACCCTCATGTGGGCCCGTCCCTACAATGATAACTTCTCCTACGGTTCCGGCCGTACCAATAACGCGCTTGACAATGTTGACCTGTTCATGCTGTCCGTGCCGCTGACCTTTGACGGCGTGGAAGTGACCCCCTGGGTCATGTACGGCATGATCGGCAAGAACGCCTTCTACAACGGTGAACCCGGCGAAACCGGCGTCAACACCAGCGAAGCTCTGGGCAACTATCTCTACGGCTACGCGAAGGATGCCAATCGCAACACCGGTAAGGGCTATGCTTCCGCTTTCTGGTTCGGTCTGCCCATCAAGGTGACGGCCTTCGATCCTCTGAACGTCGAACTCGACATCAACTACGGTTATGTCAGCAAGATGGGCCGTTACGATGCCATCAACATGTATGATCTCAACAAAAGCGGTCGCGCCAGTACCCAGCGCGAAGGCTGGTTGGTGAAGGCCCTGGTCGAATACAAGATGGATTGGGGTACTCCCGGCATCTTCGGCTGGTATGCTTCCGGCGATGATAAGAACATCAAGAACGGCTCCGAGCGTATGCCCTACCTCTACGCCGAACAGAAGTTCACCAGCATGCTGGGCGAAGACGTGGCCTACACCGGCGGTCACACCGATATGAAGCTGTCCCTCGACGGCTCCTGGGGTATCGGTCTCCAGGTGAAGGATCTGTCCTTCGTGGAGGACCTGAAGCACACCCTGCGCGTGGCCTACTACGGCGGTACCAACGATCACAAGGTACTCCGTTATGCCTACTTCGCTGATAACATGTTCAACGATAGGGGGCAGTTCGATCCGCGTGATGTCATGACCAATCCTTGGGCTATGAACAAAAAGGATCTGTACCTGACCGACAAGGACAGCATCCTCGAGTTCAACGTGAACAGCTACTACCAGATCTACGAAAACCTGAAGATGGGTCTGGAACTGGCCTACGCCGTCAACATGATGGACAGCGACACGTGGAGCAAGGCTACCGGTGCCAGCTACAGCCGTCAGGACATGTGGTCTGCTGACCTGACCTTCACCTACAGCTTCTAAGCTGCTGGCCTGAAGAAGGCTTTACAGGGGGGAACTCCGCAAGGGGTTCCCCCCTTTTTTTGTTTATGCCGCCTGCGGAAGAACGGCAGCATGGCCGCAGGAAACACAGCGATACAAAAGCGTTTTGCCTTTGAAAAAGGCAGAACGCGAGGCGGCGGCACAGCGCCGCCCGGCCTGTCGTTTCGCGGGAAAAAACACGCTTTTTCCGCGAAACAACAGGCCGTATGGGGGCTATGACGGCTTCCTGCGCTGGTCCATCAACTCCTGGACGGCCGATCCGTTGCGCGACTCCTCTGCTGCCTGATG
>DXFI01000176.1 GCA_019114565.1 Candidatus Desulfovibrio intestinigallinarum | reverse complement strand
CCCCTACGACCCCCAACCCCGCGTTGGGGCAGCCATCCGTGACGACTTGTAGATCTGCTTAGCTAGTCCTTCTTCCTCCTCCCTGCCGCACGGCATAGGGCATCGCCCTCCCGCTGTCCCGCGCATTGCGCGTGACGAGCGTCCGGGCGGCGTCGGAGCTTCCGCCCCTTCGGGGCGGCGATCTCCTCCGCGCCATGCCGCGCTTACGCCTGCAAAACAGGATGAAGCGCTTGGGCCATATGAGGAGAGTCGCTATGTCTGGAAGCTGGGTAAAAACGGCTTTCCTTAGATGATTCCGTGCACTGTGCCGGAGAGTGCGCAGGGTGCGTATGCGTCTGCGGCTATCAGTGGAAAAAATTGAAGACTGAAGGTCATCTCATTTTTGAGCTGCTTTTTCCTTCGATAGTGGGGATTGCCCAGCTTCTGAGAGCGGACGCTTTCGGTGGGATATGGCTTTTTTGGTTGGCTCGCGGCTACTGCCCGGCATCCGGGCATGGTCGCCTCCCGGCGGGCGACCGAATGGCGGCCCCAATTGTTGTCTGCCAGGTAAGGAAGGTGTTTGTCCCTTCTTGTTTTTCCGCGCGGCATTGGCCCTCGGTATGCGAGAGTTTGTTTGTACGTGTCGTTAGGCCTTTTTCTTCTTTACGTTGGGGCAGCGGCCTCTAACCGCTGAGAGGGAAGTTATTTGATTTCGCACACGGTGCCTGTGCATGTTTTTTATTTGCCAAGGCAGGCTTGCAACGGCTGGTTGGGCGGAGCGATTTAGTCTGATCAGCTCAGGGCGGTGATTTTTTTGTTTCTTGTTGAGAAAACTGTGGTGCCTCGACAGGTTTTTACCCTGAAGGGAATTTGTCCCGAAGCCGCTTTCTTCTTTGACAGCGGATGGGTGTTCCCGCATAGTACTGAGACAGGTTTTCCGACGTTTTATGTTGACCGTTTGATGTGGGCTCGACGATTCCGACGCATGTGTTTTTTGTGTGCGGCGGCGGGAGGGGGACATATGGTTTTCTGGCTGGCGCTTCAAGGTGTTTTGGGTTTGCTGCTCATCAGTCTGGTGGGCTATGTGCTGGCGGCCAAGGGCTGGTTTGACGCACATGCCATCATCACCATGCCGCGCCTCATAACCTGCGTGGCCCTGCCTCCCTATCTGTTTTATACGGTCAGCCATTCCTTTCAGCGGGATCAGCTGCTGCACATGATCTATGGCTCGCTGATCCCGTTCGTGTCCATGCTGCTGACTTTTGCCCTGGCGTACCTGCTGGCGCGTCTGTTCCGCGTCAAGGAGGCCCGGCGGGGGCTGTTCTGTACCGGCATGTCGGCTTCCAACACCATGTACATCGGCCTGCCGGTGAATCTGGCCCTGTTCGGGGATGAAGCGCTGCCGTTCGTGTTGCTGTATTTTTTTGCCAATACGGTCTTTTTCTGGACGGTGGGGAACTACTCCATCAGCCATGACAAGGAAGAGCTCCGCGCCAAGGCCAGTCTGCTCACCAATGCGCGTCATATCTTTTCCCCGCCCATGATCGGCATGCTGTGCGGGGCGGCGCTCGTGTTGTTTTCCATCCGCCTGCCCGGCTTCGTTGAGTCCTTTGCCCGGTATCTCGGCAACATGACCACGCCCCTTGCGTTGATCTTCATCGGCACGACGCTCTACCAGATGGATCTGCGCCATCTGCACATCGACAAGGATCTTGTCCTCGGCGTGATGGGCAAGCTTGTGCTGGCGCCGCTGCTGCTGGCCGTCATGCTGTATTTCCTGCCTGACGTGCCGGACCTCATGCGCAAGGTGTTCATCATCCAGGCCGGTTTGCCCAGCATCCTGCAGACCGCGCTCATGAGCGCCTACTACGATACGGACCCGCAGTACGGAGCGTTGATGGTGACCATGACGACCGTCCTGTCCATCCTTACCATCCCGCTGACCATGACGCTGGTCTCGCTCTAGCGGCCGGCCTTGCGGAGAGCTCGCCATAAAAAAGCCGTCCACGTGTGGACGGCTTTTTTGCTTCCAGAGAAGGAGCGGCGCTATCAGGCTTCGGCATGGGCCTTGAGGGCTTCCGCCTGCGCGGCCGTGGCGAGCGCTTCGAACAGCGGGTCCAGCTCGCCTTCCATGATGCGGTCAAGGGAATACAGGGTCAGGTTGATACGGTGATCCGTACAACGTCCCTGCGGGAAGTTGTAGGTACGGATGCGCTCGGAACGGTCGCCGGAGCCCACCTGCGCCTTGCGGTCGGCCGACTGCTCGCTGGACTGGCGTTCCCGTTCGGCGGCCAGGATGCGCGAGGCAAGCACCTTCATGGCGCGGGCCTTGTTCTTGTGCTGGGAACGTTCGTCCTGGCAGGTGACCACCGTGCCCGTGGGGATATGGGTGATGCGCACCGCGGACTCGGTCTTGTTGACGTGCTGGCCGCCCGCGCCGGAGGCCCGGTAGATGTCGATGCGCAGGTCTTCGGGACGGATCTCCACGTCCACTTCCTCAGCTTCGGGCATGACGGCCACCGTAGCGGCGGACGTATGGATGCGGCCCTGGGTCTCCGTGGCGGGCACGCGCTGCACGCGGTGCGTACCGGCTTCGAACTTGAGATGGCTGTAGACGCGGTCGCCGGAGATGAGGCAGATGATTTCCTTGTAGCCGCCGGAATCGGAAGGGGATTCGCTCATCACTTCCACTTTCCAGCCTTTGACTTCCGCATAGCGCGTATACATGCGGAAAAGATCGGCCGCAAAGAGCGAAGCCTCTTCGCCGCCGGTCCCGGCCCGGATCTCAAGGATGGTATTCTTTTCATCCAGCGGATCCTTGGGCAGCAGCAGGACCTTGAGCTGCTGCTCCAGCTTGGGCAGCTCCTCCTCGGCCGCGGCGATCTCCTCCTGGGCCATCGCCTTGATATCGGGATCGCTGTCGTGGAGGAGGGCCTTGTTGTCGGCTATCTCCTGCACGAGGCGGCGGTGCCGCCGGAAGAGCTCCACCACATCACGCAGGTCGGCATGGGCCTTGGCGGTTTTGCGGTATATCTCCTGATCGTTGTAGACGTCAGGATCGGCGAGCTGCTTTTCCAGCTCGACATATTTGTTTTCCAGGGCTTCCAGTTTGCCGAACATGCTTCCTCCGATAAGGACAGGACGCCGCTAGGGGCGCTCAACGGATCGTACAATATAGTCCGCCGTGCGGATCTCCCGTCCGGCGGTCTCCTCGCCGAGGGCCTCGCGCAGGGCGGCCAGCGCCACCTCGATCTGCGCCTTGTCCGGCTCGGCCGTGGTCAGGCGCTGCAAAATGAGTCCCGGCGTGCGCAGCACGCTTGCCCAGGGGCCCCCGGAAAGCCGGGCCGCATAGCGGATGAGCTCATAGGCCAGCGCACTGATGGGGATGACCAGCAGCAACTTGAAGGCAATGGTCAGCGCATGCTTGGCCAGGACATTCTGCGGCGTATAAATGTGCAGCAGAGCAGGGACGAGCACAGCGTGCAGGATGATGGAAATGCAGATGACAAAGAGCAGGAACGTGGTGCCGCAACGCGGGTGCAGACGGCTCATGCCGGCAGCGGCCATGACGTCCACGATGCCGCCGTTCTCAAAAGCATGGATGGTCTTGTGCTCGGCCCCATGATACTGGAACACCCGGCGTATGTCCGGCACAAAGGAGATGAGCCAGATATAGCCCATGAAGATGCAGCACTTGTAGAAGCCGTCCCAAAGGTGGAACGTCAGCCCTTCCACGCCGCCGCCCACGCCCAGCGCCTGCATGAGCAGGGACAGACCGTGCGGCGCCACCACAAAGAGCAGCACCGCCATGAACAGCGCAAGCAGCATGGTCAGCATGAGCTGCGGCCCCGAGATCGGGGTCTCGTCCTCGTCTCCCTGCACGATGGCTGAGCGGTTGAGCGCCTTGATGCCGTTGACCAGCGTCTCCAGCAACACGGGAAAGCCGCGCAAGAACGGCTTCTTGAGCAGCGGATGACGCGTCAGGGAAAACCAGGGGAAACGCTCCACCACGATATCCCCCGACGGATGCCGGGCCGCCAGGGCATAGCCCTCACCGTGACGCATCATGATGCCTTCCATGACGGCCTGACCGCCGACGATGGGGCAGGCGGAACGCAACAGCAACGCCGGCAATCGACGCAGGGAACGCAGGATCTGAGAGGCTGGCTTGCTCATCATTGGGCCTTTCCGCGACAACGGACACGGCAAGAAGACTGCCGCCATTCCGTTTCCCTCCTCTGGCCGCACACGACGCTCGCGGAGCGGCAGCCATGGCGGAAGAGAAAAGAAAAAGATACAGCTCCAGCAAGGCCATGACAGAACTTTCCGTCAACGGCCTTGCCAGAGGAGATTTTCGCGCCGGAACGGCGGGGACAGGCGTGCCGCGTGATGCGGCGCTGTCTACTTCTGTTCGAACTTGGCGTACTTCTTGCGGAAGCGGTCGATGCGGCCCGCCGTGTCGAGGAAGCGCTGCTTGCCGGTGAAGAAGGGATGGCAAGCGGAGCAGACTTCCACATGCACCTGCTCGCCCTTGGTGGAGAGCACTTCTTCGGTATTGCCGCAGGCGCAGGTGATGGTGGCCTTGTACACCGTGGGATGGATGTCTTTCTTCATGATCAACCTCGTGTATGGCAACGGCGCGAGCCGTTGAAAATTCGTACCGCGTCACGGCTTGTGCGTGGCAGGGCCAAAATCTATAGCCTTCTTTTATGGCTTTGGCAAGCCTTGCGGGCCGGTCCCCGAAAAAAAGCCGCGCAAGCGCCATTGCGTCCGGCTGTCCAAGCGGCTACACTGCCGCGCATGTGTGCCAAGATAGCCCGTCAACGCGCGGATGCCCTCGTGCATCAACAGGGGCTTGCCGAAAGCCGTGAACAGGCCCGCCGCCTCATCATGGCCGGCAAGGTCGCCCTCTCCCCCGAAGGCCTGCCGCCCGGCGCGCCGCCGCTCAAGGTGGACAAGCCGGGGCATCCCTATCCCGAAGATACGGTCTTCGTCCTGCTGGAAAAGGAACGCTACGTCAGCCGCGGCGCCTACAAGCTGCTGACCATCCTGGAAAACTTCCAGCTCGACGTCTCCGGCCTCGTCTGTCTGGACGCCGGGGCCAGCACCGGCGGCTTCACCGACTGCCTCCTGCAGCACGGCGCCGCCCGCGTCTACGCCGTGGACGTGGGCAAAAACCAGCTGCACGAAAAACTGCGCGCCGATGCCCGCGTCGTCAACCTCGAAGGCGTCAATCTGCGTTCCGCACCGCCGGAACTTATCCCCGAACCCGTCGATCTCGTGGTCGGCGACGTGTCCTTCATCTCCCTGACCCTCGTCCTGCCCCCCTGCATGCAGTGGCTGCGCCCCGGCGGACGCATGGCTATACTCATCAAACCCCAGTTCGAACTCGGCCCCGGCGAGACCGTCAAAGGCGTCGTGCGCGACGAAGCCGCCCGCCGGCGCGCCGTGGACAAGATCCTCACCTTCTGCCGCGATACCCTCGGCCTTGCCTGCCTCGGCGTCCTCCCCGCCGCCATCCGCGGCCCCAAGGGCAATCAGGAATACATGGCCCTGTTCCAGCGCTGATTTTTTGTTTTTTTTGAGCGAGGGGGAGAGGGAAACCGTTTTGAAAAACGGTTCTCCCTC
>DXFI01000175.1 GCA_019114565.1 Candidatus Desulfovibrio intestinigallinarum | reverse complement strand
CCTTTTTGCCGCAAGCAAAAGGGGGTTCCTCCCCCCGCACTTTGCACTTTCCTACATACCGAGATAGGCGGAGCGGACGGCCGGGCTTGCCAGCAGGACTGAGGCCTTGTCGCTCATGACGATACGGCCGTTTTCCAGCACATAGCCGCGGTGGGCGATGCGCAGGGCCTGATTGGCGTTCTGTTCGACCAGAAAGACCGTGGTACCGTCGGCGTTGACCTTCTGAATAATCTTGAAAATCTGCTGGATGATGATGGGCGCGAGGCCCAGCGAGGGTTCGTCCAGCAGCAGCAGCCGGGGGCGGCCCATAAGGGCGCGGCTGATGGCCAGCATCTGCTGCTCGCCGCCGGAGAGCGTGCCGCCCTGCTGCTTGCGGCGCTTGGCAAGAATGGGGAACAGCTCGAAAACATAGTCCATGTCGCGCTGAATGCCGCTCTTGTCCCTGCGCAGGAACGCGCCGAGGTCCAGATTTTCCTGAACGGTCATATCCGGGAAAATCAGACGCCCTTCGGGCACCTGACTGATGCCGAGGGTGACGATCTCGTGGGGAGCCCGCTCGTGGATGGGCTCGCCGTTCCAGAGGATTTCTCCCCTGCGGGGGCGGTTGATGCCGCAGATGGTCATCAGCGTGGTGGATTTGCCCGCGCCGTTGGCCCCGATCAGCGTCACGATCTCGCCGTCATTGATGGTCAGCGAGATGCCGCGAAGGGCCTGAATATTGCCGTAGTAGGTGTCAACATCGCGCATTTCAAGCATCGTCGCTCTCCCCGAGATAGGCTTGGATGACCCGCGGGTTGGCGCGCACCTCTTCGGGGGTGCCGCTGGCGATGCGGGAGCCGTATTCCATGACGTAGATGCGGTCGGAAAGGGACATGACCATCCCCATGTCGTGCTCGATGAGCAGGATGGAGAGATCGCGGCTGTCGCGGAGATGACGCACCAGCTCTTCCAGTTCCTTGGTTTCCTGCGGGTTCATGCCCGCGGCGGGTTCGTCCAGAAGCAGCATGCGCGGATTTGTGGCCAGTGCGCGGGCGATTTCCAGACGACGCTGCGCGCCGTAGGGCAGGTTGTGGGCCCGTTCGTTCCAGAGCTGATCCAGATGCACGCTTTCCAGCAGCTCGTAGGAAATGTCGATGGTTTCCTGTTCTTCGCGACGGGCAAAGGGCGTGCGGGTCAGCGCGCCCCAGATGCCGGTTCTGGTGCGGCAGTGGCGGCCGATCATCACGTTTTCCAGCACGGTCATGTCGCCGAACAGGCGGATGTTCTGGAAGGTGCGGGCCATGCCCATGGCGGTGATGTCATGGGGCTTGCGGCCGTTGAGCAGGTGGCGGCGCTTCTGGGCGTCATGGAGATAGACGCGGCCTTCCGTAGGCGTATAAATGCCGGTGACGCAGTTGAAGAAGGTCGTCTTGCCTGCGCCGTTGGGGCCGATGAGAGCGACGATTTCGCCTTCGTTGACGGTCAGATCGAGTTCGTTCAGGGCGCGCAGGCCGCCGAAGTCCTGCGTCAGCTCTTCCACCTCCAGCACGGGCCGGGGGGCAGCGGCGTCTTCCGGTTTCATGGTTTCGTTCCTGCGCGCGTCGGGAGTTTCGGAATACTGGCTCATGCGCGATCCTTTGCGGCATTGCCATGCAGTTTGGTGATGCGGTAGCGGCGGCGTTCGCCGGTGACGAGGCCCTGCGGGCGGAAGATCATCATGATGACCATGATCGCGCCGAAGATGAGCATGCGGTACTCGGAGAAGGCACGCAGATATTCGGGAGCCAGGATAAGAATCATGGCCGCGATGACGACGCCCACGATGGAGCCCATGCCGCCCAGCACCACCATGGAAAGAATCATGGCCGATTCCATGAAGGTGAAGCTGGCCGGGTTGATGAAGCTGGTCTTGGCGGCAAAGATGACGCCGGCAAAGCCCGCCCAGCAGGAGCTGAGAGCAAAGGCCGACAGCTTGACGCGCGCCAGATTGATGCCCATGGCCTCACAGGCGATTTCGTCTTCGCGCAGGGCCTGCAGGGCAAGGCCCACACGGGAGTTCTTCAGGCGGGAAATCACGACGATGGTGATGATGACGGCCGCCAGCACGATGTAATAGACGAACATGGTGGACATGTTGATGTCCATGTCCATGCCGAAGAAGCCGGGGGCGGGAATGTCCTTGATGCCGCCGGAGCCGCCGGTCAGGCTGGCCCAGTTGAGCAGGGTCAGACGGACGATTTCGCCGAAGCCGAGCGTGACGATGGCGAGGTAGTCGCCGCGCAGGCGCAGCACGGGGAAGCCCAGCGCCAGACCGAAGAGAACGGCCATGAAGCCGCCCACGGGCAGACAGGCCCAGAAGCCGATGCCGAAGGCCTGATTGAGCAGGGCGTAGGTATAGGCGCCCACGGCATAGAAGGCCACGTAGCCCAGCACAAGCTGCCCGGCGATGCCCACGGCAATATTCAGACCCAGCGCCAGCATGACATAGAGCAGGGCCGAGATCATGATATTGGTCTGATAGAAGGAGCTGACGTGGGGCATGGCGAGCATGACGACCAGCACGATCCCCAGCGAGACGGCGCGGGTGTGGGCGTTGCGGCCCGGCAGGCTGAAAAGCTGTTTCAGACTGCCGCTGACGGACTGGGGAAGGCTGATGATCGCCTGTCCCCGGGCCTTGCGGCTGAAACACCAGTTCCAGAGCATGGACAGGAAGAAGATGGCCACGCCGAGCAGGGCCACGCGATCCAGTTGCCATTCCACGGTCTGATCCACGGAATTGAGGCGTATGCCCATGACCGGCAGGGTCAGGAGCATGAACCAGCAGGATGCAAGCAGAGCTTTGCCGAGATAGTTGATCATGGGGCTACACCTTCTGCACTTTGGCCTTGCCCAGAATGCCGTCGGGCCGGAAAATAAGGATGAGAATCAGCAGACCGAAGGCCAGCGAATCTTCATAGTTGCCGGAAAGGTAGCCGGTGGTGAGGCTTTCGGCGATGCCGAGGACAAGGCCGCCCACCATGGCGCCGGGAATGGAGCCGATGCCGCCGAGAACGGCGGCGGTAAAGGCCTTGAGTCCGGCCAGGAAGCCGATGCCGAAGTTGACCTGTCCCATGTGCGAGGCAATGAGCACGCCGCCGAGCGCCGCCAGGGCGGAACCGACGATGAAGGTCAGGGAAATGATGCGATCCGCATTGATGCCGAGCAGCAGCGCCATCTTGCGATTCTGCGCCGTGGCGCGCATGGCCTTGCCCATGCGGGTGAAGCGGATGAAGAGCGAAAGGGCGATCATGGCCAGCGTGCTGGTGACGAGGATCAGAAAGTCGCTGGGACCCATGACGCCGATTTCGTCAAGAAATTCCATTTCGGGCAGCAGACGGGGGAAGGGGACATAGTCCGAGGTCTGCGCCAGCAGCACATAGTTTTGCAGGAAGATGGACATGCCGATGGCGGAAATGAGCGGCGACAGGCGCGGGGCTCCGCGCAGGGGCTTGTAGGCCACCTTTTCAAGCGTATAGCCGTAGGCCGCGCTCCAGACAACGGCAGCCAGCGCGGCGACGACAAGAATGCCGCCGGCGGGAAAGCCCATGATGCCGAGGACGCCGGCGACCAGTAGCGCGGTAAAGGCGCCCAGCATGTAGATTTCGCCGTGGGCGAAGTTGATCAGCTCGATGATGCCGTAGACCAGCGTGTAGCCCAGCGCTATGAGCGCATAGATGCTGCCGCGGGTGAGGCCGCCGAAGAACAGTTCTATGAAGTACTGGAAGTCCATGCCGTTTCGTGTGCTGCTTGTATCCCGGAGAGCGCGGAACAGGGTGCGGAGAAGGAACTCCGCACCCTGCACAGGAACTACTTCAGGATGATATTGTGATCAGTTTCCACAAACTTGCCGCCCTGGGCCTTGTAGATGGACAGGCCGAGACCGGCGGCGTCGCCGTTCTTGTTGAAGGAAAGGTTGCCCAGAGGGGTGTCAACCGTGTTCTTCTTGAGCGCTTCGAGCAGCTTGTCGGTATCGGTGCTGCCGGAGGTTTCAACAGCCTTCAGGATGGCCTGCATGGCGGCATAGGCATTGTAGTAGCCGAAGCCGGGTTCGCTGCCGAAAGCCTTGATGTGGGCTTCGCGGGCATGCTTGTACATTTCCAGCGAGCTGGTGTCCTTGGGATAGGAAGCCAGCGTGCCTTCGCTGTCCTTGCCGGTCATCTTGAGGAAGGTTTCGTCCTTCACGCCGTCGGGGCCCACGAGGGTGGTCTTCACGCGGTCGCGGCGCATCTGCTGCACGAGCTTGGAGGCGGCGGGCTGGTAGCCGCCAAAGACGATGACGTCGGGCTTCACGCGGCGCAGCTTGCGGATGGTGGGCGAGAAGTCCACGGCGTCGGGGGTGATGGCTTCAAACAGCACGGTTTCCACGCCGCCCTTTTCAAGGATGGTGCGGTTCTGGGTGGCAAAACCCTTGCCGTATTCGCCGTTGTCATGCACATAGGCGACCTTCTTCGCCTTGAGCACATTCAGAATATAGCTGCTGGTCAGTTCCGCCTGGGCAAGGTCGTTGGCCACGGTGCGGAGGAAGAGCGGATGCGCGCCTTCCAGCGTCAGAGCGGGCGTGGTGGCCGTGGGGGAAATGCTGATCAGCTTGGCGCTTTCAAACAGAGGCAGGGAGGCGTTGGTGGGGCCGGAGCAGATGGGGCCCATCACCGCGACGACCTTGTCGGAAATGAGCTTGGTCGCGGCGTTGGTGGCCAGTTCGGGCTTGCACTGGTCGTCCTGGGACACCAGCTCGACCTTGCGGCCCAGCACGCCGCCCTTGGCGTTGATTTCGTCAATGACGATCTTCGCGGCGTTGAGGCTCGGCACGCCGTAAGAGGCAAGGTCGCCGGAGTGCGCGCCCTGCACGCCGATCTTGATGGTGTCGGCAGCCAGAGCCGGGGCGCTCAGCGAAACGGAAACAAGAGCCGCAGCAATCCAGGTGATGCTTTTTTTCATAATCTCCTCCCAGAGAGATTGAAAGGGGCATGCCGTTCCGCGGGCATCTGTTTCTGCGGGGCGGCACGACGAACTCCGCGTATGGAGTAGCCAATTCACATGGCATGCTTTTGCGCTTTCTGTCAATGCCGTTGCAGCGGAAAGCGCCTCTCCGCAGCTGGCGGCGGCCCCGGCATGACGTCCGTGACGCGTCGTCGCCGCGCGACGGTTCTCCCTGTCGCTTCACGGTGTTCGGGAACGGGACGCCGGTAAGGTGCGGTTGCCCGCTCCCTGTGAAGAATGCGCGCCGGGGAAGGGAACGCCCCGCGCTTCGGCAGAGGCGTGCCCTTCCCCCGAAAAAGCCTTGTCGGCTGAAATCTAGTCCTTGTCCTTCTTGTGGCTGGAGCGCAGCCGCAGCCGCAGCGGCGCGTGATGAATACCGAAAATACGGCGCAACGCGCGTTCGAGATAGCGGGCATAGCTTTCGGGAACGCGGTCGGCATCGCTGACGAAGAACACGAAGGTCGGCGGCTCGGTTTCCGCCTGAGTAAGATAGAAAAATTTGGCGCGGGACCGCTTGACCACCGGCGGCTGATGGCGCGTCAGCACTTCTTCCATGGCGCGGTTGAGCTGGCCGGTGCTGACGCGGATGCCGCATTCCTGCTTGATTTGCAGGGCCAGCGGAAGAATCTTAGCAAGATTTTTGCGGGTCAGCGCGGAAACGCAGAGCAGCGGCACGTGGCCGCAGAAAGCCAGCATTTCGCCCACGGTCTTCTGCAGGGCCTTGAGCTTGTCCGGCGGGACAAGATCGCACTTGTTGATCAGCACCATGAAGGGAATCTTGCGCGTGTCGAGCAGATCCATCAGGCGCTTGTCCTGCTGGCTGACGCGTTCGGTGGCGTCCAGCGTCAGCAGGGTGACGTCGGCCTTGCTGGCGGACTTGATGGCGGCGTTGGCCGAGTATTTTTCCACCACGTCGGTGATGCGGGTCCGGCGGCGCACCCCGGCGGTGTCCACAAAGACATAATCCTGCCCGTCGCGGCTGAAACGCACATCCACGCTGTCGCGGGTCGTCCCCGCCACATCGGAGACGATCATGCGTTCCTCGCCGGCAAGCGCGTTAATCATGGACGACTTGCCCGCATTGGGGCGGCCCAGCATGGCCAGTCGCAGCAGGGGGGCTTCCTGTTCGGGCGCGTCCTCTTCTTCGGGCGGCAGCAGATCCGCCAGTTCGTCCATGAGGGCGCGGATATTGTGCCCGTGCTCGGCGGAAACAGCCACCAGCGGAAAGCCGAGGCTGTGAAATTCGGCCAGCATCTCTTCTTCGCGTTCCAGTCCGTCAACCTTGTTGACCACACAGATGGTGGGCAGGCCCAGCCGGCGGACATGCGCCGCAAGGTATTCGTCCAGCGGCAGCAGACCGTCCCGCCCGTCCACCACAAAAGCCACGCCGCAGGCGTTCTTCATGGCGGCTTCGGCCTGCCGCAGAATATCGGCCTCGAAACCGCGGATGCCTTCGGGGCCTTCGGTGACGGCCGCATGGGCGTCCAGCGTGATGCCGCCCGTGTCCACAATGCCGAAGGAACGCTCGCCCTTGCGCCGCACGACGCCTTCCATGCGATCTCGCGTGACGCCGGGACGGTCGTGCGTGATGGCGCGGTTGCTGCGGATCAGACGATTGAACAGGGTGGATTTGCCCACATTGGGCCGTCCGACGAGGACGATGCTTGGCAGGGATGCGCTCATGGGTCTTCCTTTGACGTGCGTTCTCTTGTCTCCCGAAGTAAAGAAGGGGACACGGCTTGTACGCCTTTTCTAGTGTATCATATTCTTTTTTGAAAAACAAGATGACCGGATGCCGGACCGTTTACGGCGGAAAGCGGCATGCCCGCGCAGAGCTTTTTCCGTTGAGACAAGGCGGAACGCGAAGCGGCGGCGCAGGTCGTATGGTTTGAAATGTGAAGCAGGCGTGCTACATGCTCTCGATTTCTTTTGAAAAAGCGCGTTGGGGGAAGGATGGGGGGCTCGGGGGGAAGGAAACCCCCTTGCGCGCCAGCCCAGGGGGGCCTTCCCCCCGATATTCTACGAATAGTGCTGCCTCTCCACAGAGCGCGGGGCGTCGGCCAGGGGCAGGCGCAGCGGCTGCGGGCACGGCGGGAAGGGAGACGGCAGCGTCGCGAGATTCCACGGCGCGGGCCAGTCGGGCAGGCAGGCAAAGGCGCGGCCGTCGGGCAGGACAAGACGCACGGCATGAAGGAGGAGGCGCTGCCCCCGGGCCGGACTGCCGTATTTGCCGTCACCGATGAGAGGAAAGCCGGTTGCCTGCATCTGGACGCGGATCTGATGCGTGCGGCCTGTCAGCAGCCGGACATGCAGCAGGCTGTCCTGATCGCGTATCTGAAGAGGACGGGCCAGCAGCAGGGCCTCCTTGCTGCCCGGCGGCGGTGTGCGCCAGGAATAGGCCCGCATCTTTTCGCGTCCTTCGGGGCCTTCCTTGCGCAGGGCATGGCGAAGCAGGCGGATGTCCGCCCAGGGCCAGCGTCCCTGAACCCAGGCGATATACTCCTTGACGGCAGTGTGATCGCGCAGGGCTTCGCCAAGGGCGCGCAGGGCTGCGAAGGTGCGCCCCGCGAGGAGGACGCCGGAGGTATCCCGATCCAGACGGTGCACCGGGGCGGGATGAAAGGCTGCGCCGGGCTCCTGTGCCGCCAGACGCGCGGCGACGCTGTCGTCATGCCCGCTGCCGGACTGGGTGGGCAGCCCGGCGGGCTTGTTGAGCACGAGCACGTCGGGCTCGCAGGCAAGGATCGGCGGCAGAGGAAGGGCTGCGGGCGCGGGGCGGGATGCCGCCACGGACAGATCCCGGCAGAAGGGAGGCAGGCGGATGATGTCGCCCTCCTGAACAATGGCAAAGGCTTTGACCCGGCCCCCGTTTACACGGATTTGACCGGTTCTGATCCATTTATGCAATTGTCCCTGCGGGACATCAAGGCGTCGCTTGAGCCACTGGAGCAGCTTCTGGCCGCTTTCGGCCCGGGAGACGGCAATGCCGGAGAGGGTGTCGTTCATGGCGGCGATGGATGCGCGCGGAGCGCGGCAAGGAGGTTGCGGGGCGAAGACTGCCCCGGTGGTCATGGGCGTTGCTGAAAATATGACAGCCGGCCCGCGGCGCGGAGAGAAAGGTCTCCCGCCATTTTGTGCGGCGGCGGGGCTTCTTTCATCAACGTCACGTGTGAGGAAAGAGCCTAGGGCATATGCCGCCGCTTGGCAACGTGCCCTTCCGTGTGCTGTAATGCGCCGACCATCAGCCCGAAAGAATAGAGCGTTTCAACTTTGAAAAGGTGAAACGCGAGGCGGCGGCACGGCGCCGCCCGGCCCGAAGTGAGCGGAAAAACCGCATTTATTCCGCGAAACGACAGGCCGTATGGTTTGAAATGCAAACATTTCAAACTGAAAAGGCTCCAGGAGGGAGGAAATGCAGGCGGAAATTATAGCTGTGGGAACCGAGCTGCTGCTGGGCCATACCATCAACAGCGACGCCGCGCATGTGGCGCGGGCGCTGGCGGAACTCGGTATTGACGTTTTCGGCAGCTGCGTTGTGGGCGACAATGCCGGGCGTCTCGAAAAAGCGCTTCGCGACGGTCTGCGGGAAAACGATCTTCTTGTCACTACCGGCGGACTGGGCCCCACGGACGACGATCTGACCCGGGAAACCGTGGCGCGGGTGACGGGAGCGCCGCTGGAGGAACACGCCGAGAGCCTTGCCCGGCTGCGGGAATACTTCGGATCGCGTCCTATGGGCGTCAATCAGCGCAAGCAGGCCCTGCTGCCCCGGGGCTGCACGGTCTTTGCCAATACGGTGGGGACCGCTCCGGGCTGCGCCGTGGAAACCCCGGAAGGGAAACTTGTGATTATGCTGCCCGGACCGCCGTCGGAGCTGCTGCCCATGCTGCATGACAGCGTCATGCCCTTTCTGGCGCAGCGGCAGGAGGGGGCCATTCGTTCGCATATGGTGCGGACATTCGGCATCGGCGAAGGCGACGGCGCGTTGCTGCTGGACGGGCTGACAGCACAGGCCAATCCCACGGTCGCCACCTATGCCACCGATACGGAAATGTTTGTGCGCGTCACAGCCAAGGGCGGGAATGCGCACGAGGCGGCCGAGCTGGCCGCGCCGGTAGTGGAAGAGGTGCGGCGGCGACTGGGCGAGTGCGTCTACGGGGTGGACGTGCCGCATTTGCAGGCCGTGGTTGTGGATGAGCTGACCCGCAGAGGACAGACGCTGGCAACGGCGGAATCCTGCACCGGGGGCCTGCTGGCGTCTCTGATTACGGATGTGCCCGGAGCTTCCGCCGTATTTCATGCGGGCGTCGTCACCTATGCCAACGAGGCCAAGACGCGCCTCTTGGGCGTGCCGCCGGAGCTGCTGGCCCGCGTGGGGGCCGTCAGCCCGGAAGTGGCGCGGCATATGGCCGAAGGCGTCCGGCAGCGGCATGGCAGCGACTGGGGAATCGGCATTACGGGCATCGCCGGCCCCGGCGGCGGCACAGCGGAAAAACCCGTGGGGCTGGTCTATATCGCTCTGAGCAGCGCGGACGGCACGTGGCTGCGCGTCATGCGTCCGACGGGGCGCGTCATGCCGCGTGCCTGGACGCGCAGACGGGCCGCCGGGCACGCGCTGGACATGCTGCGCCGGGCCTTGCAGGGGCTTTCGGTGACGGCGCTGCGCCGATAAGTTTTTGGGATTGTCTTGAGGGGGAAGGAACCCCTTTGCTCTACTGTCGATGCCCGTAGGGCTCCTGCGTCGCCTGACGGCACGGCCTTCGGCCGCCCGTTGGGTCGCTGCTTGCGGCAAAAAGGGCCCAGCCTTTCCGCAGCAAAGCGAGGAAAGGCGTTCCCGTAGTTTCCCCCTCAAACTCCCCCATCCTCCCCAAAACCCGCACGCTGTGTCTAAAGCGTTTCAACTTTGAAAAAGGTGAAACGCGAGGCGGCGGCACAGCGCCGCCCGGCCCGAATTGAGCGGGAAAAAACACGTTTTTTCCGCGAAACGACAGGCCGTATGGTTTGAAATGCGAAGCGTTTCAAACTGAAAATGCTCTAGGGCCTGTTAACATAAATTTTACAAACAATTTCAATAGATAGGATAAATAGGCTGCACACACGCACTTATTTTTAGTTGCGGGGTCGCCTCGTATTTCCGACTCTTTCCCCAATAAAAGCGCGCTGGGGAAAGGATGGGGGGCTTGGGGGGAAGGGAAACACCTCTCGCGCTAGCAGAGGGGTTTCCCTTCCCCCCAAACAACTTACGAATAGTGTTAACAGGCCCTAATGGGTGAACATGCCGGGGCGGGCTTTTTTGTTTCCGCGGCCTCATGGTCTGCCGCCGTCGCTGTGCCGAAGCGGTTGTCCCCGCGCCGGAATGACTCCTTTGTTCCATGAGTCATATTCGTTGCGTATGCAGCGTTTTTTTATAAAAACAGGCTTTAAAAGGAGGTTTTTATGAAAATAAAATTCTTTTTCTTTTAATTCGCTTTTCTTTGCTGTAATATTGTAATAGTTTCGGAAGGTTATAGAGGCTATATGTATAACGTCGATATATTCGACGCAACAGTCCATAGTCAGGGAGGGCACCATGACGATGAGGCAAAAATTTATTCTTGGTTTTTTGACGTGCATTTTGCTGTCAATACTTTCTATTAGCGCAATATCGCTTGAAAAAATTCTTGAGGTAAGCACAACCTCCGTTGAGGAGGCTTCGCTGAAGCAGCTGTCGCTGGCGGACAAATATCTGCGACACATGTTTGAGGGCAATCTGGGCAAACTGGAGTATCTGGCTCATCTGCCGGAGGTGCGCGAGCACGGCGGGGACTTCCCCACGCCGCAGATGACCCGGGATGCGGGCCGCTACGAGGAGGAACAGCTGCCCGTGGAGGCCCGGAACCTGATCAGGGCTCTTGCGCGCATGCAGGAAGTTTCGCCGCAAATCAGCAAAATTTTCATTGGCTACAGCGACGGCCGTTTTGTCAGCAGCGCCCCGGAAACGGCCGTTCCCGGCTATGATCCTAGGACGCGCGGCTGGTTCTCGGATATGCAGGGCGGAAGCGCCACCACGCATGTTGGCAACGCCTATACTTCCGTCAGCGGCGAGGTCATGGTTTCCGTCAGCGTGCGTGTGCCGGGGAAAACGCCGCAGGGGGCTGATGCCGTTGTGGCGGCGGATATCAGCCTGGTTACGCTGAACGCCCTGCTGGATGAGATGAAATTCGGGCGCACCGGTCGCTACGTGCTGTTCGATGCCGACGGCAAGGTGCTCTGCGCGCCGACTAATCCCGAATATATCGGCAAGACGCTGGAAGAGGTGGCCCCGCATCTGCGTGCCCTGTTCGGGAAAAAGAACGGCTGCGGCGTTATGGAGCATCTGGGCGTGGAGCGCCTTATTTCCATGACGTCCACGGTCAATGACTGGCGCATTGTGTCCATTGTGGACATGGAAGAAGTGCGGGAGGCGTCCACGGCTGCCGTCTGGCGCATTCTGGCCGCCAGCGTTGTGCTGCTGGTGCTGCTGCTCTTCGGGGCGGTACTGCTGGCGCGGTCGGTCTGCAATCCGCTGGCCCGCATCATGCGTACGACGCAGGACATCGCGCAGGGCAGGGTGGATAATCTGCCGGACGAGCGTTCTTTCAGTGGGGAACTGCTGGAGCTTTACCGGAACCTCATGGACATGGTGAAGCAGCTCCTTGCCTCGCAGGAAAAGGTCCGCGCCGAGGCGGCGGAAGCCCGGCGTCTGGCCTCAGAGGCGGAAGAAGCGCGCGAACGTGCCGTAAAGGCGGGGCACAGGGCGGAAATGGCCCGTCACGAAGGCATGCTTGCGGCGGCTACCCGACTGGAAAAGGTCGTGGATGTCATTATGGCGGCGTCGGGCGATCTTTCCACAAGCGTGAAGACCTCCAGCAGCGGTGCATCGCAAGCTGCGGCGCGCCTGGCCGAATCTGCATCGGCCATGAACGAGATGAACGCCACCGTGCAGGAGGTGGCCCGCAGTGCCGCCGAGGCCGCGCGCATGTCCGGGGAAACCAAGAATGAAGCGCTGCACGGTTCCGAAATTGTCAACAGCGCCTTGCAGAGTATTCAGAAGACCCGGGAAGGGACCCTCGCCCTCAGGCAGGACATGGAGCAGCTGCAGAAGCATTCGGAAAATGTCAGCGCCATCATGGGCGTGATTTCCGATATTGCCGATCAGACCAACCTGCTGGCCCTGAATGCTGCCATTGAGGCGGCCCGGGCCGGGGATGTGGGCCGGGGCTTTGCCGTGGTGGCCGACGAGGTGCGCAAGCTGGCCGAAAAGACCATGGCCTCCACCGGCGATGTGGCGGAAGCTGTGCATGGCATTCAGCAGAGCGTGGCGCAGAGCATGCGGGCCGTGGAAAACGCCGTGGAGCAGACCAGACAGGCCGCTGATTTTGCCGGGGAATCCGGCGCGGCCCTGCAACGCATTGTATCGGATACCGAAGCCACGGCCGATCAGGTGCGCGGCATTGCCACAGCCAGCGAGCAGCAGTCGGCGGCCAGCGATGAGATCAATCAGTCCATCTGCGAAATCAATGCAGCCGCAGGGGAGGCCGCGCAGGCTATGGAAAATGCCTCGCAGGCCATGGAGCGTCTGTCGGAGCAGACTGAAGAGCTGAGCAAGCTGATCGAGGAACTCAAGCGGATGTAGCGTCCCGTCCTTTGCAGGCCGCGTTTCTCCGGGAGCCGGAGAAACGCGGCTTTTTTTCGTCCTGTCGCCGCCGTTGCACTGTTGCCTGCTCTGTGACAGCATGGCCGCAGGAGGTTGTCATGAACGTACTGTTGATTAATGGAAGCCCGCATCCCCGTGGATGCACCTATACGGCTCTGTCGGAAATTGCCGGACGTCTGCACGCTGCCGGTATTGAAACCACGCTGGTGCAGGTGGGGCATAAGGCCGTTCGCGGCTGCATTGCCTGCGGCAAATGTGCCGAAACCGGCCTGTGCGTTTTTCAGGATGACCCGGTGAATGAGTGCATCGAGCTGCTGCGCAAGGCCGACGGGCTGATTGTCGGCTCTCCCACCTATTATGCGGGGCCCAACGCTACTCTGTGCGCGCTGCTGGACCGCGTTTTCTACATGAAGTCCGCCCCCTATGCCTTCAAACCCGCGGCGGCTGTGGTGACCTGCCGGCGCGGCGGCGCCAGCGCCAACTTCGATCGCCTGAACAAGTATTTCACCATTGCCCGCATGCCCGTCGTTGCCTCGCAGTACTGGAATTCGCTGCACGGCAATACGGCGGAAGAGGCCCGGCTGGATGCTGAGGGGCTGCAAATCATGCGGACGCTGGGCGATAATATGGCCTGGCTGCTCAAGTGTATCGAAGCCGGCAGGGCTGCGGGCATTCCGCTGCCCGCCGTGGAACCGTGGACGCCCACGAACTTCATCCGCTAGGGGCTGTGAACACTGTTCGTAGGTTGTATG
>DXFI01000174.1 GCA_019114565.1 Candidatus Desulfovibrio intestinigallinarum | reverse complement strand
CGCAAGAAAAAGTTTCCCTCTCCCCCTCAATATTTCTAGAACCCTTCTTCCAGCGGCGGCCAGACGAACCAGTCGTCATCGGGAGCGCGTCGGGCGCGGGGGGTATCGGACGGCGCGAGAAAGACCTGCCGTCCCTCGACGCGGATGCGTCCCTGCGCGAGCCACTGGAGCGCCTGCGGGTAGATGCGATGCTCCAGCGGATGAATACGGTTCATAAGGTCGTCTTCGGGCTCTCCGGCATTGACGGGCACGGCAGCCTGAATGATGACGGGGCCGCTGTCCATGACTTCTTCCACAAAATGCACAGTGCAGCCCGTGAGCTTGACGCCATAGGCCAGCGCATCCGCGCCGCCGTGAATACCGGGAAAGCTCGGCAGGATGGCGGGATGGATATTGATGATTTTTCCGGAAAAGGCGGAGAGGAAGACCCGCGAAAGCAGACGCATGTAGCCCGCCAGCACGACATATTCCGCGCCGGACTGACGGATGGCGGCGACCATTTCGGCATCAAAGGCTTCGCGGCTTTCAAAGGCCTTGTGATCAAGCTCCAAATAGGGGATGCCCGCGGCGCGGGCTCTGTCAAAAACCTTCGCCCCGGGTCTGTTACCGGCAATAAGGCGGATGTCCACATCCAGAAGCCCGGCGGCGGCCTTGTCGATCATGGACTGGGCGTTGGTGCCGCTGCCGGAAGCAAGAATGGCGATATTCAGAGGCATGGTAGGCTCTCTCCGTCAAGGGCTGAAGGGGAAAAGACGTTCCCGGACGGCCGGGAATGGGCGGCACTGCGCCGCCGCCTCGCGTTTCATCTTTTTCAAAGACCTTTCTATTTATTTCAAATAAATAGAAAATAAAGGCTACACATGACCTTTGAAAGATACTTGCCACATGGCCTGTGTCCCCTTTGAAAAAGCGCGTTGGGGGAAGGATGGGGGGCCTGGGGGGAAGGAAACACTCCTTGCGCGCTAGCCAAGGGGGTTTCCTTCCCCCCAGAAGAACGATTTAGCGTTACTCCCTAGTCTTTTGCAAAGGCTTCGGCAACGGCGGCCACGAGCGCCGGAATGGTAAATTCCGACGGCTGGATGTGGCAGGGAAGCCCCCGCCGGGCCAGGGTTGCGGCCGTAATGGGGCCGATGGCGGCAATGCGCGCGCCGGAGGTGGCCAGCGTTTCCGCGGGGAAGATCGACAGGAAGTTCTCCACGGTGGACGAGGAGCCGAAGGTCACGCAGTCAATGCTCCTGTCGCTCAGACCGGCCAGCACTTCATCCTTGAGAACAGCGGCGGGCACGGTTTCGTAGGCGGCAATGACATCCACGGTCGCGCCGGCCTTGCGGAGTTCCTCGGGCAGGATTTCCCGGGCCTTGGCGGCGCGGGGCAGCAGCATGCGCATGCCGCTGACGGGGCCCTGCGCCTGCAAACCGGCAATAACGCCTTCGGCCATGTATTTTTCAGGCACGAGATCGGGAACGATGCCGCGAATGCGCAGGGCTTCCGCCGTGGCCGGGCCGATGGCCGCCACCTTGCAGGAGCCCAGAGCGCGGGCGTCGCGCCCGGCCAGCTCCAGCCGCTGCCAGAAGTATTTCACGCCGTTGACGGACGTGAAAATCAGCCACTGATACTCGCCAAGGGCGGCAATGGCCCGATCCAGAGGCGCGTAGTCGTCCAGAGGCCTGATCTCAATGGTGGGGCACTGGATGACGCGCGCCCCGAGTTCCGCCAGCTGCGCGGCAAGGCCGCTGGCCTGCTCGCGGGCGCGGGTGACTACCACGGTTTTGCCGTACAGGGGACGCTGCTCGAACCAGCCGAGCGTTTCGCGCAGAGCGCAGACCTTGCCCACGACGATGACGGAAGGATTGGTGAAACCGGCATCAACGGCGGCCTGCGGCAACTGACCCAGCGGCGCCACGAGGCTGCGCTGCCGCGGCGTGGTGCCGCGATAGACGAGCGCCGCTGGCGTGGCCGGGTCCATGCCCGCATCCATAAGATTGCGGGCGATATCCGGCAGATTCTTCATGCCCATGACAAAAACCAGCGTGGACGCGCTGGCGGCCAGAGCCTTCCAGTTGTGCACGGAACCGGGCTTGTCGGGGTTTTCGTGGCCGGTGATGATGGTCACGGACGAGGCATAATCCCGATGCGTGAGCGGGATGCCCGCATAGGCGGGCGCGGCAATGGTGGAGCTGATGCCGGGAACTTCCTCAAAGGGAACCCCGGCGGCCCGCAGTTCCTCGGCTTCTTCGCCACCGCGGCCGAAGATGTAAGGATCGCCGCCCTTGAGACGGGCAACGATCTTGCCTTCTTTTGCCTTGCGGATCAGCAGCGCGTTGATTTCCTGCTGCGGCAAGGCATGATTGCCCGCCACCTTACCCACATAGATGCGCTCGGCATCGGGACGGGCGTGCGCAAGCAGATCCTCGTTGGCCAGCGCGTCATAAACCACGACATCTGCGGAAGCCAGCATGTCGCGGCCCTTGAGGGTCAGCAGACCGGCGTCGCCCGGACCTGCACCGATAAGATAGACTTTCATTTACACGCCTCCTCGGGCCAGTTCCAGCAGGGTTCGCGCACCAAAGGCGGTGCCGCCGATGACGGTCAGGGGGCCGGGCTTGGACGCCCAGTCCACGCCGGCAATATCCAGATGGGCCCAGCGCACGCCGTCCTGAATGAAGTGCTGGAGGAACAGGGCCGCATGAATGGCGCCGCCCTCGCGCGGGCCGATATGGCAGATGTCGGCCACTTCGCTTTTCAGATTTTCCTTGTAGCCCTTCCAGAGAGGCAGGGGCCAGAGGGCCTCCCCGCCCAGGGTGGCGGAGGCCTGCAGACGCTCGCGCAGGGCGTCGTCATCGCAGAACAGGCCGGCCACTTCCGAACCAAGCGCCACGGCGCAGGCGCCGGTCAGCGTGGCAATGTCCACAATGGCGGCAGGCGTCCATTCTTTCTGGGCGTAGGCGAGAGCGTCGCACAGGGCAAGACGGCCTTCGGCGTCGGTATTCTGAATTTCCACGCTGTCGCCGTTGGCGGCGACAACCACGTCGCCGGGACGCGTGGCGCGTCCGTCGGGCATGTTGTCGGCGCAGGCCATGATGCCGACAATGCGGCGGGGCAGCTGTTCTTCCGCAACGGCGGCCAGCACGGAGAGAACAATGGCCGCGCCTGTCATGTCGCATTTCATGGCGTGCATGTTGGCGCCGGGCTTGAGGCTGATGCCGCCGCTGTCAAAGGTGATGCCCTTGCCCACAAGGATCAGGGGCTTTTCCTGCTCATGACCTTCCGGGGCATGCTCCAGCACCACAAGACGCGGCGGGCGGGCGGAACCCTGCCCCACGGCAAGCAGACAGTTCATGCCCTGCTCGCGCAGATCATCCTCTTCCATCACGGTGCAGGACAGACCGCGTTCGGCAGCCAGCGCGCGGGCCTTTTCAGCCAGATCGGCGGGGCCGAGCAGGTTGGCCGGGGTATTGGCCAGCGTGCGCGCAAGCGCCACGGCCTCGGCGGCACGCTCGCCGCGCCGCGCGGCAGCCTGACCGCCGTCCGGCACAAACTCCCCTTCAAAGCCGATGGCCAGCCACTCGGGGTCCTTGCGTTCGTCCTTGTCCGCTTTTTTCAGGCCGGAGAAACGATAAAGGCCCAGCAGAGAGGCGTAGACAGCCTCTTCCACAAGGCGTTCCCGCCCGCCGGGCAGGGCGGCCAGCATGGGTTCGGGAATAAGCACGCTGCCGATACCGGCGGCCCGGCAGCGGCGCAGGGCCGAGCCAAGAGCCTTGCGGACGGCAGACACGTCAACATCTTCGCGCGCGCCAAGGCCGACGGCCAGCACACGGGGAATATTGAGTTCGGGATGCCCGTGCAGCATGGTCAGCTCGTCCTTGTCGCCCCGGGCATCGCGCAGGGCCGGAGCAATGGCCAGCCAGGGAGCGGCGGCGTCCACGCAGGGAGCGACATCGGGCAGGCGTTCCCCCTTGCAGAACAATACCACCATGACATCGGCCTTCCACTGGGCAGGGCCGTTGCACTGAAAACGTATATCCATGGACTTCTCCTGTCTGAGAGAAAATGCTCGTGAGAAGTGCAATATACGCAAGGCGTCCTTCTTTGCCAAGGCGGCTTCGGGCCCCGGCATGCGCCGCGGCGGGAAACGGGCGTTTGCGGCATCCGTCCGGACGAATGCGTGCCGGCGTGGGCACAGGAAATTTCCGGGGGAGGCACAGCGGAAGATATTGTCTTTGGTTCTCTTTTTGCATAATGAGGAGCGCTGGCCAGAGAGTCATTTTCCTGTCATCAAGGTTCGCCATGCTGATTTATATTCACGTTCCCTTCTGTCGCATCCGGTGCAGTTACTGCGCCTTCCATTCCACGGCCCTTGGCCGCGGCATCAATCCGCGCACGTCCGAGCGCCTGCAGGCCTATGCCGATACGCTGCTCATGGAGCTGGCCCACTGGGGGGATCGCTTCGGCGGCACGCCGGTGGAATCCGTCTTTTTTGGCGGCGGTACGCCGAGCCTGCTGTCGCCCTCCTTCATCCATGCCGTGCTTGATCGCATCGGGCGCTATTTTTCCCTGCATCCCAAGGCGGAAATAACGCTGGAGGCCAATCCCGAATCCCTGCGCACGCAGCAGGATGTGGCGGACTTTCTGGCTGCCGGAGTGAACCGTCTGTCCATCGGTCTGCAAAGCCTGGATGACAATACGCTGCGCATGCTGGGACGCGCGCACAAGGCGTCGGACAGCCTGCACACGGTGTTCAATGCCCGCGAAGCCGGCTGTACCAACGTCAGCGTGGATCTGATGTGGGGGCTCCCCGGGCAGAGCATGCGCCAGTGGCTGCAGACGCTCAAGGACATCTGCCGCATAGGCCCCGATCACATTTCCGCCTACGGCCTGACGCTGGAGCCGGGCACGCCGCTGGAACTGGAATGCTCCGAGGGACGGCTTTCCCTGCCGCCGGAGCGGGATCAGAATCTGATGTATATGGAAGGATCGGCTCTGCTGGAATCGCAGGGCTATCTGCACTACGAAATTTCCAATTACGCGCGCATGGGCTTCCAGTGCCATCACAATCTGGGCTACTGGGAAGGCCGCGACTATATCGGTCTGGGGCCTTCGGCAACGTCGACCATGCTCCATACCCGCTGGACCAATCCCGCCAGCCAGCGGGCATGGGACGCGCAGGTGCGCGGCGGCACGCTGGGGCAGGACCCGGAAGTGCTCACCCCCCGCGTGCGCGTGCTCGAGCTGATCATGCTGCGCCTGCGCACGGCGCGCGGCCTGCGGCTCAAAGCGTATAAAACACTGACCGGCCGGGACTTCGTCAAGGACAATCAGCGCATGATTCAGGCCCTGTACGACAACGGGCTCGTGCGCATGCGCGAGGGCTATCTGCGCCTGACGCGCAAGGGCATGCTGGTTTCCAACGCCATTCTGCGTAATCTGTTCGAGAATACGGACAAGATGCTGGCGCTGCCCCAGACCCAGCCGCTGACCATGCCGTCGGCGGCGGACTTTGACGAGGAAGATCTGGCCGATCTGGATCGCACCCTGGTACGGGCCGCCGTATTTCCGAGCGCGTAGCGCGGGCTCCGCCTGCGGCATCGCGAGTGTTCCGGGTGCGGGGAGGCCCCGGGGCATGAACGGAACACGCCGTCTTTCCGCAACGCGGGAAGACGGCGTGATGCATTCAAGGGCTGAAAAAGACAAGCCGTTACGAAGAAAACGGGCTCGCGGTAAAGGGGCTGGAGGCAAAGGGGCTGGCCGTGCGGTTCTTCTGTTCCACAGGCGCGGGCTTGGGCTGGGCCCAGGTTTCCTTGATCAGCATGTCCAGCTTGTCGGACAGCGCCTTCAGGTCCGGCTTGGTAAACTGGGCGTCCGCCCCCACGGAGGCGCACTTGCGTGCCAGCGGCTCGTTGATCATGGATGAGAAAATAGCCACGGGAATACGCTTGAGGACCGGGTCTTCCTTGATGTGCTTGCACAGGGCCAGACCGTCCATGGACGGCATTTCAATATCGGAAATAATACCCGCGCAGTACTTGGCGATGGACTCTCCGCTCTCTTCGCAGTGCTGCTTGAGCTCCAGCAGGTAGTGCCAGGCTTCCTCGCCGTTGACCTTCTGGGTCAGGGTGAAGCGCCCTTCCTTGGCGAGCAGATGCGCCACTAGGCCGCGGATACTGGAGGAGTCGTCCACATGCAGCACTTCCTGCGGGCTGCCTTCCTTGAGGAAATGCTGATCCTCCTCGGGGTAGCGGATAGCCATGCTCGGATTGAGTTCCGCCACGATGGCTTCAAGGTCCAGCAGGAAAAT
>DXFI01000173.1 GCA_019114565.1 Candidatus Desulfovibrio intestinigallinarum | reverse complement strand
GAAACACCTCTCGCGCTAGCAGAGGGGGTTCCCTTCCCCCCAATACGCTGTGTATAGCGTTACACACCCTGTAAGGAAGAGGCTCTCCCGGGATTATTCTTTCTTCATGTATAATGAATGACGCAGAAACGCCGTTTGTATCAGCAAAGATACAAACGGCGTTTCTGCGTCAGCAAGAGGAACGACAGTCTACTCCACAACAGCTGGAATTGCCCCGCGCGGCAGAGAACCGGTACGAATAAAGGCATCCACAAGGCCGAATACGGCATCGTTGCCGCAAAAATTCCCGGCATCGGCAATGGTGGCGCGGAAGCGGGGCAGGCGCTGCTCAAAATCAAAAAGCCGCTCCGGCGACAGGGACGCCATATCCGCCTGAATGCCGTAGCCGAGCTTTTCCAGATAAAAGGCATTGAAGCGCTGCTCCACCATCGCCTTGAGGGGAATGGAAAAAATGGGCTTGCCCAGATACAGGGCTTCGGTCATCAGGGTATGACTGCCCCCCTGGATGACGTAGGAACAGCCCTCCAGAAGCCGCAGAAAACCGTCTTCGCTCTTGCGCATGAAATGCACATTGCCGTCGCTGCCCTCGGAACGGCTGTAGCCGAAGACATAACAGGGACGCCGCGTGCTCGTGCGCAAAAAGTCCACCAGACGGCGATCCGTGGAATTGCTCTGATATACGACGACGTGCCCCGCGTCATGCGGACGAAGGTTCAGCACCTTGTCCCGCAGAATGGGCGGCACAATACGGACGTTATACTGCGGCAATGCCGGGGGAGCATAGAAGGAGACAATGAGGTTCTCGTCCGTGGGGCGGAATAACCAGCGCGGCGTCAGCCCCTGAACAAAGGCATCCCAGCGCATATCGGACGGCAGTTCATGACGGCAGCAGGTAATGACATGCTGATGATCCAGCGTCAGACAGGGCAGCCCGGCCTGCCGGGCGGCGCGCGGCACGAAGAATTCCAGGTCCGTCATGCAGACGTCGGGCTTGAACTCCTCGATAATGCGCAGCACCGAGCGCGTATGATGGCCGGAGCGCAGCAGCAATGGGACAGCCCGTCCGATGGTGGCCGCCATATCGACCTTGTAGTTCTTGAAGACGGTCCCCAGATTGGGAATCCTCCGGACGGGGAACTCGCCTTCCAGCACGCTGGGAGCGTCATCCGCCGCGACGAACAGAAAATCATGGGAACGGAGGCGGCGGGCAATGGTCAGCGCGCGCATGGCATGGCCATGTCCCGTTCCGTGCACCCCGTAAAGAATGCGTGCCATAAAGCAAACCTCCCACGGCAAAAACACTCCCCGTTACACGGGTTTGTGCACGATAGCAGCCGCCGGGGGAAGGCGTCAACGCGGGATTCTTGCCCTCCTGCTTCAAATTTGGCAAAATTCAAATGAGATAGAGTCGGTATCCGCGTTACGCAGTACCAATGCTGAAGGGGGTGTCCGGCAGAGCTCTCCGGAGTCGGAACACGCCCCGATAACAGTTCAGACAATGCCCGTAGCGGGCCATTTTATTTTCACGAGGCTTTTCATGAATACACGCAAAATACGTGAGGATCTTGGCCGCGCCAAGGCCAGCGCCAACCGCAACGAACTCGAACGGGCCCTGGCCCTGAGCCTGCTGGCGTTCAAGGAACTCGGCAACCAGGCAGCCCCCATGGATCTGCGCGGCGATTTCCGCGAAGCCATCAACAGCATCACCAGTCTGGCAGCCTTCCGGGAGCATTATGCCAACCCGATTATCTATCAGGGCGGCAAGGAACGGGAGGCCTTTGTCATCCTTGCCAAAGTCTACAAGGCGCTGCGTACTCAGGAAACGCAGGAAGAACCCTATGAAGAAGCCATGCAGCGCAAAATGGCGCTGGACAAGACGCTGAAGGAGGCCCGCGCCGAACTGGAACGCGGCAGGGTCTCCGAAGCTGACGCGCTCTACAGCCAGGCGCTCACCTATTACAGAGATGAAAACGCCATCTTTGCCATGATTGCCAGAGCCTTCATGGAAGTGGACGAAGTCGTCCGCGCTCTGGGCTATCTGAAAAAGGGGCTTACCGTCATGCCGGGCGACGCCGAATTGCAGGAGCTGTCGCAGAAGTGCACGGCACGGCGCGCGGAACTCGGGCGGTAGGCATCTCTGCGAAAACCTGTTCTACAAAGGCATGGCCGCCGTGCGGCACACGGAGCAGTTTCTGTATAAAACTGCTCCGGCATTCCTCAGGCTCGGCTTTCCGGTGGGCAGACCGGAATCCGCAGCCTGAACAATGACACACCGCGCACTGCGGGGAGCGGAATTCCGTTCCCTGTCTTCTGACGCGCGGGGGAGGGAATCATGGGCAGTATCAAAGCCCGTATTCTGCTGGGCATCATCGGCCCGCTGCTGATCCTCAGTATCAGCACAGGCGCAATAACCATCCTCAAAATGCGGGATACCGCCATCGAGGACTTTACCACCAAGAGCACGCAGGCGCTCATGCTTGTCGACGCCTACATCGGCAAGCTGATCTCCATGACGCAGAACAACGCCGCCGATCTTGGCCGCATCCCGGAAGTCATTGCCGGTCTGGGCAAATTCCGCAACTTCCGGGACGAAAACAGCGACACCATCTCTCCCCCGAAGCACGCGCCATTACCGAGCATCTTGTCCGCATGGTGGCGGTCAACAAGGACTATTCCCAGATCTTCATAGGCTATGCGGACGGCAGCTATGCAACCTCGCTGGAAACCGTCAACGTGCCTGCCCACCGCGATATGTCCAGACGCGACTGGTATCTCGAAGCCATGAAAAACGCTTCGGATCTGGGCCTCAGCACCGTGTACCGCAATATCAAGAATATCTACGTCACCAGCATCACCTGCAAACTGCGGGATGCCGCGGGCAAGGTGACCGGCATCCTGTGCATCGATCTTTCTCTTGAAGATCTGTCGCGGCTCATCAGCTCCATGCAGCTGGGCAGATCCGGGCGCTTTCTCCTGATCGAAAATACGGGGCGCATCCTCTGCTCTCCCCTTTCGCCGTCTGACGAAGGAAAGTTCCTCGGCAAGGAATTCAAAGATGCCGGGCTGGAAGAGGTCATGCGCCAGCCGGACGGCGTCCATACGGTTCCCAACGGCGATCAGCTCGTCAAGGTAACCTCGCACACCACGACTTACGGCTGGAAAATCCTCTATGCCGAAGACGAAAACGAAATCTTCGCGCCCACAACGTCCGCCATCCGCATCATCGCCATCGTCAGCCTCTCGGTAACCGCCCTCATGGTCATTCTGGGCCTGCTGCTGGCAACGTCCATCAGCTCGCCTCTGAAGGCCCTTGTTCGCTACGCTGACGACGTAGCCACCGGCGACCTCAACGCCCGGCCCCATACGACGCGCCTCTACGGCGAACTGCGGCATCTGAACGACGCGCTTTCCCGTATGGTCGCCCACCTGCGGGATCTCCTCTCCACCTCGCAGCAGCAGACCGACGAGGCCCGCAAACAGACGGAAATCGCCCGGCAGGCCGTGGAAGCCGCCGACAAGGCCCGCAAGGAGGCCGAAGAAGCCAAGCGCATCGGCATTCTGACCGCCGCCGAACAGCTTGAAGGCATTGTCAACGCCCTGTCTTCCGCTTCCAGCCGCCTGTCCGCGCAGATTGATCAGGTCAGCAAGAATGCCGGCGACGCGGCCACGCGCCTGAGCGAAGCCGCCACCGCCATGAATGAAATGACGGCCACAGTGCAGGAAGTGGCCCGCAATGCCTCCGACGCCTCCCAGACTTCGGCGGGCACACGGCAGCAGGCCAACGCCGGCAAGGATATCGTCACAGCCTCGCTGGAAAGCACGCGGCGCATGCATGCCGCATCCGTGGCTCTGAAAGAGGATATGGGCGAGCTGAACCGGCACGCGACCTCCATCACGCAGGTCATGGGCGTGATTTCCGACATTGCGGATCAGACCAATCTGCTGGCCCTTAATGCGGCCATTGAAGCCGCACGCGCCGGCGAGGCAGGGCGCGGCTTCGCCGTCGTCGCCGACGAAGTGCGCAAGCTGGCCGAAAAGACCATGGCTTCCACCAGCGAAGTCAGCGGCGCCGTTCAGGCCATCCAGTCCAGCATGCACAAGAGCATGACGGCCGTTGACACCACGGTAAATGAAATTCAGCAGGCCACGGAATATTCGACGCAGGCCGGCGCAGCCCTGGAAGCCATCGTTCAGGACGCCGACAATACCGCCGACGAAGTCAGCGCCATTGCCACCGCCAGTCAGGAACAGTCGGCTGCCAGCGACGAGATCAACCGCTCCATCAACGAAGTCAATCTGACGGCTGCCAGCATGGCGCAAACCCTGAACGAATCCGCCCAGGCCATTGCCGAACTGGCACAGCAGGCAAAGGAACTGAGCGCGCTGGTGGAACAGATGCGCCGGGGATAGGGTATGATTCTTACGGGAGAGGGGGGAACCCCTTTCGCTGGCGCGCAAAGTGGTTCCCCCTCCCCCGGGCCCCCTCCCCTTCCCCAAACGCGCTTTATTCAGGAGGATGGAAGGCTGCGGAGACGCCGACGCGCTCCCAGTGCCGACCGTCCCCCGGAAGGATGAAGAAAGAGCAAAGGCGGGCACGCTTTCGGAGCGTGACCGCCTTTGCTCTGCGAGAGAAAGATATGCACGGAGTCATTGCCAGTATACTCATGAACACAATCAGTAAAAAGATAGGGCCGGTTGCTTTTCTTATCTGTTTTGCGGCATGCACAACGCTTTCTGACGATATGCTGACGAAAAAGTTTGATCTGCCCACGCACGTGGCATTCAAAAAAGAATTGAGCATCGCAGAAATAAAAAAACAACTGCCTCTCCAGCTGGAGGAGACAAGGTTCCTAAAAGATATCTCCTTTGATCCGAAAAACAACAGAGTAACACAGACCATCGCTATAATAAATGGAACAAGAGAAGAGGCTTACGCGCACTTTTCCGAATCTGTCATCAGAAAGGCCTTTTCCAGCTACCTCTGTGATGTAAACAAAAAAAATTTTCGTAATGGCTATGATAATCTTGAATTTATCTTTCTGGACAAAAATGACAGGGAACTCATCCGAATTTTCCTGAACCATGATATTTGTAGCAAAGCCCCCGCCTTCTGACAGGTAAGAGGGACTTTTGTGGAAGGCAGAATACGCCCCGGCTCCATGCCGGGGATTCTTTTTTCAGGCAGTGCGAGGACTTCTCAAACGGCTTTTTAGAGCAATTTCTGTTTGAAATGTGAAGCATTCAAACTGAAATTGCTCTATAATCAGGCATTCTTGAGCGTGGCAACAAGACCGCCCAGAGTCATCGTTTGCTGCGCCAGCTCCATGACGGCGTGGGATGAGTCTGCGATCAGCCCCGATGTCTGCCGCGCAACACTGCTAATCTCCGTAAGCGTCTGATTAAGAGTTTCACAAACCGTTGATTGCTGCCTTCCGGCTGTTGCAATCGCTCCAATCTCGTCCGCAGCCTTTTCCGCATTACTCACAATCGCCTGTAACGCCGTCTGCGCCTCTCCCGCAAGACTTGCCGTCTGCTCTACCCCGGCTACAGCGTCATTCACCGCCGCCGTATTCCGCGACATGCTATGCAGAATCCTCTTGACAGCCTCTCCGACTTCGACAGTGGACGCCATTGTTTTCTCCGCCAGTTTGCGTACCTCATCGGCTACGACGGCAAAACCACGTCCGGCATCTCCGGCCCGTGCGGCTTCGATGGCGGCATTGAGCGCCAACAAGTTCGTCTGATCCGCAATATCAGAAATCACGACCATAATCCGATTGATCACTGATGTATGCTCACTGAGTAGCCGCATATCCTCTTTCAAAGCCTCTGCCGCATGACGCACAGCCTGTACGCTCTGTAACGCCCGCTGAACGATATCTGCCCCCGCATGCGCCTGCCGTCGCGTTTCCGCTGCCATGCCTGACGCCTCCTGCACATTGCGCACGACTTCGACAAGACTCGCCGTCATCTCGTTCATGGCAATCTCTGCTTCACTCAATCGTTGTGCGGCTTCGGCCAACCCTCGATCCGACTGTTTCATCTGTCCAGACAGCTTTTCTGCCGCCGAAGAAAGAATGCTCACGCTACCTTCCAACTCTCCCGCCGCTGCCTGCATTCCCGCATGTCTGGCACGTTCTGCTTCATGGCGTGCCACCTCTGCCTCATGCCGGGCTTGCCGGGCCAGAAGTACCTGCTCTTCTGTCTCCTTGATTCGCGTTTCCAGCGCAGCATTCAGGGAGTCTACCTCGGCGGCTCTGCGCGCAGCATCAGCTATAAGAGCTTTCTGTCGTTTCTGAGAGCGCCAGTCCACATACAGTAAAGGTATCGTCGCCAGCAAAAAAAGTGCGCCAGTCACGCACGACGACAGGACAGCCGCGATAACCCCTTCCCGTACTCTGCTGTTAGACATATCGGCACATAACAGAATCTTCGTTTCTCCCGGCAAAGTATACGGCAGATACAGGGAGCGCATCCCCTCCAGCATATCGGACTGAGGCTTGCCACTTTGCAAAGCGTGCAGCATGATGCTTACCGCCTCCCCCTCGTAGACATCATAGGGACGCTCATACGTCTGTTCCCGTATATCCTCTTCTGTCGCACTGGTCGCAATAAAATAAAGTTTCTTACCATCGAAACCAAGAATATAGACATAATCCAGCTTATACAGCGTGCAAAAATTACTCATTCGATATACTAGTTCATCATACCATTCATTCGGAACTCTTTCAGATTCTATAATGCGCTGAATATCTTTATCAGAAACTATTGAAATAATACTTCTTCCCGCTCGTGAAAGTGATGTGTCAATTTCTTTAATCTCCTTATTAAAAGCTAAAAAACCACTATAAATACAGAAAACAATAAGAAAAACAAAATAAATTGCTATTCCAAAAAAGAATTCCCGCTGCATTCTTGTCATACCGCCTCCTGTATGAAGAATGCTTTCCCTTACCATAATAGAAAATGAATTTCAATATCACTGCCTATCGTTTCGCGGAAAAAATGCGGTTTTTTCCGCTCACTTTGGGCCGGGCGGCGCTGTGCCGCCGCCTCGCGTTTCACCCTTTTCAAAGGTGAAAGGCTCTAGCCGACAAAAAAGAAATGGCTTCCCCCTGTGTGAAAACAAAAAGCGGCCACGTTCTCGGGAACGTGACCGCTCTTTCAGATGCAAAACTGGTGCGAGAGGCGGGACTTGAACCCGCATGGCCAGGCCGCTGGATTCTAAGTCCAGTGCGTCTACCAATTCCGCCACTCTCGCAGACTGTGGCGCAGATTAGCAAAAGAGCGGGAGCCGCGCAAGCCATTGCTCCTGCCCCTCTCTTGCGGACGACAGCGGGAAAAGAAAACTCTTTTCCCGCGTCATCATGCGAATTTATTTAACTTCCATGCCAAGGCGATCCCAGCGGACGCTTTCGCTCACGCCCTTGCCGGAAAAGCCTTCCCACGACCAGTAGATGCGCCAGGCCTTGGCGCGCATGGCCGACCGATCCACAAAGCCCCAGAAGCGCGAATCCTCGGAATTATCCCGGTTATCGCCCATCATGAAATACTTGCCCGGAGGCACGGTCACTTCGCCGAAATTGTCGCGGATGGGGCGGATGCTGTCGGCGTCGATGAACTGGATATACGGCTCGCGCACGGCTTCGCCGTTGACGTACAGCTGCTTGTTGACCACCTTGATGGTATCGCCGGGCACGCCGATGACGCGCTTGATGTAATCCACGGAAGGATCGTTGGGATATTCAAAGATGACAACATCCCCGCGCTTGGGGTCTTCCCCCTTGTAGATATAAAAATCCGTGAACGGAACCTTGATGCCATAGGCAAACTTGTTGCCCAGCAGATGATCGCCCACCAGCAGCGTCGGCACCATCGATTCAGAAGGAATTTTGAAAGCCTGCACCACAAAGGTTCTGATGACAAAAGCGATGAGCAGGGCAACAAAAAGCGCTTCCGCGTATTCGCGCAGCACGGACTTTTTGCGCACGGGGCGGCTGTTCAACAGCAGTTCGCTCATGATTTCTCCTTGTAAGGCGAATTTTACCGCAAAGCAGGGTCAGTATGCCTTGAGCCGGTGAGAAGGGCAAGTCTCAGGACGGCACACGGCTTTTCTGTGGGCAGGAAGCGGAAAAGCAGGACGGGGCAGCCTTGTTGCTTCTCCCGTACAGCCCGAAAAGCACGCTTTCCGGGCTGTACGGAAACGAAAGCCTACTTGCCGCCGAAGCGATCCACGTAGCCCATGACGAACAGGAAGAGAATCACCAGAGGCAGAATATAGGTCAGATACGGCCGCAGCCAGGCGGGGAACTTCATGCCTTCGCCGGTATCCGTCTCCGCAATGAACTTGTCCCAGCCCCAGCCGTAGCGAATGCAGCAGAACAGCAGGAAGAACAGACCGCCCAGCGGCAGCATATGGTTGCTGATGATGAAGTCTTCAAGATCCAGCACCGACGTGTCCGCCCCGAAGGGCTGGAAATCGGACCAGACATTAAAGCCCAGCGCGCACGGCAGGGAAAGCACCCAGAGGCCGATCAGGTGCAGCACCACGGCCCGGCGGCGCGGCATGCCCCAGACGTCCACGCTGTAGGAAATGATGTTCTCAAACACGGCGATGACGGTGGACAGCGCCGCAAAGGCCATGAGGATGAAGAACAGCGTTCCCCACAAGCGGCCGAGGAACATGTTGTTGAAGATATTGGGCAGGGTCACGAACACAAGGCCGGGGCCGGAATTGGGCGACACCCCGAACGAGAAGCAGGCGGGAAAGATAATCAGACCGGCGAAAATGCCCACCAGCGTATTAAACAGCGTAATCCAGAGAGCCTCGCCGGTCAGGGCGCGCTCCTTGCTCTGATAGCTGCCGAAGATGGTCATGGCGCCGATGCCCACGGACAGACAGAAAAAGGACTGGTTCATAGCCGCGCTGATGACGTTGAACACGCCCTTTTCCAGGAAGCGGTCCACGTCGGGCACTAGATAGAAGCGCACGCCTTCCATAGCCCCGGGCAACAGCAGCGCGCGCACAACCAGCACCAGCAGAATGAGCACAAGGCCGACCATCATGAGCTTGACCACGCGCTCCACGCCCTTCTGCACGCCCATGGCGCAGATGCCGGAACCGATGAGCACCACCAGCGTCATGCCCAGCACCTGCGTTCCGGCGCTCCCGAGCACTTCGCCGAAGAAGGCCCCCACCTGCGCCGGCTGCAGCCCGCTCAGCGCGCCTGACGCCGTATACCAGCAGTAGAGGAGCATCCAGCCCGTCACCACGGTATAGAACATCATGAGCACGTAACTGCCCACCAGCGCCCACCAGCCGAAGCGGTGCCAGTGAGTCCCTTCGGGCTCCAGACGGCCGAAGGCCAGCCCCATATTGCGCCGGGCGGCACGCCCCACGGCAAATTCCATGATCATGATGGGCACCACGGCCAGCAGACAGATCAGGAAAATGCCGACAAAGATGGCCCCGCCGTAATTGCCCGTGATGTACGGAAAGCGCCAGACATTGCCAAGGCCGATGGCGCAGCCCGCCGACAGCAGCAGAAAGCCCAGACGGCTGCTCAACATTTCACGCGTTTTTTTCTCTGCCATAAAAACGACTCCCAGACTCCGGCCCGGCTTACTTGCTCAGGCGCTCCACATAACCCATGACAAAAACAAGGATGATCAGGCAGGGCAGAACATAGGTCAGATACCCTTTCAGCCAGTGCGGGAAACGCAGACCTTCCCCCTTGTTGGCCTCTGCCAGAAAATTCTTCCACCCCCAGCCCCAGCGCGTGCAGCAGAAGAAAAGGAACATCAGCGTCCCCACAAAGAGCAGGTTGTTGCTGATCAGAAAGTCCTCCAGATCGAGCACGCTGGTCCCCTTGCCCAGAGGCTGGAAGTCGGCCCAGACATTGAAGCCCAGCGCGCACGGCAGCGAGCAGAGCCACAGGCCGACAAAATGCAGCGCGGACGAAGCGCGGCGCGACATGCCCCAGACGTCGATGCTGTAGGAAATGATGTTCTCGAACACGGCAATGACCGTGGAAAGGGCGGCAAAGGCCATGAAGACGAAGAACAATATGCCCCAGATGCGGCCGTCATCCATCACATTGAAGATATTGGGCAGCGTCACGAAGATAAGCCCCGGCCCGCCGCCGGCATCCACGCCGAAGGCAAAGCACGCGGGGAAAATCACCAGCCCCGCCATGATGGCCACAAAGGTATCCATGCTCACAATCCAGGCGCCCTCACCCGCCAGACTGCGATTGTCGGGCTGATAGCTGCCGAAAATGGTCATGGAGCCGATGCCCACGGAAATGGTGAAGAAGGCCTGATTCAGAGCCGCATTGCAGGCGCTGAAAAAGCCCTTGTCAAACAGCCGCCCGAAATCCGGGGCCAGATAGAAGGAAACACCCTCCCCCGCTCCCGGCAGGGTCAGCGAACGAAAGACAAGCAGAATCAGAATGAGAAACAGACCGGCCATCATCAGCTTGACGATCCGCTCTATCCCCCGCTGCACGCCCAGCGAGCAGACAAGGCAGCCCACGCCCACGGCAACGCTCATGCCGAGAACCTGCCCTTTGACATCCGCCAGCGTGCCGAAGAAGAAGTTCTTCACCCCTTCCGGATCAAGACTGGAAAGCTCCCCGGTCAGCGCAAACCAGCAGTAGGAAAGCAGCCATCCCGTCACCACGGTGTAGAACATCATGAGCAGATAACTGCCCACCAGCGCCAGCCAGCCGAAACGATGCCACCAGGTCCCCTCCGGTTCCAGCTTGCGCAGAGCGCGCCCCATGTTGCAGCGGGCGGCGCGTCCCACGGCAATTTCCATAATCAGAATGGGCGTAACGGCCAGCAGACAGCACAAATAGATGATGACGAAGGCTGCGCCGCCATACAGACCGGTAATATAGGGAAAACGCCAGATATTGCCGAGGCCGATGGCACAACCGGCCGACAGCAGCAAAAATCCCAGACGGGTCCCCAACACTTCACGCGACGTTTTCCCCATGCTCGCCAGACTCCTTGTTATCCCTCAATAGAACATTTTGCCTTTGAAAAAGGCAAGAGGCGCGGCGGCGGCACTGCGCCGCCCGGCCAAAAGTGAGCGGAAAAAACGCGTTTTTTCCGCGAAATAACAGGCAGTATGATTTGAAATGCTTTGCACTCAAACTGAAAGTGCCTTAGAGAGGCGTTAACATAAATTTGCTATCTATTTCAAACAATTAAAGTATACCTGCTACAAATTCTCTGGAGGAGGCCTGTCGTATGCTCCCTGCGTCCCTCTGAAAA
>DXFI01000022.1 GCA_019114565.1 Candidatus Desulfovibrio intestinigallinarum | reverse complement strand
AGCCGCCGTCTCCGGGGAGACGGCGGCTTGCTGTTTCGTTGTAGCGCCTGTTTGGGGGGAAGGGGAACCCCTCATCTCTGCTGTCGATGCCCGTAAGTCTTCTGCGTCCCAGAAAAAGCGCGCTGGGGAAGGGATGGGGGGCTTGGGGGGAAGGGAAAACCCTCTCGCGCCAGCAGAGGGGTTTCCCTTCCCCCCAACAGCTAATCAACAAATTACGGTGACTCGCTCTAGCCCTGCGCGTCGATCCAGGCGTTGGCTTCGGGCAGGGAGAGCGTCCCTTCGTAGAGGGCGCGGCCGCTGATGGCCCCCTGCAGCCGTGTGGTCTTCGTCAGGGGGTAGAGGGCGCGCACGTCGTCCATGGTGGCGACGCCGCCCGCGGCGATGACGGGCACGGTGGAGAGGGTGGCAAGGCGGCGCAGCGCCTCCACATTGACGCCGCTCTGCATGCCGTCGCGTTCAATATCGGTATAAATGATGAAGGCAGCCCCGTCCCGGAGCAGACGCGGCAGCACGTCGTCAATGGTCAGTCCGGCGTCGCTTACCCAGCCCTTGGTCTTGAGGCGGCCGCCCTCGGCATCCAGAGAAACGCCGATGCGGCCGGGGAAGGCCCGGCAGAGCGCGGCAAAGGCTTCGGGCGCTTCCAGCGCCAGCGTGCCGATGATGAGGCGCTGCACGCCGGCGTCAAGATAGGCGCGGGCGACGGATTCGTCGCGGATGCCGCCGCCGAGCTGCACGGGAATGGAGAGCGCGGCGCAGATATTGCGCACGATGTCGCGGCTTTTCGGCTGGCCGTCAAAAGCGCCGTCCAGATCGACCACATGCAGCCAGCGGGCCCCCTGCGCTTCCCAGTCGCGGGCCGCGGCCACGGGATCGGCGGCAAAGACGGTGGCATCGTCGGCGCGGCCCTGACGCAGGCGCACGGCCTGGCCGTTCTGGATGTCTACAGCGGGAAAAATGATCATAGCCCAAAGTCCTTTATGGCCTTGCGGATGCCCTCTTCGGCCAGTTCTGTGGCAGTAACCCAGCCGCCCTTGCGGCGGAAGAAGTCGCCCATGTTGAGAAGATTGTCGGCAAGGCCGGTCTGTTCCTCCTCATAGACGGAACGATTGGCAACTGTGCCGTGCTTTGCGCTGATGAGATAGAACTCCACCTTCACATGCGCCGGGCGGGTCACGCCTGCGCGGGAGCCCTCGCGCTCGTGCCAGTCAATGACCTGCGGCACGAGCAGGAAGTCAGTGCCGCTCTTTGCGGCAAAGGCGGCCAGAATGGGGAGCGCCTGCGGCTGGTTGGCGCTGTAGCCGGAAGAAATCTTGGGCAGCGCGCCGGAAGCGACAAAAGCGTAACGGCGGCTGTTCTTGCGTTCGCGCAGAGCCGTCTGGAGACGGTTGTCGAGAATGGCAAGGTGGCTGCCGTCTATGTGTCCCTGAGGCTCGGGCAGCTGCCCCATGACGAGTTCGGCATTGCTGCGCGGCTGGATGAAGGGCAGAACGCTCACGCTGTAGGCGGGCGAAAGCAGACGCGGCATGTCCGCCGTGCTGGTAGGCTTGCGGGTGCAGCCGGCAAGGGCCACAAGGCATAGACAGAACAGGGTCGCAAGACGGAAGGAACGAGCAAGGCGCATCAGTCCAGACCTCCTTTGGTGCTGCGTATGGCGGAACCGCGACGGCAGACGGCCTGCGCGAGGGCAAGTCCCATGCCCTTGGCCGCGGATTCCAGCAGGTGATGACCGTTCTTGCCATAATGAAAGCAGATGTGGGCGTTGCAGCGCGCGCCGGAGGCCAGAGCCTTGTAGAACTCCCGCCAGAGATCCTTTTCCTCTCCGGCGATGACGGGCGGCAGCAGGTCGTCACCGCGCCATTCGAGCCAGGGACGGCCCGAAAGATCAACGGTGACATCCGCCAGCGCCTCATCCATAGGCACGCGGCCGTAGCCGACGCGGGCAATACCGGCGCGATCGCCGAGCGCTTCGAGCAGGGCCGCGCCAAGGCAGAGGCCGATATCCTCGGCCGTGTGATGGGCGTCCACATGCAGATCACCCTTGCAGACAAGGCGCAGATCCATGTCCGCCCAGAAGGCCATGAGCGTCAGCATGTGATCAAGCATGCCGAAGCCGGTTTCAATGGATGTCTTGCCGCTGCCGTCAAGGGTCAGTTGCAGTTCAATGGTCGTTTCGGCGCTGCTGCGTCGGTATTCGGCGCTGCGGGGCGCAAGGGCTGTCGTCATGCTGGTCTACTCCCCGGGTTTGGCGGCATCGTCGGCATCGCCGGATTCCGCGGGCGCTTTGTCTGTCTCTTCCGTCGCGTCCTTTTTCTTCTTGCCGCACAGGGCAGCCACCAGAATGCTGCATTCATAGAGAATGAGCATGGGGCAGGCCATCAGCAGCTGGGAAACCACGTCGGGCGGCGTCAGGATGGCGGCCACAATGAAGATGCCGACAATGGCGTAACGGCGACTGCGCCGCATCATGTCGGCCGTCAGGACGCCCATGCGCGAGAGGAAGAAGGAAAAGAGCGGCATCTCGAAGATCAGACCGAACGCAAGCAGCAGTTTGAGGATAAAGTCCAGGTAATCGCTGATGCGCGGGGTGATCTGTATGCTTTGCGTGGAGAAGCCGATGAAGAAATTGAAGGCGTAGGGAAAGACGATGAAATAGCAGAACAGGCCGCCGCCGATAAAGAACAGGGCGGAAATGACGGCCACGGGGATGATGAAGCGCTTTTCCTCGTCGTAAAGGCCCGGCGCAATAAAGGCCCAGATCTGATAGAAGATGAACGGGCTTGAAATAAAGAGCCCGGCCACGAAGGCCACCAGCATACGGGTAAAGAAGGGTTCCGGCATGCTGGTATACTGGGCGTGCGCGCCCACGGCCCCGAGCGCATTGTTGAGCGGCAGGGTCAGAATGTCGAACAGCGGTTCCACCACGGCCCAGCAGAGGCAGAAGCCCACAAGCGCGGCAATAAAGCAGCGCACGAGACGCCAGCGCAGTTCGTTGAGGTGATCGAGCAGGCCCATGGGCTTGCCGTCTTCTTCCTCCTCGCCGTTTTCGTTCGTCGCGGGCGGTTCGGCCGGAGGCTGCGCGCCGCCGTCGCCGGAAACGGGCAGCTGAGGCTCCGTTTCGGGAGCGGGGGCGTCGGCGGAGGGCGTCGGGCCTGCGGGCGCGACGGCGTCTTCACCGGCGGCCGCTGCCGGGCCCTCGTCCGCGACGGCAGGAGCATTTTCCGTTTCGGATACCGTCTCCGCAGGCGTTTCTCCGGCGGGCTGCGTGTCCTGTTCGGGAGCGTCGGCCATGACCTGCGCGGCGTTCTTTTCTGCGGTCTGTTCCGCGTCCGGGCGCAGTTCTTCCGTTGCTGTCAGCGTCTGCTTGTCGCTCATGCCGCGCCGCCCGTGGGTTTACTGGTCGGGGAAGCGGGAGCGCCTTCAGCTTCGGCGCGGGTCCTGGCCAGCGCCTGCGCCAGCGGGCTGTCGGCAGGCGGCGTGGGCGGCTGGGGCACGGCGTCAAACGTTGGCATGGAAGCGGACGCCTCCTGCGGCGCTGCCTGCTGTGCGGCGGGCTGGGCCGTCTGCATTGTCTGGGCCGTCTGGGAGGCAGCAACCGGCTGCGTCTTCGGGGCCTGCGCCTTTTCCTGCGCGGTTTCCGCAGGTGCGGCGGCCTGCCGGGAAGGCTGGGCCTCTGCCGTGGCTGCGGGCGCGGCTGTTTCAGCGGCCTTCTTGCGATCTTCTTCGGCAGCCTGATCCACTTCCGCGTTCAGCGTTCGCTGAAATTCCGTGGAGACACGGCGGAATTCGCCGACAGCCTTGCCGAGCGAACGGGTAATGCCTGTCAGGCTCTTGGGGCCGAGCACCACAAGGGCCACAAGAATAATGACCAAAAGTTCCGTACTGCCAATGCCGAACATGCGTCCTCTCTTTTCCCTGACGTCCTGTGATGGAAAGGGTCGCAAACCCTTTCAACGCCGCAAACGG
>DXFI01000172.1 GCA_019114565.1 Candidatus Desulfovibrio intestinigallinarum | reverse complement strand
CCTTGCGCGCCAGCCAAGGGGGTTCCCTTCCCCCCAAGCCCTGGAGCATTTTTAGTTTGAAACGCTGTGCGTTTCAAACCATACGGCCTGTCGTTTCGCGGAAAAAACGCGGTTTTTCCGCTCACTTTGGGCCGGGCGGCGCTTTGCCGCCGCCTCGCGTTTCACCTTTTTCAAAGTTGAAACGCTCTACCCCCTGTTTACATTTGCAGCGCGGCGAAGTCGGCCAGACGCGCGAAGCGGGAACCCAGCGCGTTGAGCATGGCCAGACGGTTCCGGCGCAGGGCGGCGTCGTCGCACATGACCATGACGCCGTCGAAGAAGGCGTCCACGGCGGGACGGACTTCCAGCAGCGTTTTCAGGGCCGCGGCGTAGTCGCCCGTGCCGCGCAGGGTATCCAGACGGGGCAGCAGATCGCGCAGGACGGCGGCCAGCTTCTTTTCCGCCTCTTCCTGCAGCAGGGCGTCATCCCACTGATCGCGCAGGTCGTCGCCGGCCTGCTTGCGCACGATATTGGCCACGCGCTTGAAGGTCTGCACGGCTTCGGCATAGCCGGACTCCCTGCTGAACGCGGCAAGCGCCGTGAGGCGCAGACCGGCGTCGCGGATGTCTTCGGAACCGGCGCCGAGGGTCGCGTCCACGAGCAGGGTGTCTTCGCCCTGACCCTGCCAGTAGTTGCGCAGACGTCCCGCCATGAAGTCCAGCAGTTTGTCCACGGCTTCGTTCGGGGCCAGCTTCCACGGACGGTCGCCGTAGAGCTCCAGCGCGCGGGCAAAGAGGCTGCGCAGGTCGAGGGTCAGGCCGTATTCCAGCACGATGCGGAGAATGCCGATGGCGCAGCGGCGCAGACCGTTGGGGTCCGCCGCGCCCGTGGGAATCATGCCGAGACCGAAGCAGCCCGCGAGCGTGTCGGCCTTGTCGGCCAGCGACAGCAGCGCGCCGCCGAGACTGGCGGGCAGAGGCGTTTCCGGCCCGGCAGGCAGATACTGCTCCTTGAGAGCCTGGGCAACGACGGGGCTTTCTCCCTTGCGTTCGGCATAGATGCCGCCCATGATACCCTGGAGCGTGTCAAATTCACCCACCATGCCGCTGACAAGATCGGCCTTGGAAAGACGACCGGCGCGCGCGGCGTCCTCGGGCGTTACCTTGCCGTCGGCGACGGTTTCGGCCAGATGGCGGCAGAGGCTTTCCAGACGGCGGGTCTTTTCGCCCATGCTGCCCAGTCGTCCGATGAAGATGACGTGATCCAGCTTTTCCAGCCAGCTGTCGAAGGTGGCGCGCAGATCGGCGTGCCAGAAGAAGCGCGCATCCTCAAGACGGGCGCGCAGCACGCGTTCCCAGCCGCGTTTCACCAGCCCCATGTCTTCGGGCGTCAGATTGAGCACGGTCAGGAAGTGCGGCAGCAGCGCACCGTCGGGACCTTCCACGCCGAAGCTCTTCTGATGGCTTTCCATGCTGGTCAGCAGCACTTCGCGGGGCACTTCGAGATAGGAGGCGTCAAAATCGCCCAGCAGCGGCACGGGATGCTCGGTCAGACCTTCCACCTCGCGCAGCAGGCTGTCCTTCCAGAGAACCTTGCCGCCGACGGCAGCGGCCTGAGCATCGCCGCCGCTGATGATGGCGGCGCGACGGTCGGCGGGCAGGGGCGTAATGCCGCCCTTGTCGGCCAGCAGAGGCAGCAGATCGTTTGCATGCGCCACGCTGAAGGGACCGCGACCGTGAATGCGGTGGCCGCAGGTTTCGCGGCCGGAAGTCACCGGGCCGACTTCAAAGGGAACCACTTCGCCGTCGAGCAGGGCCACAATCCAGCGCAGGGGGCGGGCATAGGCCACATGGTTTGCGCCCCAGCGCATGCGCTTGGCAAAGGGCAGGGCCGTGATGATGGCGGGGCAGATGGTCGCCAGCAGATCGCCGGCAGCCGCGCCGCCGATGCGTTTGCGCACGGCGACATATTCGCCCTTGGGCGTTTCCTGACGGAAAACATCGTCGAGAGTGCAGCCGTTGGTGCGCACGAAACCTTCCAGAGCTTTGGTCGGTTTGCCGTCGGCGTCATAGGCCACGCGGACGGGAGGGCCGGCCACGACTTCTTCCCGTTCGGTCTGTACGGGATTGAGGTCTTCCACCACGAGGATGGCGCGGCGCGGCGTGCTCAGAGCGCGGATTTTACCGTGTTCGAGAGCGTTTTCCTCCAGCGCCGCGGTAAAGCGGGTTTCGAGTTCCTGTTCTTCCGTGGGCAGAAAGCGGGAAGGCACTTCCTCGCTGCCGATTTCAAGCACAAAGGTTGCCATGCCTTACCTCGCAGTACGGTTGAGAAGGGGGTGGCCCATTTCTTCGCGCTGGGCCACATAGAGACGCGCCACACCGGAAGCCAGAGCGCGCACGCGGCCGATATAGCCGGCGCGTTCCGTAATGGAGATGGCGCCGCGCGCATCCAGCAGGTTGAAGGTATGGGAGCACTTCAGGCAGTAGTCGTAGGCGGGCCAAGGCAGGTTCAGCTCCAGCATGCGCTTGCATTCGCCCTCGAAGTCATTGAACTGGCGCAGCAGCATTTCAGCGTTGCTGACTTCAAAGTTGTGGCGCGACTGCTCGACTTCGTTCTGATGATAGATGTCGCCGTAGGTGACGTTCTTGTTCCAGCGCAGGTCATAGACCGATTCCACGCCCTGAAGATACATGGCGAGGCGTTCGAGCCCGTAGGTGAGCTCCACGCTGACGGGGAAGAGATCGATGCCGCCCACCTGCTGGAAGTAGGTGAACTGGCTGACTTCCATGCCGTTGAGCCAGACTTCCCAGCCAAGACCCCATGCGCCGAGCGTGGGGGATTCCCAGTCGTCTTCCACAAAGCGGATGTCCTGCTGCGCGGGATTGATGCCCAGCGCGTTCAGGCTTTCCAGATAAAGATCCTGCGCGTTTTCCGGCGAGGGTTTGAGAATCACCTGGAACTGGAAGTAGCGCTGCAGACGGTTGGGATTTTCGCCGTAGCGTCCATCCGTGGGACGGCGGGAAGGTTCCACATAGGCCACGGACCACGGTTCGGGGCCGAGCACGCGCAGAAAGGTATTGGGGTTGAACGTACCCGCGCCGCATTCCACGCCCGAGGGCTCCTCGATGACGCAGCCCTGCCTGGCCCAGTAGTCTTGCAGGGTGAGTATGACGTCCTGAAAATACATCGGCATTCCTTTTGGACTGTTGACTTTCACAAGTGCCGCTCAGACGCGGCGAAAATAGCCGTTTTCCCAGGCGAGGCCCAGATGGTACTGTACAAAACCGTCAATGGCCCGCCCGCAGGCCCGCCTGTCCGCAGGGAGAAGCGGCGACCTGCGCCATTCCGAAGGAAATTCTTGCTGTACGCGGCGCAAAACGTCAAGGGCTGTCGTGGTCAGTTCCACGCCGTAGCGTTCGGGAACAATGCCCGCCGCCGTGCGTTCCGCGCGGCAGGTCCGGCAGCGCAGGCGGCCTTCATCCACAACCAGCAGGCTGCCTTCCCCGGCGGGGCCGCCGCAGACGCCGCAATGCTCCATGTCCGGCGCAAGCCCCAGCGTGCCCGCAAGACGCCAGCGAAAGAAGAGCGGCGACAGAGAGGGCAGCTCCGGAGCTTCGTCGGCCGTGCGGGAAAAATCCTGCAACAGCGCGTAGGCCTCGGCCGCATTTTCTTCCGCAACGCCCAGCGCCTCCACAAAGCGCAGACAGTTGACGGCAATGCCCATGCGCTGCCAGTCCTGCCGGAGACGCTGCGGCCCGTGACGCAGACTGGCCTCCTCCAGATTAAGAAAACGCCCGTCCCGCGAACTCTTGACGCGGCAGTCCAGTTCGTTCAGCACGTCGAGACAGCCGCAGAAGCGGCGACGGCTGCGGCTGCCGCCAAAGGCGAAGACGGTCAGCAGGCCCCGGCTGCGGCACAGCAGCCGGACCCAGAGATCCGTTTCTCTGAAGGCTCCCAGCCGGATGACCAGCGCCTGTTCCGTCCATTCCATGCGTATTCCGGGTTTGTGAAGGCAGAAGCGGCGGCCTGTTGTTTCGCGGAAAAAGCGCGGTTTTTCCGTTCTCTTTGGGCCGGGCGGCGCTGTGTCGCCGCCTCGCGCTTCACCTTTTTCAAAGTTGAAACGCTCTAGAGGTTGATTTTTGGGGATATTCATCCACGTAATGATACGAAAAAATAAAATATCATTACATGTTACAAAAAATGTCCATCTTTGCCCGTCCGATTCCGTGCGCGGGTTTTGGGGAGGATGGGGGAGCTTGAGGGGGAAGGACCCCCTTTTTGCCGCAAGCAAAAGGGGTTCCTTCCCCCTCAAAAAATATAATGAGTCCTGAGCCTAAGCGGCGGGTTCCGTCGGCGCGACTTCCTCGTCTTCCTCGGCATAATCATGTCCGAGCCAGCGCAGGAGAACCCAGCGCAGCCATTCCACGGTGGCGTCGTCGTCAACGAAGGCGGCATTGACGCTGCTGTCGTCATGGAAGACCAGCTTCAGCCTGCGGGCGCGCAGGAGATGCCTGCGGTGGGCGGAGGCAACGTCGCGGACGGCGGCGCGGGCAATGCGGCGCGTGCGCCAGAAAAAGAGACGACGGCGGCAGATGACGAGCGCCTCCGCTTCAAAGAGCAGCATGTCGCGGCGCAGCAGCCCGCAGAAGGTAAAGACAAGGAGAATGACAATCAGGGTCAGCAGCAGGAGCGTCAGCGTGCCGAGCGTGATGCCGCCGGGCAGGGGCGTGCTGCTGTCGGCAAAGAAATCCAGCCAGAAGACGTAACAGGTCAGCAGAATCAGAATTCCCAGCGCAATGCGGGCGGCAAGGCGGCTGCGGTTGCACTCCAGCAGGCAGGGGAGAGGCCCCTCCGGCGTAAGGCGCATGGCGCGGCAGAGGGGGGCGAACAGGGGAGCGTCGGCTTCCAGCATGGCCATGCCGTGCGAAAGGAGAAAACGCTGCTGGCTGCGCAAAAAGCGCACGAAAAGCAGCATACGGTGTCTGATTCGCTGTTGTTCCTCGCGGAGACGTGGGGATTGGAGAGGCTCGCTCATGGGGATCGAGGGGAAAGCTCCCTGCCGGGAACGCGGGCCGGAAGCTTCCGGCGTGTCCGGCGCGCCGTGCGCGGGGCGTCAGGGGAGGCGGTGGGGCCGTGTCTCCGAGCGCGTGCGTTCGTCGGAGAAGAGGCCGGATATGTCTGGAGCATTTTCAGTTTGAAATGCTGTGCATTTCAAACCATACGGCCTGTCGTTTCGCGGAAAAAACGCGGTTTTTCCGCTCACTTCGGACCGGGCGGCGTTGTGCCGCCGCCTCGCGTTCCGCCTTTTTCAAAGGAGGAACGCTCTGCAGGGTCGCGGAATGATAGCGGCTTTCTCCATGCACTTCAAGCGGGGCCGCAGGCGCGAAAAAAGGGGGCCGCCGGGCCCCCTTTGTGATGCTTCGCTGCTGTGGCGCTATGCCTGTTCCTTTTCCGGCTTGTCCACAAAATCGCCTTCCAGACGGGAGACGACCAGAGCGCCGAGGCTGTCGCCAAGGACGTTCATGGGCGTACGGGCCATGTCCAGAATACGGTCGATACCGGCGATGAGGGCGACGCCTTCCAGCGGCATGCCTACCTGCACGAAGATGATGCTCATCATGATGAGGCCCGCGCCGGGCACGCCCATGGTGCCCACAGCAGCCAGAATGGACATGAGAATGACGGTGAGCTGGGTGTCGAAGGGCATGGGAATGCCGAAGACTTCAGCCACGAAGATGGTATTGATGCCCATGTAGAGGGCGGTGCCGTTCATGTTGATGGTATTGCCCAGCGGAATGCCGAAGCTGGCCACCGTGCGGGAAGCGCCCAGTTCCTCGGCGCAGCGCATGTTGGAGGGCAGGGCGGCGGCGCTGGAGCAGGTGGTGAAGCCGATCATGAAGGGTTCGAGCATGCCCTTGACAAAGCGCCTGACGGGAATTCGCACAATGAACTTCACCAGCGGCAGGAACATGCAGCAGAAGAGGATGGCGCAGCCCAGATACATGATGACAATGACCTTGCCCAGCGGCAGCAGCACGGAAAGGCCGTGCTTGGTCACGGTGTAGGCCATGAGGCCGAAAACACCGATGGGCGCGTACATCATGACGAAGCCCGTCACCTTGACCATGGCTTCGCCGCAGGCGTCAAAGAAGCGGTGCAGATGGCGGCCGTTCTCGCCCAGGGCGCTGATGCCGAAGCCGAAGATGATGGCAAAGATGATGATCTGCAGCATGTTCCCCTTGGCCATGGCTTCCACGGGATTGATGGGGATCAGGTTCATCATGGTGTCGCTGAGCGCGGGCGGCGTCACCTGCTTGGCCTGCAGGCCTTCGGTGGAGAGGTTCAGACCCGCGCCGGGATGCATGATGTTGGCAAGCAGCAGACCGATGGCCACGGACGCCATGGTCGTCAGCAGATAGTAGAGCATGGTCTTGACGGCGACACGGCCCAGCTTGGCCGTGTCGCTGATACCCGCAGCCCCGGCCACGAGCGTGGCAAAGACCAGCGGCACAACGACCATGCGGATGAGACGGATGAAGATGTCGCCCAGAAATTTGGTGATATCGGTGACGATGGGCGTGTTCTGGGCCAGAATACCCACAACAATACCGGCGATCATACCGATGGCCATTTGCAGCGGGAGGCTTGCTTTTACCTTTGCCAGAATCTCTCCTCCAGGGGGCTGTTGCTGTTGCGCGGTTCCGACTCAGCCGCGGTCCGGCTGCGGGAAGGACGAGTCGCCCTCTCGTCCGTGGCTTCCCGCGGCGCGGATGTCCGCCGGCGGATTCAGAAGTCCCCTTTCCTCAAGATACGTCAGTACGGCACGCACGCAATGCTCCGGCGGGAAGTGGGCCGTATCCAGCTCCAGTTCGGGATGTTCCGGGGCCTCATAAGGAGAGTCTATGCCGGTAAACTGACGGATTTCTCCGCGCCGTGCCCGACGGTAGAGCCCCTTGGGATCGCGTTGTTCGACCAGTTCCAGCGGCGCGTTGACGTAAATCTCCACAAAACGGCCCGGCGCAAACAGCGACCGGGCCAGAGCCCGTTCCGAGCGGAAGGGCGAAATAAAGGCGGTAAGGACAATCAGACCCGCCTCGGTCATGAGACGGGCCGTTTCCGCCACGCGACGGATGTTTTCCGTGCGGTCGGCATCGGAAAAGCCCAGATCGCGGCACAGACGGCGGCGCATGTTGTCCCCGTCCAGCACAAAGGTATGATGCCCGCGCTTGAACAGGGCTGCGTCCACCAGCGTGGAGAGGGTGGACTTGCCCGCGCCGGAAAGACCGGTGAACCAGAGCACGCAGGGCTGCTGCGCCTTGAGGGCGGCCCGCTGCCCGGGGCTGACGAGCGCACGATGCGGCGTGATGTTGGAACTCATAATCTTGCCTGATGACCGGCATCGCCCAGGGCCCAGAGAGCGCCGTTGGGAGCGTCGGGAAAGACTTTGGTGCCGTAGCTGATGGCCGTGGTCCGTATGGTCATGGCGGGCCACGGGCCGAAGTCCGCGTTCAGAGCCTTGAGCAGCGCCGCCGCCGTGGGAGTGACGGTTTCCCCCCTTCCGGCAAAGGCGCAGACCGGCACGCCTTCCAGCAGACGGAGCACCGCCGGAGCGGGGACGGCAATCCGGCCGTGGGCGCACTGCACAAAACCGTCGGCCAGCGGCAGCGGGCCGCAGACAAGACGGTCCGCATCCAGCTCTACGAACAGGCGGCAGACCAGGCAGGTGTCCAGAATGCTGTCCAGCGCGCCCACTTCATGGAAGGCCACGCTTTCGGGCGCGATTCCGTGGACGGCTCCTTCGGCTTCGGCCAGCAGACGGAAGGCGCGCGCGGCGGTTTCCTTTGCTCTCTCCGGCATGCTGGAAGCGTCGATGATGGTCAGAATATCCGCCAGCGTGCGGTGTTCGTGCTCGTGCGGCAGATCAATATGACAGCCGAAGCCCGCCACATGATTGACGGAGCGGGGTTCCAGCCGCACACAGCCCTGAAGCGCGGGCAGGTTCAGCTCTTCCGTCAGGGCGGCGAGACGCGCGTTGTCCAGACCGCCCAGCGCGGCCAGCCCCGCCAGCATGATATCGCCGGAAAGGCCGGAGGCGGGACGTACTGTGACGATGCGCGCGGCAGCGTCGTGGCTGTCGTGATGCCCTCCGGGATGCTGATGGTCGTGGGCGTCGTGTCTGTGACGTGTCATGGAAGTCATCCTTGTGCGTTCAGTGATACCGGCCGTAACAAAACCGGCGGATTGTTGTACGCCGCCGGTCGCATTCGGTCAATGTTGCCGTGCCTCCCAGGGGCAGGAACAGCGCAGGCCTTCGGCGGCAAGGCGTCCGTCCATATAAAGGGAGAGCGCGGCAACGGCCCGGTCGCAGACGGGGAAGGTCGGAATATTGCGTTCGCGCAGGGCGCGGCGCAGGGGCTCGAACTGAACGCCGCCGTCCACGATGGCCACCAGCGGTTTGGTGGCCGTGCGGCGCAGGGCTTCCAGCCGGGCAAGAATGCCGTCGGGCGCGTCCATGCGGAACTGCTCCTCGTCGCTGTCGGCAAGAGAGTGGGTGACGGGCGACAGCGGATCAAGGCCGATGGCCACGGCGTCAATGGTGTCGTCGGCCAGCATGAGCTCGGCCATGCGGGCGTGAGTCTCGTCGTCCGCGCCGGGATTGATGTCCAGAGGATTTGCGACGGTCACCAGCCTGTCGAGCTTCTTTTCCGCAATCAGGGCGCGCATGGCGGCGCGGGTCTCTTCGGACAGGCTGCCCAGCGTCATGCTGTATTCTTCGGACTGAATGTTGTCGGCCATGCCCACGGCCTCGAAGCCCGCCCCGCTGACAGCTCCCAGCCGCGTGCCGCGAATGGGCATGCCGCCGAAGGCGTCGGCCAGCAGGACGAGGTCCTGAAACTCGTTGAAGGTGCGGGCCACAATGGCCCCGGACTGGCGCAGACTGCTTTCGCAGACCATATAGTCCCCGGCCAGCGAGGCCGTATGGCCGCTGGTTGCGCTCCGGCCTTCGGGAGTGCGCCCCGCCTTGTAGAAAATGACCTGCTTACCGGCGCAGACGGCCTCGCGCACAGCGCGGGCAAAGGCCAGACCGTCCAGATCCCGGAAACCCTCCACATAGACGGCAATGACGTCAACGGCGTCGGAATCGCGGAAATAGCGCATCATGTCGCCAAGGCTCAAATCCGTCTGGTTGCCCAGCGAGATGAGATAGGCCGGGCGCAGCTCCGGCGTCTGACTGTAGCGGTTGAGCAGGAAGGCTCCGCTCTGGCTGAAAATGGCAACGCGGCGATACGGGGGGCGGGCATCCTGCCGCAGTTTGGCGGCCGGAATGAACCAGGTGTCATAGTTGCCCGGGCGGGAGATGACGCCCATGCAGTTGGCTCCGAGAAAGACGGGGCCGCCGTCGGGGCGGCGGTGGGCTTCGGCTATTTCGGCAGCCAGACGGGCCGCGGTATCCCGGCTTTCTTCGGTTTCGCCCATGCCGCCGGGAATGAGCATGACGCTGCGCGCGGCATTGTGGCGCAGCACGTCGTCCACCAGCGCGGGCACCTGCGGCGCGCCGACGGCCACGATGAGCAGATCCAGCGCCTCGGGCAGCGCGGCAAGGGACGGCACGCAGGTCACGCCGCTTTCGTCCGTGCCGCCGCCGGGGCGCACGATGCGGACAGCCGCGGGATCAAAACCCGAGGCAAGAATATTTTCCAGTATGATGCGCCCGAAGTTGCGCCGCTGCGCGGAAACCCCCGCAATGCCGATGCTGCGGGGATGCAGCAGATTATGGATGGTGCGGAAGGGGCGTTCCGTTTCGCGCGCCTGCGGCAGGGAGAAGCGGCACATGCCGTCCAGCGGCGTCATGAGAAAATCGCTGAAGGAGAAGGGGTTGATTTCCAGCTCGTCGATGACGAAGGGGGCATCGTCGTTGAGCGGCGAATAATGGTTGCCGAGCCGGATGAAGGATTCAAAACATTCGATGAGCTGTTCGTCGGTGACGATGCGCTGCTGGCCGCGGGTAAGTCCGGCGAGCTTGCGGTAGGAAACCGTAGTGCGGAAGAGATTGAAAAAGGCCTGCCCGTCGGTCAGGGCCGTGGGCGCGGCTACAATGGCCTGTCCCTTGCGGAAGCGTTCGGCATAGAGCTCCGCGTCGGTACCGCCCAGACCGGCGCTGATGACCATGCCGAATTCCCGCGTGCGCCGCAGGCCCACAATGAGCTCGTTGCCGAAGGCCGTGGAATCCGGCGGCATGAACTGCACCTGCAGCACGCCGCGCAGATCGCGGCTCACGGCGTTGCGCAGGGCCGCGCCGGAAAGTCCCCGGTAGACGGCCGGAGCGGCCTGCGGATGACGCTCCAGCCAGTCGGCATAGCGCTCCGGCACCTCGCACAGCATGCGGCGCATGGCGGAACGGATCTTGTCCATGCTTTTCGGGATGATGCGCACGCCGCCCAGTTCGGTTTTATGAACGATGAAGGGCGAGACGATTTTCAGGACGGTCTTTTCCCCTGGCAGGGCCAGACAGGCCTCCTCAACCGGGCGGCTGTCTCTGGAAAGAAAGATATGGCGCGGCGGGGTTTCCGCGCCGGAATAGCCCAGAAGGGCATAAACCTCGTGTTCCAGAAGGCTGTTGCGGCCTTCGGCGTGGGCCTGCCGGAAAAGTTCCGTAATGGGGGCGTACTGTATGGTAAGCTGCATGGGGTTTGTTGCCTTCCTGCATTCGGTCGCCGTCGGCGCGAATGGTTGCGTTGCGGGGGCTCCCCCGGATGAACAGGCCCCGGGATCGGGATTTTTTCAGGCGGCATATCCCGGCGGCAGGCGCTGCTGTACCTGTTGAGAGTATTTTTATTTATTTTCAGGCAAATTTTACAAACAATTTCAATAGATAAAATAAACAGGCTGTACACGCGCCACTTGTCTTTGGCGGCGGGGTCGCCTCGTATTCCTGACTTTTCCCCGATAAAAGCGCGCTGGGGAAGGGATTACGGGAACGCCTTTCCCTTGGAAAGGCTGGGCCTCTCGCGCCGGCAGCGACCGGATGGCGGCCGCAGGCCGTGCCCGTTGCGACGAAGGAAGCTACGGGCATCGACAGCAGAGATGAGGGGTTTCCCTTCCCCCCAAAACAACTTACGAATAGTGTTAACAGGCCCTAAGGATGGAAGGGCCAGATCAGGGGAATGAGCAGGATGCAGAGCAGCATGCTGATAAGCTGAAGCGGCCAGCCGTACTTGAAGTAATCCAGGAATGAGTAGCGTCCGGGGCCCAGAACAATGGTGTTGGGCGGCGTGGCAACCGGCGTAAGAAAGCAGATCGAGGCCGTCATGGCGATGCCCATGCAGAGGGGCAGGGGCGAGATGCCGGACGCGTTCGCAATGGGCAGAGCCAGGGGGGCCATGAGGGCCGCCGTGGCCGTGTTGGACATGAAATGCGTAAGCAGGGTGGTCAGCAGGCAGCAGACGGCCATGAGCAGCCAGGGATCGGAGAAGCGGCTCACGACGGCATGGGCTACCATGGCGGCCGCGCCGGAGCTGGTCATGGCGGCACTCATGGAAAGCATGCCGGCAAACAGGAAGATGGTCGTCCAGTCCACGCTGTGAAAGGCCTCGTGCATGGTCATGCAGCGCGTCATGACCATGAGGCAGGCCCCGATCATGGCGGCGGTAGTCAGCGGCATCGCTTCGCTGGCCATCATGATGACGACAAAGCCGAAGATCAGCATGGCATGGGGCAGCTTTTTGCGGCGGCGGGGCGTCTCCTCGGCCAGATACAGTTCTTCGTCCGTATCCGGGTGATCGGGTAGGAATCGGTGCCCTATGAGACCGTAGTACAGCAGACCGGCAAGCAGCAGCGGCAGGCCGATGTAGGCGAATTCAAAGAAGGTGAAGGTCTGCGCTCCGGCCTGCGCCAGCATGGAATTGATGATGCCGTTGGGCGGCGTGCCCACCAGCGTCACGGTGCCGCCCAGCGAGGCGGCATAGGCCACCGGCAGCAGGATTTTGCCGGGGCTGATGCGGGCGGAGAGGCAGATGCCCAGAATCATGGGGACGGCCACCACGATGGTGCCCGTATTGGAAAGCACCGTGGACAGCAGCCCTACGGCCGTCATGGCGCTTATCAGCAGCAGCACGGTGTTGCCGCGCGAGATGCGCACGGCGGCGCGTCCCACCATATCGGCAAAACCGGTGATGAAGGTGCCTTCGCCCACAATGAACATGGCCATGAAGAGCACGACCGTGGGATCCCCGAAGTAGCTGAAGGCCTTTTCGGCTGAAATGATGCCCGTCAGGGAAAGGGTTATAGGTACGAGCAGCGCCGTAATGGGCAGCGGAATGACCTCGGTGAAGAACATGAGCGCGGCAATCAGGAGAATGCCCAGGGTGATGTAGGCCTGTGTGGGATCGGCCGGCAGCACAATGCCCGATGCGGCGGCATGAGCCGCGGAAGGGATCAACAAGGGCAGGCAGACACAGAGAAACAGGATGCACGTCAGCGCGCGTTTCATGAACGGAATATCCCCTTGCAGACTCTGGATGGAAACGGAATGCCCGCGGCGCGGCGGGAGGGCCGGATAAACGGGGAAGGGCGCATCGCGGGGAAAGCGCGATGCCTTGCCGTGCGGGTGCGGGATCGACCGCAAACGTTCGGAGGTTATGCGGAAGAGCCGCGGTGTGGACGCGGGTGTCGGGAACGGAGGACCGCAGTTTTCGCAGTGAAGCGACCATGACAGACACGACGGCATTTTTCAAGGGGACGGCCTGCCGGGCAATGGCGGCGGGCTGCGGGAATTTGTAAAAATGCGCAGGGAAAATCGGAGGACACTTGCAACGCGGGCAGAACTGTTTTACGCTGGTTGCGTATCCATACAGTCTGTCGCCCGTTCGGACGGCGTCTGTATTTTCCATACATCCAGTAAGGAGAACTGCCATGAAATGTACGCGGCGGAGTTTCCTGAAGCTGGCCGGGGCCGGAGTGCTGACTCTGACGCTCGGACAGTTGGGAATAAATATTGATGATGCGATGGCGTATGCCGGCAAGCTGAAGATCGAGGGCGCCAAGGAAGTGGTGACCATCTGTCCGTTCTGCTCGGTATGCTGTCAGGTCATCGCCTATGTGCGCGACGGCAAGCTTGTCTCCACCGAGGGCGATCCCGACCATCCCGTCAACGAAGGGGCTCTGTGCGCCAAGGGCGCGGCCCTGTTCACCATGTACACCAGCGATCACCGTCTCACGAAGCCTCTGTACCGCGCGCCGCACAGCGACAAGTGGGAAGAGAAGGACTGGGACTGGACGCTGAACCAGATTGCCCGCCGCGTCAAGGACGCCCGTGACAAGGACATGATTCTGAAGAACGAGGCCGGTCAGACCGTCAACCGCCTCGAAAGCATCTTCATGATGGGCACGTCCCATGCCTCCAATGAAGAATGCGCCGTCATCCATCAAGCCATGAGAAGCCTGGGCGTCGTCCATATGGACCACCAGGCACGGGTCTGACACAGCCCCACTGTTGCGGCTCTGGCAGAGTCGTTCGGACGTGGTGCGATGACCAATCACTGGATCGACATCAAGAATGCCGATGCGGTGCTTATTATGGGCAGCAATGCTGCGGAACATCATCCCGTGGGCTTCAAGTGGGTCATGCGGGCAAAGGACAACGGCGCCGTCATTATGCATGTGGACCCGAAGTTCTCGCGTACTTCGGCCCGCTGCGATTTCCATGTGCCCTTGCGGTCGGGCACGGATATCGCCTTCCTCGGCGGCATGATCAATTACATCCTTGAACACGAGTGTTATTTCAAGGAATACGTCGTCAACTACACCAACGCCTCCTTTGTGGTCGGCAAGAAGTTCGGCTTCGACAACGGCCTTTTCAGCGGCTACGACGCGGCCACGCGCAGCTACAATCAGAGCACGTGGGCTTTCGAAACCGACGAAAAGGGCGCGCCGGTGCGCGACTTCTCGCTGACGCACGAGCGGTGCGTCTTCAATCTGCTGAAAAAGCATTACTCCCGTTACACGCTGGAGAACGTGTCCGCGACAACGGGCGTTTCCAGGGATGACCTGCTGAAGGTCTACAAGGCCTTCTGCGCCACCGGCAAGCCGGACAAGGCGGGGACCATCCTCTATGCGCTGGGCTGGACGCAGCACACCGTGGGTGTGCAGAATATCCGCGCTTCGTCCATTGTTCAGCTGCTGCTGGGCAATATCGGCGTGGCCGGCGGCGGCATCAACGCCCTGCGCGGCGAACCCAACGTGCAGGGTTCGACCGACCATGCGCTGCTCTACCATACGCTGCCGGGCTATATCGCCCTGCCGCTGGCCCAGTGGCAGACGCTGGCCGAATTCAACAAGGCCAATACGCCCGTGACGGCGCTCAAGAACAGCGCCAACTGGTGGGGCAACCGTCCCAAGTACTTCGCAAGCCTGCTCAAGGGCTGGTTCGGTGATGCGGCCACGCCCGAGAACGACTTCTGCTACGGGCTGCTGCCCAAGGGCGAGAAGGGCGAAGACTATTCCTACATGTACATCATGGACAAGATGCTGCACGACAAGATGAAGGGCGGCTTCGTCTTCGGCGTGAATCCCATGAACAGCTTCCCCAACACCAACAAGATGCGCGCCGCTCTCGATCATCTTGACTGGCTGGTCTGCTCCGAACTGCATCACTCCGAGACCTCCGACAACTGGCGGCGGCCCGGCGTGGACCCCAGGACCAAGAAGACGGAAGTCTTCCTGCTGCCTTCGGCGCATCGTGTGGAAAAGGCCGGGACCATCAGCAACAGCGGCCGCTGGCTGCAATGGTTCGACAAGGCCGTGGAGCCCGGCGGACAGGCCCGCAACTTTGCGGATGTCTTTGTGCCGCTGATCAACAAGCTGCGCGAGATGTACACCAAGGAGGGCGGCGTGCTGCCCGAAGCGCTGCTCAAGCAGAACTGGCCCGCCAGGTATGACGCCGAAGAATGGACTCGCCGCATCAACGGCTTCTTCTGGGCCGACACCAAGGTGGGCGACAAGACCTACAAGAAGGGCCAGCTGGTGCCCGCCTTCGGCAACCTGAAGGACGACGGCACGACTTCCTCGCTCAACTGGCTCTACTGCGGCAGCTATACGGAAGAAGAGGGCAACAAGTCCAAGAAGCGCGATCCCAGCCAGACGCCCATGCAGGCGGCCATCGGCCTGTATCCGAACTGGTCGTGGTGCTGGCCCGTGAACCGGCGCATCCTGTACAACCGCGCTTCCGTGGACATCAACGGCAAGCCCTACAATCCCGCCAAGGCCGTCATCGAGTGGGACGGCTCCAAGTGGGTGGGCGACGTGCCCGACGGTCCGTGGGCCCCGCAGGCGGACGCCGAAAAGGGCAAACTGGCCTTCATCATGACGACCAACGGTTACGCGCAGCTCTACGGTCCGGGCCTCAAGGACGGCCCCTTCCCCGAGCATTACGAGCCTGCGGAGCCGCCTGTGGAACGTCATCCCTTCTCCGGTCAGCTGCGCAGCCCGGTCTACAAGTTCCATGCCTCGGAACTGGACAAGTTCGCCCGCGCGGCCGACCCGGATTATCCCATTGTGCTGACGACTTACAGCATGACGGAACACTGGTGCGGCGGCGGCGAAACCCGCAACGTGCCGAACCTGCTGGAAGCCGAACCGCAGCTCTATGTGGAAATGAGCCGGGAGCTGGCCAAGGAAAAGGGCATCAAGAACGGCGACGGCGTGATTGTCGAAAGCCCGCGCGGACGTGTGGAGGCCATTGCCATGGTGACCATCCGTCTGCGTCCCTTCACCGTCATGGGCAAGACCGTGCACCTCATCGGCATGCCCTTTGCCTACGGCTGGACAACGCCCAACTGCGGCGACTCCACCAACCGGCTGACGGTGACGGCCTATGATCCCAATACGACCATTCCTGAAGCCAAGGCCTGCTGCGTGAATATTCGCAAGGCCGACAAGCTGACAGAAATCCTCTAGTTCAAACGCAGGGCGCGTTCCTGGAACGCGCCCTGCAAGGAGCAAGCAAGATGCCGAAATCATTTTTGATCGACACCACGCGGTGCACGGCATGTCGCGGATGTCAGGTGGCCTGCAAGGAATGGCATGATCATCCCGCCAACGCCACAAAGCAGCGCGGCACGCATCAGAATCCGCCGGATCTCAATCCCTACAACTTCAAGGTCGTCCGCTTTCGGGAACATCTGAATGCGGAAGGCAAGGTCGTCTGGAACTTTTTCCCCGAGCAGTGCCGTCACTGCGTAACGCCCGTCTGCGTGGACGTGGCGGACATGACCGTGCCCGGCGCCATGGTGCAGGACCGCGCCACCGGGGCCGTGCTCGTTACGGAAAAATCGACCAAGCTCAGCGCGGAAGACGTGCAGGCCATCATTGACGCCTGCCCCTACAACATTCCGCGCTATGATGCCGCCACCAAGCGCCTGACCAAATGCGACATGTGCATTGATCGTGTCAGCAACGGCATGGTGCCCATGTGCGTCAAGACCTGCCCCACGGGGGCCATGACCTTCGGCGAGCGCGCCGAAGTGCTGGAAAAGGCGCGCAAGCGTCTTGAGAGCGTCAAGGCCGAATTCCCCAAGGCGCGTCTGATCGACGCCGAAGATGTGAACGTCATCTATCTGCTGGCCGAAGAGCCTGAGCATTATCACGATTTCGCCGCCTTCGCCCAGCGATAGGCGCGCATGCGGAGCGGCGGCCCCGGCCGCCGCGGCCAAGGGAGCATTCATGGCTGAAACCTGTCTTACCGTATCGGAAACCCTGGCGGAGATTGCCGCCCGGCGGCCAGTTCTCAAACCCGTGCTGGAGGCCTTCCGCCCCCTGCTGGAAACCCGCGCGGCCCTGAGGGCCGAGGTTGAAGAGGCCGTTGCCGCCGCGGTGACGCTGCCGGCGTTCTCCGCGGAGCGCGCCGCGCAGGGCGTGCCCCTGATGGCGGGCCTTTCTCTGCGCGGTCTGGCCGCTCCTCTGCGGACGGCGGCGGAGCGTGTGCTGCCGCTGCTGTGCGCGCTGGAGGCTCCGGCCCGGTACAGAGACGCTCTGGAGGCCCTCTTCGTCAAAGGGGAGGGAACGGCGTCGGAACAGGCGGTGGAAGCCCTGATCGCCGGTAACGAGCCGGATTTCCGGCGTCTGGCCGAAGAGGCGGACATACAGCCGGAAGTGCTGGCATTTGCGCTGGATTTCATTGCGGCGCCCGTTTTGCGGGCGCTGGCCCTGCAGGCTCAGCCCGCGGAGGGCGAGGCGCCGTGGAACGGCGCGGCCGTCTGGACGCAGGGCTATTGTCCTGTTTGCGGTTCACTGCCTGTTATCGCCACGCTCGACAAGCGCGTCTTTGACGAAAAGAACGCCTTTCTGGCGGGCGGCGGCGGCAAGAAGCGCCTGCACTGCGGCCTGTGCGCCACAAGCTGGACGTTTCGCCGCAGCACCTGCCCCTCGTGCGGCAGGCAGGGCAACGAAGTGATGGAAATTCTGCGTGAAAGCGAAGGGGCCAACGGAGAGCGTCTTGACTGGTGCGTGCACTGCAAGACCTATTGCCCCACCGTCGATCTGCGGGAACGGGAAGCCGTGCCCGATATGGACGCCATGGCCCTTGGCATGCTGCATCTTGATATGGTTGCTTCCCGCAGGGGGCTGCAACCGCTCAGACCCTCTTTCTGGAATATGTTCTAGCCTTTCAGGCCAGGCAACAAGGCCGCCGGCATGGCCGGCAGGCGTTCCAAGGAGTTTTTCCGTGAAATATATTGCAGCCGCAGTTATGCTTGCCACCGCATTGTGTGCGGGACAGGCTCTGGCTCAGGATAATCCGGCACGCACAAGCGTGTTGAAAAAGCCCATTGAGCTGCGCTCCGGCGCTTCGGATCGCATGCATGTTATTTTCCGCCATACGTCGCACAAGGGCATCAAGTGCGGCTTCTGCCATCATGCCTCGCCGACGGACAAGCCCTATGTGTCCTGTACGACGGAGGAATGTCATTCCCTCAAGGGCCCGCGCGAACGGGATAGCATGAGCGTTTTCATGGCCTTCCATTCCCGCGAGTCCGAGCGTTCCTGCTATTCCTGCCACTCGGCGCAGAAGGCGAAGCATCCCGAATTCACGGGCTGCCGTCCCTGCCACAAGGGGGCTTCCGCGGCGCTGGGAAGCGGAAAGTAACCGACTCGCCCGAAGAGGCAATAATTCCTGATTTAGAGCGTTTCAACTTTGAAAAAGGTGAAACGCGAGGCGGCGGCACAGCGCCGCCCGGCCCAAAGTGAGCGGAAAAACCGCGCTTTTTCCGCGAAACGACAGGCCGTATGGTTTGGAATGCGAAGCATTTCAA
>DXFI01000171.1 GCA_019114565.1 Candidatus Desulfovibrio intestinigallinarum | reverse complement strand
GCTTCGGCAAAGCCGTAGTCGATGTCGGCGCGCAGGGTCTGCAAAGGCACGCGGCCATCACGGTACCATTCGGTACGGGCGATTTCCGCACCGGCCAGGCGGCCGGCGCAGGTCACCTTGATGCCTTCGCCGCCGAACTTGCGGGCCATGGTCACCGTGCGCTTCATGGCGCGGCGGAAGGCCACACGGCGCTCCAGCTGCTGGGCGATGTTCTCGGCCACCAGCTGGGCTTCGATCTCGGGACGGCGGATCTCATTCACTTCCAGCGAGAATTCGCGGCCGAACTTCTGGCGCAGGTCATTGCGCAGCTTTTCGATCTCCACGCCCTTGCGGCCGATGACGATGCCGGGACGAGCGGTGGAAAGGATCAGGCGCACTTTGCCGCCGGCGCGTTCGATCTCGATCTTCGCCAGGCCCGCATGATAGAGGAGCTTCTTGACGAAGGCGCGAATCTTGCTGTCCTCGTAGACAAAGGCAGGGTATTCCTTCTTGCTGAACCAGCGGGACTGCCAGTTCTTGTTGTACCCAAGCCGGAAGCCAAACGGATGTACTTTCTGACCCATAGCCTATTCCTGCCCTTCTGCGAGTATGACGGTAACGTGACTGGTACGCTTGTGAATCTTGGTGGCGCGGCCCTGAGCGCGGGGCATGAAGCGCTTCCAGGTCGGGCCTTCGTTCACGATGACTTCCTTGACCACCATGGCGTCCACATTCACGCCGCCGAGCTGGGAGGCATTGGCCAGCGCGCTTTTCAGCACGTTGAGCAGCACACCCGCGGGCTTGTTGGGGGTGAAGCGCAGGATGTTGAGCGCCTCTTCCACACCGCGGCCCTGCACGTTCTTGGCCACAAGACGGGTCTTGCGGGGAGAAACCCGCTGGAACTTTGCGATAGCTTTCGATTCCATATCCCTACCCTACTTCTTGCCGGCCTTGGCCTTTTTGTCGGCAGCATGACCGTGGAAGGTGCGGGTGGGCGAGAATTCGCCCAGCTTATGGCCCACCATGTTTTCGGTCACGAACACCGGCACGAACTTCTTGCCATTGTGCACCGCAAAGGTCAGCCCCACCATTTCGGGCAGGATGGTCGAGCGGCGCGACCAGGTCTTGACGACGCGGCGGTCATTGTTGGCCACGGCGGTTTCGACCTTCTTCATCAGATGGCCGTCAATGAACGGCCCTTTTTTCAGCGATCTGGGCATGTGCTACTCCTACTTCTGGCCGCGGCGCTTGATGATAAGACGCGAGGACGCCTTGTTGCGGTCGCGGGTCTTGAAGCCCTTGGCAGGCATACCCCAGGGCGACACGGGGTGACGGCCACCGGAGCTGCGGCCTTCGCCGCCGCCCAGGGGGTGGTCGATGGGGTTCATGGCCACGCCGCGGACCTTGGGACGGCGACCGAGCCAGCGGTTACGACCGGCCTTGCCCAGCGAGATGTTCTCGTGCTGGATGTTGCCCACCTGGCCCACGGTCGCCACGCAGGCGGCGAGCACCTTGCGGACTTCGCCGGAGGGCAGACGCAGCAGGGCGTACTTGCCTTCCTTGGCGATGAGCTGGGCGTAGGTGCCGGCGGCGCGGCAGAGCTGGCCGCCCTTGCCGGGATACAGTTCCACGTTGTGGATGACCGTACCCACGGGGATGCGGGCCATCTGCATGGCGTTGCCGGGCTTGATGTCCGCGCCTTCGCCGGAGATGACCACATCGCCTTGGTTCAGACCCACGGGGGCGATGATGTAGCGCTTTTCGCCGTCGGCATAGTGCAGCAGGGCGATGCGGGCGGTACGGTTGGGGTCGTACTCGATGTGCGCCACCTTGGCCTGGATGCCCAGCTTGTTGCGCTTGAAGTCGATGATACGGTACAGGCGCTTGACGCCGCCGCCACGACGGCGGCTGGTCACGCGGCCACGATTGTTGCGGCCGGCCTTCTTGGTCAGACCGACAGTCAGCGACTTCTCCGGAGTGGAGCGGGTGATTTCCTCAAAATCGGAAACCGTCTGGAAACGGCGCCCCGCGGAGGTCGGTTTCAGCTTGCGGACAGCCATGGTTACACTCCCTCGAAGAACTCGATTTTATCGCCCTGACGCAGGGTCACGTAGGCTTTCTTGTAGCCGGGCTTGCGGCCGACCACGCGGCCCTGGCGCTCACGATCGGAGGGCGCCTTGCGAACCACGTTGACGGATTCCACTTTCACATTGAACGCCTTTTCCACGGCCTGCTGGATCTCCAGCTTGTTGGCCTTGGGATGGACGTAAAAAGCCACCTGGTTGGACGTATCCTTGAGCAGGGTCGTCTTTTCGGTCAGCAGGGGCTTGATAAGAACCTGAGTATATTCCATGACTACGCCCCTTTCTTCTCGAAGCGGGCCTGCACGGGGCTGACGGCGCCTTCCAGCAGCACGAGCTGCTTGTGGCGAAGCACTTCCAGCACGCTCAGGCGGTCGGGAGTGGTCAGCGTGAGGCCGGGGATGTTGCGGGCCGAACGGGTCAGCGCCTCGTTGTCCTCGGGGGTCACGATGAGCGCCTTGGTCAGGCCCAGGGTGTCAGCCACCTTGGCAAAGTGCTTGGTCTTGGCTTCAGGCAGTTCGATGGCCTTGACGACCATGAGGTTCTCGGCAGCCAGACGGCTGGAGAGCGCCATCTTCAGCGCCAGAGCGCGCACCTTGCTGTTCACCTTGAAGCTGTAGTCGCGGGGCTGGGGGCCGAAGATGATGGCCCCGCCGCGCCAGATGGGCGAACGGTTGGAGCCGGAACGGGCCCGGCCGGTGCCCTTCTGCTTCCAGGGCTTGTTGCCGCCGCCGGAAACGAAGGCACGAGTCTTGGTCTGATGCGTGCCGGCGCGCTTGGCGGCCATCTGGGCGCGCACCACGAGATTGAGGATCTCGGGGCGGGCCTCCACTTCAAACACTTCGGGAGCCAGCGTCACTTCGCCGGCTTTCACCTTGTTCTGGTCAAAAACTGTAATGGTAGCCATGCTGCTTCTCCTACTGCTTGCGGATCAGCACCAGCCCGTTCTTGGGGCCGGGCACGGAACCTTTGACCAGAATGACGTTATCCTCGGGACGCACGTCAACAATCATAAGGCCCATTTCCGTCACGGTTTCATTGCCCCAGTGGCCGGCCATCTTGCGGCCCTTGAACACGTGGCCGGGGAAGGTGTTGTTACCGATGGAGCCGTTGTTGCGGTGCACCTTTTCGCAGCCGTGCGTGTCCTTGGAACCGGCGAAGTTCCAGCGGCGCATCCGGCCCTGATAGCCCTTACCAAGGCTCGTGCCGGTCACTTTCACCTTGTCGCCGGCGGCGAACATTTCCACGGTGAGCTGCTGGCCGGCTTCCATTTCCGGAGCGCCTTCCAGACGGATCTCCCGCAGATGACGGTACAGACCGGTGCCGGCCTTGGCGAAATGGCCGCGCATGGCCTTGCCGACGTGCTTTTCCTTGGCTTCGGTCAGCGCGATCTGCAACGCGTTGTAGCCGTCCTTTTCCACCGTTTTCACCTGGGTGACGGGGCAGGGGCCAGCCTGTATCACGGTAACGGGCACAGCGGCGCCGTCACCGGCGAAAATACGGGTCATGCCAAGCTTGCGACCCAAAATTCCCATTTTCTCAGCCATGACTGCCTCTCACTAGAGCTTGATTTCCAC
>DXFI01000170.1 GCA_019114565.1 Candidatus Desulfovibrio intestinigallinarum | reverse complement strand
CATCCTTCCCCCAACGCGCTTTTTTCAGAGGGATGCAGGCTATGTGGAAAATATCTCTTAAATGTTATGTGCAGGTCGTATTTTCTATTTATTTGAAATAAAAAGTTAATGTTAACAGGCTTTAGGTGGTGTCGTCAATTTTATTTAACATGTTGACATTATTGAATTAATTTTGGCTCTAGGTGAGTATCTTTTTCAATAATTTCAAATAGCTGAACAATATATGGGACACTTTCTAGAGGCCGCTTCTTATAATACGGCGTAGTAAAATCATACAAAAAGCAAGATAAACAAGACCCCTATAGCGTTCGGCGCAGAGTTCCCAACGAGTTATTACTTTTCTGAATTTGTTAGGCCACGCAAAAAGGCATTCGATTTTCCATCGTCTTTTATATCTGCTAAGCATTCTACCATCTTGCGTGGGGGCCTTTTTGCGGTTTTTCCGATGCGGCGCGACAAGTTCAATTCCCTGTCCAGCAAGGGCTTCATCAAGCGGATCGCTGTCATAGGCACGATCCCCGACAATTCTTCGGGGGCGTCCCACTGTGACAATTGCATTGAGCGTAGCCTGCACAAGTTTGATTTCATGAGGGTTAGCAGAATCCGTGTGCAAGGCGACAGGTAAACCTGAAGCGTCTGCAATAACCATGAGCTTCGTACCTTTGTCCCGCTTGGTCTTTCCAACTTTTGCCCCCCTTTTTTTGCCACTACAAAGGAGCCGTCAATAAAACATTTTTCTAAATCAATCAGTTCCTTATCTTCAAGATGCCTTGCCAGAGCCTCCAGAATTTTTTTGAGCCTGCCGTCTTTTACCCATTTGCTGAATCTCCTGTAGCAGGTGGATGACGATGGGAATCTGCCGGGCAGATCCATCCATGCGGCTCCTGTGCGCAGAACCCAGAGAATACCGTTCAGCACCTCGCGATCCGTATGAACTTGCGGACGCCCCGCGCCTGTGCGTTCTTCTTGAAAAAGCGGCTCCAGGATTGCCCACTGCTCGTCTGTTAACATTTCGGCTTTACTCATTCTTTTACCTTAACTGAAATTCATAATTTTTCCAGAATTATGAAATGACTTGTAGTTTGAAATGCCTCGCATTTCAAACTGAAAATGCTCTGTTGAGACATGAGCCTGCCGGGCGGATAGCAGCAAAACAAAAAAGGCTGTCCTTTTGGACAGCCTTTTGTCTTCTGGTGGAGCTGAGGAGAATTGAACTCCTGACCTCTTGAATGCCATTCAAGCGCTCTCCCAACTGAGCTACAGCCCCGCAATGGGTATGAAGTGATCCTTTCGGATCGGAGGCATGAGTTTTGGGATTACCTCGTGCCTTATAAGTCGGTCAAAGACCGAAGATTTTCTGGTGGAGCTGAGGAGAATTGAACTCCTGACCTCTTGAATGCCATTCAAGCGCTCTCCCAACTGAGCTACAGCCCCACGGCAAGAACGGACTTTGCCTGAACAGCGCCGTTCTGTCAACAAAAAAGTGCGGACTTTTTTGTTTTGCTGTAAAAAGGGGCCTGAACGCTCATGCGCAAGCCCCTGTGCAGGCATGGTGGGTCGTGCGGGGATCGAACCTGCGACTCTCTGCTTAAAAGGCAGATACTCTACCTACTGAGTTAACGACCCTTTCGAGATGTTCACTCTAGACGAAGATCCGGGGAGTTGTCAAGAAACTTTTTCAAAATTGTGCAGTTTTTCTGTGCAAAGCGGCGCGGAGCGCGATTTTTCTTGACATTGGCCGGGAAAATGCTATTGCTCATCGCGTGACGCGAGGCCGGTGACGGCGCGCGACATCCTGATGACGAACATCGAGTTCACAACGGGGTGGCCTGCAAAGGCCCCCTTTTTTTATGCTTGCCCCGCATCGGGCAAGGGAGGGAGACGCATGAGTGACGCCGCCGTAAAAGACGCCCTTGTTCGTATTGCCGGACCGGTGGTTCGTTCTCTCGGGCTGGAGATCTGGGGCGTGGAGATCACCCAGACCGGCCGCCCCGTGGTGCGCCTTTTTGTGGAGGCGCCGCTCGCCCCGGAACAAGCGGCCGACGGCGTGCTTTCGCAGGCTGCCGCGGGTTCTTCGGAGGAAGCGCCGGACCCGTCCGCCTTTTCCGCCACCATCGCCCAGTGCGAAGAAATTTCCCGGCGCATCGGTCTTGCGCTGGATGTGGAAGATATTTTCCCTCAGGCCTATGTGCTGGAGGTTTCCACCCCCGGATTCAACCGTCTGTTCTTTTCGTCCGCCCAGATGCGCCCCTATATGGGGGATATGATCGAGGCGCGCATGCCGTCCGGCTTCACGCCGGAGGGGCTTGACGTGGCGCGCCGGGTCTGGCGCGGCCGGCTGACGGCCGTGTCGGAGGATGCCTTTACGCTTGCTCCGGCCACGGTGAGCGGCTCGGGAGAAGTAACCCCCGAGAATCTGCCCGAGGTCCGTATCCCCTGGGAGGCGACGCGGCGCGTGGCGCGGCTGTATGTCTTTCAGCAGCCCGCGCGTCCCGGCAAGGGCGGGAGCGGCAGGCAGCGCAGGCATGGCGACGAAGCGCACGGAGGCCGGGAGCGCAGGCGCGCGCCCATGCCCAACGAGGCGCTGGACGGGCTGGATATCTGATTTCAGGCAACAGAGGATGCGGAGCGTCGACTGCCGGACGGCAGTCAGGGACGCGTCTGTACACATTTTTTGAATTCCGGCACGCCGGAAGCAACGCCGTGTCACGCGCCGTCACGCATTGCGGCGACGAGAGCGCGCGGCCAACGTGAATCCACGCCGCGCGCGCGGCAGCGGGAGGCATCATGAACCTTGAACTCAAGAAGGCCATTGACCAGATCAGCAAGGACAAGGGTCTCGATCGCAACATGCTTATCGATACGCTGGAAGATGCCGTGCGCACCTCGGTATTGCGCCGCTTCAGCGAAGATATGGATGTGGAAGTTTCCTATAATGATGATACGGGCGACATCGACGTCTATCAGTACAAGCTGGTTGTGGAGGACGACGACGTTGCCAACGAGGACATGCAGATAGCCCTCAGCGAGGCCCGGGAACATGATCCCTCGGTGCAGCTGGACGACGAAATGGGTTTCCGCGTCAAGGTGGAAGACCTGGGGCGCATTGCCGCCCAGTCCGCCAAGCAGGTGATCATTCAGCGCATGCGCGACGCCGAGCAGGAAATCATCTATGAGGAATTCAAGGATCGCGTGGGCGAGATTGTCTCCGGTATCGTGCAGCGGCGCGACAAGGGCGGCTGGGTCGTCAACCTGGGCCGTACTGAAGCCGTCCTGCCGCGCGAGGAGCAGATTCCCCGCGAGCACTACAAGCGTAATGATCGTGTGCAGGCCCTGATTATCGAAGTCCGCAAGGAAGGCCGCGGTCCGCAGGTTGTCATTTCCCGTTCGCACCGGGATTACATGGCCGCGCTGTTCCGCCGTGAAGTACCCGAAGTGGACGACGGCGTGGTGCAGATCATGGGCGTGGCCCGCGATCCCGGCAGCCGCGCCAAGGTGGCCGTGCTCTCGCGCGAGCGCGATGTTGACCCCGTGGGCGCCTGCGTGGGCGTGCGCGGCTCCCGTATCCAGAACATCGTGCAGGAATTGCGCGGCGAGCGCATCGACATTGTGGTCTGGAGCCCGGACATCGCCACCTATGCCCGCAATGCGCTGGCCCCGGCCACGGTTTCGCGCATTGTGGTGGATGAAGCGGAAAATCTGCTGGAAGTCATTGTTCCCGATGATCAGCTGACCAACGCCATCGGCCGCAAGGGCCAGAACGTCAAGCTGGCGGCGCGCCTGCTGGGCTGGAAGGTCGATATCTTTACCGAGACCCGCTACAACGAGGCCAATGCCATCGGGCACGGCCTGGAGCAGGTGGCCAGCGTTGCGGAAGTGTCCGTGGAGGCGCTGCTGGAAGCGGGATATTCCACGCTGGACAAGCTGCGCGATGCCTCTGATGCGGAACTGGCGGACAAGCTGGCGCTGTCGGATGCCCGCATTGCGGATCTGCGTTCGGCCATCCACTTCCTCGCGCCGGTATCGGGCGGGGAGGCTGTCGCGGCAGAGCCCCGGACTGAAGATGACAGGGCCGCGGACGCCGACGGCAGGGCAGATGCCGGACATGGCGACGCCTAGAGCCGGCTGCCCGGAGGACTATGCCGGGCCGGTGCGCATGTGCGTCATTTGCCGTGAACGCGCGCCCAAGGCGTCCTTGACGCGCTATGTGCGTGACGCCCAAGGAAATTTACAGATAGACGAGACCCAAACACACCCGGGTAGAGGCTGGTACCTGTGTTCCAATCCTGGATGCGCGAAAAAGTTTGCGAAGTTCAGGCCGGGTACGCGGCGCAAGGGGGAAAGTAATGCCGGAAAGTAGAATCAAACTGAAAGAACTTGCGAGCCAGATCGGCAAGGATCCCAAGGACCTTCTGCCCGCAGCGCAGAAGCTGGGCTCCTCCATCAAGTCGGTGCAGGGCTCCGTTTCCGAAGAAGAGGCGCAGCGTCTGCGCCAGCAGTTCGCCGCGCCGCAGGAAGATGCCCGCGCACAGGGCGAAGGCGTGAAGGTGCGCCGTCGCCATGCCAGAGAAGAAGCCCCCGCCAGGGCCGCTGGCGTTGCTGCAGCGCCGGAAGCGTCGGCCGCCCCGGCGTCCGCACCTGAAACGCCTGCCGCTCCGGCCCCTGCTGCGGAGGCCGCTCCCGAGCAGCCCGCCGCGCCGGAAAAGAGCGCGGAAGCTCCCCGGCAGGCCGCGCGTCCCCGCGCCGTGGAGGCTCCCCGGGCGCGGATCATCCGCCGTCCCGACGAACAGCCCGCGGCCCCGGCCCGTCCCGCAGCCGTTGTGGTGACGCCTGCTCCGGCTCCGGTCGAGGAGGCCCCGAAACCTGCGCCCAAGCCGCAGCCTGTTTCCAAAAAGCCGGAGCGTCCGGCCGTGTCGCCCGTGTTTGCCGCTCTGAAGGAGCGGGACGAAGCCGAGCGCGCCGAAAAGGCCGCCGAGCGGGCCGAACGTGCCGAACGCGCTTCCGCCAAGGCGCGCGTGCTGACGCGCCCCGATGCTTCCGCCAAACCTGAAGGTTCGTCCGCGCCGACGCTGCCCCCGCGTGCGGAAACGTCTGCTCCCGCGGCTCCGGCCAATGCCGAGGCTGCGCCGCAGGCCGCAACGCCGCAGCGCGCCCGCGTTATTGAACCCGCGCCCGCAACGCCGCAGGTGCGCGTTATTTCCCGCCCCGCGCCCGGCAGCACTCAGCCGCGCCAGCAGCGCGAGGACCGCGGCGGCAACAGCCGTCCCGGCGGCGGCAATCGTCCTTCCGGCGGCAACCGTTTCGGCGGCGGCCGTCCCGGCATGGACTTTGCCTCCGCGCCGTCCCCGGCCGATGCCGGCGAAGGGCAGAGCAAGAAGAAGCGCAACAAGGGCCGCCGCACGGTGGACTTCCAGCAGGGCGATTTCGGCCGCCACGGCAACGACGACGATGATGCGCCGCGCATGAATCGCAGCAACAAGGGCCGCCGCAAGCCCGGCAAGCCCGCTCCTGCCGCGCCCGCCACTCAGCCCCTGAAGGCCGCCAAGCGCAAGATCCGCGTGACCGAGGCCATCCGCGTGGCGGACATGGCGCATCAGATGGGCCTCAAGGCCAACGAAATCATCAAGGTGCTCTTCGGTCTGGGCGTCATGGCGACCATCAACCAGTCGCTGGACATTGATACCGCAACCCTCGTTGCCGCGGAATTCGGCTACGAAGTGGAAAAGGCCGGTTTCTCCGAAGAAGATTACCTGACCCCGCAGGAGCCGGATCGTCCCGAGGATCTGAAGCCGCGTCCGCCGGTCGTGACCATCATGGGCCACGTCGACCACGGTAAGACCTCCCTGCTGGACGCCATCCGCAAGAGCAATGTCACCAGCGGCGAAGCGGGCGGCATTACCCAGCATATCGGCGCGTACCACGTCAAGACCAAGCGCGGGGATATTGTCTTCCTCGATACGCCCGGCCATGAAGCCTTTACGGCCATGCGCGCCCGCGGCGCGCAGGTGACGGACCTCGTCATTCTGGTCGTGGCCGCCGACGACGGCGTCATGGAGCAGACCCGCGAAGCCATCAACCACAGCCGCGCCGCCGGCGTGCCGATCATCGTGGCCGTGAACAAGATGGACAAGCCCGCTGCGGACCCCGATCGCGTGCTGCGTGAACTGTCCGAGCTGGGCCTGCAGCCTGAAGACTGGGGCGGCGATACCATCGTGGCCCGCGTGTCCGCCAAGACGCGCCAGGGCCTCGACGAGCTGCTGGAAATGGTGGCTCTCCAGTCCGAAATCATGGAACTGAAGGCCAACCCCAACAAGCCCGCGCGCGGCCGCATTGTGGAAGCCAAACTGGACAAGGGCCGCGGCCCCGTGGCCACGGTGCTGATTCAGGAAGGCACGCTGCGGCAGGGCGACAACTTCGTCTGCGGTCAGTTTTCCGGCCGCGCCCGCGCGCTGACCAGCGATCAGGGCAAGAAAATCAAGGAGGCCGGGCCTGCCATTCCCGTTGAAGTGCAGGGCTTTGAAGGCGTGCCGGAAGCGGGCGAAGAGTTCTTCGTCGTGGCCGATGAAAAGCTGGCCCGCCGCATTGCGGATACCCGCGCCACCAAGCAGCGCGAACGCGATCTGGCCAGCGAATCCAAGGTGACGCTGGAAACCTTCCTGTCCCGTCGCGCCGACGATCAGGAGGCCCTGACCCTGAATCTGGTGCTCAAGGCCGACGTGCAGGGCAGCCTCGAAGCCATCACCGAAGCCCTCAACAAGCAGAGCACCGACAAGGTGCGCATCAATGTGGTGCATGGCGGCACCGGCGCCATTTCCGAATCCGATATCCTGCTGGCCAGCGCTTCGCAGGCCATCATCATCGGCTTCAATGTGCGTCCCACCGCCAAGATCAAGGATGTGGCCGACCGCGAGAATGTGGATGTGCGTTTCTACGACATCATCTACAAGCTGGTTGACGACATCAAGAGCGCCATGGCCGGTCTGCTGGCTCCCGTGCAGCGCGAGGTCTACCTCGGTCAGGCCGAAGTCCGCGATCTCTTCAGCGTTCCGAAGGTGGGCACCATTGCCGGTTCCTATGTGGCCGACGGCAAGATTGCCCGCAATGCGGGCGTGCGTCTGCTGCGCGACGGCGTAGTTGTCTACACCGGCAAGATCAGTTCCCTCAAGCGCTTCAAGGACGATGCCCGTGAAGTCGTCAAGGGTAACGAGTGCGGCGTGGGCCTCGAAAACTTCAACGACATCAAGGTCGGCGACGTGATCGAAGCCTTTGAAACCGTGGAAGAAGCCGCTACCCTGTAGCCTTCTTTCCTCTTTCCCGATGAAAATGCGACGCTCCGTCCTCATGACGGGGCGTCGTTTTTTGTCTCCGGAGCGGAGCTTGACCTGCGGCGAACTTTTGGGAAGGGTAGAGCCATGAAACTCAGAGCGTTCTGCCATTGAATAGAGCGTTTTACCTTTGAAAAAGGTGAAACGCGAGGCGGCGGCACAGCGCCGCCCGGCCCAAAGTGAGCGGAAAAAACCGCGCTTTTTCCGCGAAACGACAGGCCGTATGGTTTGAAATGCGAAGCATTTCAAACTAAAAATGCTCTAATGTTCTCCCCGAATAAACTGGGGATAGTGGTAACAGAGGTTCTGATGAACGTCAGGAAAAGGCAGACAGGGGAGGCGCATGGGGGCGACGCTTTTTGTAGCGGTGCTGACAGTGGAATTCAGTCTGGACGGCAACGATAATCTGAAAGGCAAACGGCGCGTGGCCAACAGCCTGAAACAGAAGGTGCGCAATACCTTCAACGTCGCCATTGCGGAGGCCGGAACGGAAGACAGCCTGACGCGGCTGCGTCTTGCCGTGGCCTCTCTTTCCAATAGTGAAGCGCATTTGCGCAGCCGCATGGACAAATGCCTGCTGATGATGGAAGAGGTTTGTCCTGAGCGTATGACAGACAGTCAGGTGGAAATTTATGCTGCAGAATGAATCTTTTCTGGACTATATACCGGAAAGCTGGCGCGGAGATGCGCTGCGTATGGCCGAGGCTCTGCGCAGCGGCGATCGTTTCATTGTTTCCGGGCATGTGAACCCGGACGGCGACGCGCTGGGAGCCGTGGCCGCGCTGGGGCATATCCTGCGCTTTCTGGGCAAGGAGTTTGTGCTTTACAGCGCCACGGGCATCTATGACTATCTGCAATTTCTGCCCCTGCCCGGCGTGCTGCGCAACAGCGTCGGCACATTGCCGTTCTCGCCCTCGACGGCGCTGGTGGCCGACTGCAGCGAAGCCCGGCGCGTGGGCGGCGATCTGGAACCCCTGCTGGCGACCCTGCCGGTCGTCAACATCGATCATCATCTGGGCGAACCCATGCCCGCCGTGGCCCGCTGGATTGAGCCGGGGGCGGCGGCAACGGCCCAGCTTGCGGCCTATGTGGGTTTTGCGCTGGGCGTGCCCCCCACGGGCGACTTTGCACAGGCGGTCATGCTGGGGCTGATTACCGATACCGGGGGCTTCATGCACGGCAATACGTCGGCGGAAGTCCTGCGGCTGACGGCTCTGCTGGTGGAGAACGGCTGTGATCTGCACGGCATGCGCGAGCGTCTTGAAAGCTCCTGGAGCATGGGACGGCTGCGCCTCTGGGTGCGTTCTCTGGGCGGCATCCGCTGCGCCCGTCAGGGGAGCATTGCCCTGTGCACCGTGACACTGGAAGATTTGCGGCGTTGCGGTGCGCGCAAGGAGGATTGCGAAGGTATTGTGGAGCAGATCCGGCGCCTGCAGGGCGTGCGTATGGCGGCGCTTCTGCGAGAAGATGCGCCCGGCACATTCAAGCTGAGCATGCGTTCCAGCGGAACAACCAGCGTCCGGGATGTGGCGGCGCTTTTTGGCGGCGGCGGACATCGCAATGCGGCGGGCGGCCTGCTGACCATGCGGCAGGAGGATGCCGAGGACGCCGTGCTTGCGGCAGCCGCGGCGCAGCTGGACAAGGAAGAGACCGCGGGAGACTGACGCTTCGCTGACAAGTGCTGCGGCATACTGGCATCAGCTCGGAGCCTGTTGCTCCGGGCATTCCGATGTCTGTATCTTCCCCCGGGAGTCGCTGTCGCGACCGACCGCAGCGGGCAAGCGCGGCGCAGGCCGCAAGGTGCTATAATGAAAGATTTGTTCAGCAAGCTGGGTTCCCAGCTGAATTCGCAGTTCGGCAATGAGGTCAAGGAAAAGATTGGCGGTATGCTCGGCGGCATAGGGCAGAACCCGACGGCGCAGAGCATGAAGGACGGGCTGGCCGGTATGGCAGGCAGCGCGTCCCGCAGCGTCGGCAATATGGCCAATGCCGCCGGAGGTTTCGGGGCGCTGCTGGGTTCCGCCGCCTTCGGCGGTCTGCTGGGAACGCTCATGTCCGGCAAGACGGCCCGCAAGGTGGCTCAGGGCGCGCTGGTGGTGGGCGGCACGGCGGCAGTCGGCGCGCTGGCATGGAAGATGTTTCAGAAGTGGTCCGGCGGGGGCTCCGCGCAGCCCGCGGAACCGGCACGGGCGACCGTGATGCAGCCGGAGCTTGCGCCTCCGGCGCAGCAGGCGGCCCTGCCCATGCAGGACGAGAGCGCCCGTCTGCTGCTGGAAGCCATGATTTTTGCGGCGCGTGCCGACGGGCATATTGACGAGAAGGAAAAGGCGCATATTCAGGAAGCGGCGGCGCATTTGTTCCCCGGACAGAGCGCGGATGCCCTGGTGGCGCGTTCGCTGGAGCAGCCCCTGGACCCCGGCGTTCTGGCTGCGCGTGTTCGCAATCGCGAGGAAGCGCTGGATCTCTATCGTATCTCCGCCATGATTACGGGTGGCGATCATTTTATGGAGCGCAGCTATCTTGATGCGCTGGCAGCCTCTCTGGGTATCGGCGCGGCCGAAAAGGCGACGCTGGATGCGCAGGTTGCGGAATTTCGGCAGCAGCAGGCGGCCATGTAACGAATGCCGAAACATGTTTCGGAGGCCAGATCATGAAGCAATCCGCGGAACAGAAGCTGCACTCCCGGCGGCGGGCCCTGCTTGCGGCACTGGTTGCGGCAGGCGCTGTCTATGCTGCTCCGGCTCTGCTGGGGCTGAATGCGGCTCAGGCACACAGCCGTTATACGCGCCCGACGCGCTATACCCGCCCCACCCGTCCGACCCGCTATACCCGTCCGACGCGCTACACCCGCCCTTCCTACCCCCACGGCCACTGGAACGGCGGCTATCGCGGGAACTATCATGACGGCGGATACCGTAATCCCGGCGGTCTGGGCGGCTGGCAGCCGCGCTAGAGCGTTTCAACTTTGAAAAAGGTGAAGCGCGAGGCGGCGGCATAACGCCGCCCGGTCCAAAGTGAACGGAAAAAATGCGCTGTTTCCGCGAAACGACAGGCCGCAGGTTTGCAGCGAAACGCTTCAAACAGAAACTGCTCTGGATACATGACGACTTTTTACTTTGAGGGGCTGCCGTGGCCCCTGCGCATTACGCAAGCGCCGCTGCGGGAAGCCGCGCGGCGTTTTTTTGCCCTGTGGCCGCATCGCTGTTGCGACGCGGAGGCGGGAGGGTGCGTCGAAGGTACTCCCGGGGGCGGCTATGTCTGGCATCAGGGAGAGCGCATGGTGCGCGAGGCGACGGAAGCCGCCTTTCTGTGTTCGCTCTCCATAGAAATGGTTATGGCCTGCTGCGAGCAGCAGCCCGATCTCTGGCGGCTGCATGCGGCCGCCGTTGCGGGGCACGGTTGCGGTCTCTTGCTGTGCGGCACGCATCAGGCGGGTAAAAGCGTGCTGACCACGCGTCTGATGGCCGGGGGCTGGACCGGCTTCGGCGACGACATGGTTGCCCTGACGCGTGACGGGCTGTTGTTTTCGTTCGGCATTGCGCCGCGCCTGCGTCTGCCGCTGCCCCCATCATCCGCGTTGCGTTCCTACGTGGCGGCGCGCAGGGGTTGCGGCGACAGAAGCGCCGTTTATCTGGATGCCGCACAGTCCGGCACGGCCCCGTGGGGAACGAAACACGCTGCGCATGCGGTCGTGGTCCTGCGGCGTGTGGCCTCCGGCCCTGTGCGCCTGCGGGCGCTGGGACCGGCGGACGGCGTAACGGCCCTGCTGCAGCGGAGTCTTTTTGATGCGGGGCAGGCCGGGACGACGCTGCATGCGGCCTGCGCCCTGCTGGAGCGCCTGCCGTGCGTGCAGCTTTCCTATGCCGATGCGGACAGGGCCGCGCAGTGCCTGACCGCCTGGGCCCGGCAGGGACTGCCCGCTCCGGCGGAGGAGGCCGCCTCCGCGCCGCACGCGACCGAACGCGCGCCGTCCGACCGGGAAGATGGCGTCGTGCAGCCTGCTGTTTGCTGCTGGCGTCGCCGTAAGGGCCCCGTTTACCGGCAGGTGGGCCTTGCGGGCTATCTGTCCGACGTGCGGGGAAACGCCCTGTACCGTCTGACGCCGCTGGGCTGTGCCCTCTGGCAGATGCTGGAGCAGCCGCTGAGCGAGGCGCAGGCCGTTGCGCTGCTGGCCGAAGCCTTCCCGCAGGCGGGCCGCAGGCGCATTGCGCAGGATGTTCGGGCGCTTTTCGAGGCCCTGCGCAGACACGGGCTTATAGAGCGTTTTTTCTTTGAAGAAAACAAAACGCGAGGCGGCGGACAGGCGTATGGTTTGAAAAGCGAAGCGTTTCAAACTGAAAATGTTTTAGAACGGGTGTAATTTTCGGGAGTCGGGGCGCGTCGCCGGAAGGGGCGATAAAATCTCTTTGACTTGCAGGGGATCTGCGGCTATGGTGTGAACCTTGCGTATGACCAATTCTCCCCGACATTCTCAGAAATCCCCGCTGCCGCAACTGCACGGCGTCCTTGTCCTCGACAAGCCGTCGGGGCCGACGTCCGCCCGCTGTCTTTCCGCGCTCAAGCGCCTGGGACAGAAAAAGATCGGACACGCAGGCACCCTTGACCCCATGGCCTCGGGCGTGCTGCTGGTCCTGCTGGGTAATGCCACCAAGATTGCGGGCCATCTGCTGGCCGATGGCGGCAAGGTCTACAGCGGGACGTTTCGTCTCGGGCAGACCACCGATACCTGGGACAAGGAAGGCAGCGTCATTGCTGAGGCTCCCTGGGAGCAGGTGACGCCCGAACAGGTGCGGGATGCCGTCGCCGCATGGCAGGGTGTTTCCGATCAGCTCGTGCCGCCGTACTCCGCCGCCAAGCATCAGGGGATGCCGCTGTACAAGCTGGCCCGCACGGGCCGGGAGGCCCCTCAGAAGGTCAAACGCATAGAAATTTCGCATGCGGAAGTGCTGGAGATGGCATTGCCGTATGTGCGTTTCCGGGTCGCCTGCAGTTCCGGCACCTATATTCGATCCCTGGCCCACAGCTTGGGGACGCGACTGGGGTGCGGAGCCGTGCTCACGGAACTGATCCGGGAATACAGCCACCCCTTCGGCCTGGATAAGGCCTGCGGCCTGGATGCCGTGATGGAAGAACCCGCGCTGCTGGAACGGAGTGTGCGCCCCATTGCGGAGGCGCTTCCCCACTGGCCGCAGGTGAGCGTCTCGGCGGAGGATGCCGCAAGGGTACGCAATGGCGTTGCGATTCCCTGTCATGCCGACGGCGACAGGGCCCTGCTGCTGGAGCAGGGAAACGCGCTGGCCCTTGCGGAACGTATGGAAACCGCCGCCGGGCCCCGCTGGGCCGTGTTACGGGGGCTTTGGAACTGAACTTCATCCGTAAAGGAGAACTGCTGTGGTGATGGACGCGAGCCAGAAGAAAACGATTATTGAGACTCATGCCAAGCATGAGGGCGATACCGGTTCCCCGGAAGTGCAGGTGGCCCTGCTGACCGCCCGCATCGAAGGCCTGACCGGGCACTTCAAGGTGCACAAGAAGGACTTCCACTCCCGCACCGGCCTGCTCAAGCTGGTCGGCCAGCGCCGGAAGCTTCTGAACTACCTCAAGAAGAAGGATATTCAGCGTTACCGTGCGCTGATTGAAAAGCTGGGCCTGCGCAAGTAAGACCCGCAGAAACGGAGGGGGGCCCGGCGGCTCCCCTTCGCCGTGTCCGCCGATGACCGCATTGCCGTCGGCGGCAGGGATTCCGGTAAAGGCCGCGTGCCTTCCCGGATGACGCCGTTGCGCAAAGCACGGCGAGCTGTGCCAACTGGAAGGGGGGTCCGTACGAAACAGGCAGTGCCGCTGCCCGTTTTGGGCGGAATCCCCTTCATTGCGAATGAGGAATGTACATGTTGCAAGATATTTTTTCTCCCACCCGTGTGACCGCCACTGTCGGCGGCAAGGAAATCATCTTTGAAACGGGCCGTCTCGCCAATCAGGCGCACGGCGCCGTCTGGGTGCAGTGCGGCGGCACGGTGGTGCTCGTGACGGTCTGCTCCCAGCCCCTGGAGTTCGACAAGGGCTTTTTCCCGCTGACGGTGGAGTATTCCGAAAAAATGTACGCCGCGGGCCGTATCCCCGGCAGCTTCTTCCGCCGCGAAATCGGCCGTCCTTCGGAGCGCGAAACGCTGGTTTCCCGCCTTATCGACCGTCCCATCCGTCCTCTGTTCCCCAAGGGGCTGAATGAGGACGTGCAGGTTCTGGCGAGCGTCATTTCCGCGGATCAGGAAAACGAGTCCGACGTGCTGGCCCTGACGGGCGCGTCCGCGGCCGTGATGCTGTCGCCCCTGCCCTTTGAAGGCCCCGTGGCCGGCGGGCGCATCGGCCGCGTGAACGGCCAGTTCGTGCTCAATCCTTCGTTTGAAGAGCAGAAGAACAGCGATCTGGATATCGTCTTTGCCGCCAGCGCCGACGCCCTGACCATGGTGGAAGGCGACGCGCTCTTTGTGCCCGAAGACGTCATCATTGACGCCCTCGAGTGGGGCCGCCAGCAGATTCAGCCCCTCATTGAAGCGCAGCTGCGTCTGCGGGAGCTGGCCGGCAAGCCCAAGATGGAATTTACGCCGCATGTGGAAAACGCCACGCTGGTGGAGCGCGTGCGCGAACTGGCTCTGGAAGCCGGTATTGAAGACGCCATGCGCGTGCCTGAAAAGCTGGCCCGCAAGGATGCCCGCAAGGCCGTGAAGGACAAGGTTCTGGCCGCCCTCAAGAACGATCCTGCCTGGGCGGAAGACGAGGCCGCTCTCCGCGAGAGCGCCGAAATTCTGGGCGATCTGGAAAAGAAGATTGTGCGCGCGCGCATTGTCAACGAAGGCACGCGCATTGACGGCCGCAAGGTCAACGAAGTGCGTCCCATCCAGATTCAGGCCGGCGTCCTGCCGCGCGCGCACGGCTCGGCCATTTTCCGCCGCGGCGAAACCAAGTCGCTGGTCGTGACCACGCTGGGTTCTTCCACCGACGAACAGCGCGTGGACAGCCTGTCCGGCGATGTGACCAAGCGTTTCATGCTCCATTACAACTTCCCGCCCTTCTGCGTGGGCGAGGTCAAGCCCGTGCGCGTGTCCCGGCGTGAAATCGGCCACGGCGCGCTGGCTGAAAAGTCTCTGCGGCCCGTGCTGCCCAAGGATACGGATTTCCCCTTCACGCTGCGCGTGGTGGCCGAAACCGTGGAATCCAATGGTTCCTCCTCCATGGCGGCCGTCTGCGGCGGCTCGCTGTCCCTCATGGATGCCGGCGTGCCTGTGTCGGCTCCCGTGGCGGGCGTGGCTATGGGCCTGATCAAGGAAGGCGACAAGTTCATAGTGCTGACCGACATCCTCGGCGACGAAGATGCCCTCGGCGATATGGACTTCAAGATCGCGGGTACCGCCGAAGGCGTGACCGGCGTGCAGATGGACATCAAGATTACCGGTCTGACCACGGACATCATGCGCGCCGCCATGCGTCAGGCGCATGAAGGTCGTCTGCACATTCTCGGCGAAATGGCCAAGGCCATTGCCGAACCGCGTAAGGAGCTTTCGCGTTTTGCGCCGCAGCATGCCGAGATCTTTGTGAATCCCGACATCATCCGTCTGATCATCGGCCCCGGCGGCAAGAACATCAAGGCCATCACCACGGCGACCGGCGCGTCCGTGGACATCGAGGATTCCGGCCGCGTGTCCATCTTTGCGCCCACGGCGGATGCCCTGGAAAAGGCCCGCGAAATGATCAGCTACTACGATCAGCGTCCCGAAATCGGCCGCAACTATCAGGCCAAGGTCAAGAAGATTCTGGAAATCGGCGTGATTGTGGAAGTGCTGCCCAATGTGGAAGCTCTGGTGCATGTGTCCCAGCTGGATGTGAACCGCGTGGAACAGCCCGGCGACGTGGCCCATGTGGGCGAAGACATGCTCGTCAAGGTTGTGGAGATCAACGGGGATCGCATCCGTGCCAGCCGCAAGGCCGTGCTGCTGGAAGAACAGGGCCATCCCTGGAGCCCCGAAGATACCGCCCGTCCCCAGCGTGAGCGCGGGGATCGCGGCGAGCGTGGGGATCGGCATGGCCGCGGTGGCCGCGACCGCCGCGACCGCGAGCGTCGCTAGGGGGAATCGTATGGCGAAGAAGACTGACAAGACAGCCCGCAAGCAGAACGTGACTGCTTCCGAAGGCGCGGCTCCCGCACAGGAAGCCGAAAAGGAAGTTTTGAGCGAGGAAGAGGCCCGGGCGCTGCTTGAAGGCCGGAATCGCATACATGCGGAAGCGCTGGGGCAGCAGTGGGCCGTGGTGCTGGGTGGCAATCCCGCGCAGCTCATGCCCAGCGTTGTCGGGCAGGTTATTTCCGAGGGCGGCACCCGCGCCGCGTGGCAGTGGCTGATCGGCGAGCAGGAGCACGTCGTCATGGCCTGGCCTTCGGATCAGCCTGTGCGGGCTGCGGTGGTCATGCGCACGCAGGAGCGCGGCGGACAGTTCAAGCCCTGCGATGCCTTTCCCCTGCTGGAAGGCTTGCCCAACGATCTGACCGTGGCCGACGTACACCCCTGGGAAGCCGGTTGCGGGGCCAATGTGGCCGTAACCATGATGGAAGGCAAGAACCCCATGTGGTTCTATGATCCCTTCTATCTGCGCGACAAGAATGATCTGACGCCCGACGTGACGCATACCTTCCTGCTTGCCGGGCTGGCGCTTGGCGTGCGCAAGGCGCTGCTGGATGATGTGACGATCACCCAGGGCCCGGAATATGACGCCTATGCGCTGCGCTGGCTGCAGGAGCATCCCGGCAAGACCCGGCTGGACGTGCCGCCCTATAAAGTGCCGCTCAACGGCAAGCATATGATCATGCCCGGGCGGGCGTTCGGGGAATACCAGATGCGCGCCACCGTTGAGGAAGTGCAGGACGTACAGCTGGAAAAGATGCCGCTGAAAATGCTGCGCCTGAGCTTCCCTTTCAATGATCGGCCGCCGCTGCAGCTGCCGGTCTATGCGTCGGCGATGGTGCTAGGCGAGTATCAGCCCAAGGCCGGGGAAGATGTCGATCTCTATGTCTGGCTGCAGGGCCGGGTCATTGACTTCGATCCGCAGGAAGACGCTTAGAGCGTTTCAACTTTGAAAAAGGTGAAACGCGAGGCGGCGACACAGCGCCGCCCGGCCAAAAGTGAACGGAAAAACTGCACTTTTTCCGTGAAACGACAGGCCGTATGGTTTGAAATGCAAAGCATTTCAAACTGAAATTACTCTAGAAAGGCTTTGTTCTTTCGGGGGAAGGAAACCCCCTTGGCTGGCGCACAAGGGGTGTTTCCTTCCCCCCATGCCCCCATCCTTCCCCAACGCGCTTTATCCGGGAGGATGAAAGGTCGCGGGGCTGCAGAGGCAGCTCCTGCGGCGTCCGTCTCCCGGTAGTGCGAAAAAGGAAAAGAGCCGGAGCGCTGGAAAGCAAAAAGGGCTCTGCGTACTGGAAAATACGCAGAGCCCTTTTTTGTTTATGCTGGTAGTGGTGCGTCAGAGAGGAAAAGCGGAATGGGAGGAGAGGCTGTGCTGTACCGCCCCGCGTTTCCCCTTTTCAAAGTTGAAACGCTCTAATCAAGGCGGACAGCCGCTTGCAGCTGTTCCATATCGTAAGTCGCATCAATAAGAATGCGCTGAAAGACATTGTTGTCGCACATGACGGCGTAGCGCGCATTTTCCGCAAGCAGAAAATCCTTTGTGCACCAGCTGTCGTCCCGGCGCTGTTCCATGGCGCAGGCATATTGCCGTATGTCCGCAAAATGGTTTTCTATGTACTTTCGGCTCATGACGAGACAGAAAGCGCGAATTTCCTTCAGATAGTCGTCCGCAAGGTCGTCTTTCCAGTTACGCGGAACATAGCCACCCTCGACAACAAGATGCTGTTCGTTTTCAATGGCGGTTTTCATCATTTCCCGGACAATGGGCCACAGCAGGGCTTCCAGCCCGTCGTCATCCTCGGGTGTCAGATGGGTGTTGCCGCTTCTGATCAGGCCCATTTTCAGAAGATCAACGGACAGGCAGGGATAGCTGCGGCGCTCAATAACCTTTTGCGCCAGCAGTGTCTTGCCGGTATGCGTCGCGCCCGTAATCAGAATAATCATTGCGCTTTTTCGTGTTGTTGCGGGAGCGGGGAAGGAATGTTTTTGCCGTGACACCCGTCAGAGCCTTTTGGCATCTTTTTCCATTCGTATTTCCGGGGGACGGCGACTACAGGAATACTGTCTGCCTTCCCGAAGCGTTTTATTTACCCGGATAAAGCGCGCTGGGGAAGGGATGGGGGGCTTGGGGGGCAGGGAAACACCTCTCGCGCGAGCGGAGGGGTTTCCCTTCCCCCCAACCAATATTCTGCGCAGCCCTAGGCATTGCCGTAAAAGGGCGGAAGGAGCTTTTCCGGGCTGCGGCCGATGCGGTAGATTTGCACGGTATACGCGCCTTTGCCGCCGCAGAGGGGGCAGGCGTCGGTCATGAGCAGACAGCTTGCATCCAGCTCCAGCGGATCGATGCCCGCGGCCTCAAGAAGCCGGGCTGTGCGGTCGCCTTCCCACATGACAGGCGCGCCGCAGCGGCTGCATTCGACATAGAGCAAGTCAACGTCAAAGGGGCGTACTTCGGGCAGAAGGGGAACTTCTATGGCTCCTTTTTCCGGCTCCCGGCGCAGCCTGCGATGACGGGGCAGGGGATGGCGTTTACCGTAGGGACGGATGCCGCTCTTGCGCGGTGTTGTTCCGGCGGCTACACTGCCGCTATGAATGCGTCGTCTCGTCATATTCGTCTCTTGCCGCCTGAGTTGTGTAATCAAATTGCCGCGGGAGAGGTCGTAGAACGCCCTGCCAGCGTCGTCAAGGAACTGGTGGAAAACAGCCTGGACGCCGGCGCGGACATGATTGATGTCCGGCTTGACAACGGCGGTCAGGGGCTGATCCGGGTGCAGGACAATGGTACTGGCATTGCCCGGGAGGAAATGTCGCTGGCCGTGACGCGGCATGCTACCAGCAAGATTGCCAGTCTGGAAGACCTGGAGCGGATACGCTCTTACGGTTTTCGTGGCGAAGCCCTGCCCAGCATTGCTTCTGTTTCACGTTTTTCTCTGACCTCCGCCGCGCGGACAGCCGATGGCGGTGATGCGGAAGCCTGGCACATGGAGCTGGAATTCGGCCGCTGTGTCGGCGAAGGGCCTGCCGCGCTCCATCGGGGAACGGTCATCGAGGTGAAGGACCTGTTTGCCAATGTTCCGGCTCGTCTCAAGTTTTTAAAGACTCCTGCCACGGAATTCAAGCGCGCGCAGGAATGGCTGACACGTCTTGCGCTGGCACGACCGAAGGTCGGTTTTCGACTGGCGTCCGGATCGGCATCCGGCAGCGAGCGTGAATGCCTGCGGTTTTTGCCGGGACAGGACGTGCGGACACGCCTTGCCGTCATCTGGCCGGAGCTGATTATGGAGGCGCTGCGTCCCTTTGACGGGGAGCGGCACGGCGTCCGGGCGCATGGCTTTGCGGCCCTCCCCGAGGTTGCCCAGCTGCGCGGAGATCGCATCCTGTTGTACGTCAACGGGCGCATCGTGTCGGACAAACGCCTGCTTGCGGCTGTGCGCGAGGCCTACAAGGGCCGTCTGACCAGCCGGGACTATCCGCAGGTTATTCTCTTTGTGGAGATGGACGCCGCCGAGGTGGATGTGAATGTGCATCCCGCCAAGTCCGAGGTGCGTTTCCGTGATGAGTCCGCTGTCTTTTCCGCAGTGCTGTATGCGGTGCAGAGCGCTCTGACCACGCCGCTGGAGGCGTCGCTGGGCGACAGAGCTCCCGGGGAAAACAGCCGTCCTGCCGAAGTGCCGCAGGCAAGCCTGCTGCCGCCCCGGCCCCGCGGCTTCTGGGGCACGGTGGATCATGCGCCCATCATGGCGGATCGTTTTGCGCGGAGCGACATGCCGGATGAGGATGTCTGGGAAGTACGCCATCCGGAGCCGCAACCGCTGCCGGACATGGATGATGGAGCGGCGGCCGTACTGCCGCCGCTCCGTTCCGGCCTTGCCGAAACGCCCGCAGCCTTCGGGGAAGGCGTTTTGCCGCCGCCGGCGGAAAAGCCCGTTCCGCCGACGGCGCGTCCCGCAAAGACGGTTCCTCCGGCGGTTTCCGTTGCGGTTTCTTCGGCTCCGGAGGTTATTGCGGAAGCGCCTGCGCCCGTAGCGGCTCTGGGAGGGGGCGCAATGCCGTTGCGGATAGGGGAGTTCTGTTATCTCGGGCAGGTGGCGGACACCTATCTGGTTGTGCGGGATCGCGAGGGCGCATTGCTGCTGATAGATCAGCACGCCGCGCATGAGCGGGTGCTGTATGCCCGCCTGCGGCATGGCGCGTTCAGCGGCACAGGCCAGTGTCTGGCCCTGCCGCTGGAGCTTTCGCTGCATCCCGCCGAGCAGGAGCGCGCCTGTGCTCTTCAGGAAACGCTGGCGCAGATGGGCTTTGAAGTGGAACTGGCACAGGGGGTGCTGCTGGCGCGCAGCATTCCGCCGAGTCTGAACAGAGCCGAGGCGCGCGATTTTTTGCGTGAGGCGCTGGCCGGGCGCAAGGATGATCTGGCCGCCATGTTCATTTCCCTGTCCTGCAAGGGCGCGATCAAGGCCGGGCAGCGACTCGCTCCCGACGAGGCCGCCGGACTGCTGCAGCAATGGCTGGAAACACCGGAGAGGGACTACTGCCCGCATGGCCGTCCGGCTGTCCTGCGCTGGGATGCCGGAGCTCTGGAGCGTCTTTTCAAACGTAAGCAGTAGATGTGAGGCGGCGCTGTGCCGCCGCCTCGCGTTTTCCCTTAAGCTGAAACGCTCTATATTTGTACGTTGTCAGGGGAAGGAAGCCTTTTTTGCCGCAAGAAAAAGGCTTCCTTCCCCCCAGGACAAAACGTCATGAGTCCTGAGACTGGGCTTTTTCGTCTTCATAGGCCGGCCAGGTCGGCCATTCCTTTTTCAGCCATTCGGGCTCCCGGGCTTCCACATCCTTGAGCCAGCCGTCAATCTGCCGGTTGACCTCGGGGAGCATTTTCGCCCGGCGTCGCCGCTGCTGTTCGAGAACGCGCTGATAGTTTTCCTGATAGACGGCGAACAGTTCCTCCGCCAGAGCTTTTCCTCTCGTCTCGTCAATGCCGAGGAAAGGTGCTTGTCTCTCCAGACGCTGCACAGTCCATAAAAGGGCGGGATCGGCGCGCAGGCCCATGGGGACGCCGCGAGGCAGGCGTCTGCTGAGTTTTCCCAGCGCCCGCAGGGTTTCGACTGACGCGGTTCGGGATTCTGGGGCATAATACGAAGAAGCGTTTTCCTGAAGGTCATCTCTTTCTATCGGCAGGCGGTTCCCGGCCAGCGCCATGGCATAGCCCCGTGTCGGATTGAGCCTGTCCAGCATGATGCCCTTCGGGATTGCCGATCCCGCCATGTTGTAGGCATATATGTGCGCCCAGGTGACCCATGCAAAAGCCCGTCCCCGCAGGGCGCATTCCCGCATGAGTTCGCGGTAAAGCTTTTTGCGATCGGGGGCTCCGGCGACAGGCTCCTTGATCCCGGCATCAAGGAAGGGGACGCCCAGAACGAACATCTCGCGCGGATCGCCCAGAAGACCCTTGAGCGACGGAGGGATGCGCCTGTTTTCCTCGCCCCAGGCCCAGCCCGGACGGGTCAGGGCATCCGCCAGACGCCACCAGAAAAAGCGCGAGGGCGAATTTTCGGGAAGGCGGCGGCTTATGGCCAGCATGGCTGCGGGATTCCCTTCCCGTGCCTTGCGCATCAGGACGGGAATGGAATTGCGGCTGTCGTATTTTTCCAGAGAGAACAGCGGTTCGGCAATGACGGGCTGCGGGAAGGTGGAGGGATCGAAAGAAAGGATTTCGTCTTTGGAGAATTGCGGCTGCTCCAGTGCGGCGGTGGCGACGGAGGCGGCATAGCAGTTGTTGTATTCTGCAAGCGGAGGCGTGCCGTAGAAGAGCGGAGCGTCCCCGGCAGCGGGAACGAGGGATTTGCAGCGCAGTTTCCAGATATCCGGCAGAGGGGAAAGTCCGGCGGGGTGTCGCGGCAGCAGCATTTCCTCCGCCTCGGCGTGCAGAGCCGCCTTTCCCGGCGGCACCTCGGGCACGGGCGGGGCGGGAGTGTTCTTCGGGACGCAGACAGCCAGCGGCCCCCGGGCATCGGCGTCATACCAGAGCGCCAGGCCGTCCTTTACGTTGACCACCCGGCCTTCGTCGCCGTTCTTGTCCGTTTCTCTGGCCCAATAGGAATAGATATGACGCTGCTCGAAATCGCCGGGCCATCCGGCGAACAGGGCCGCGCCGTAGCCGTTGACGCGATTGTTCGACACCAGTTGCAGCAGGGTTGCCGGAGGCAGGCCGTTTCCCGTAGTCTCTTCGCCCTGCTGTGCGGCGGGGCGGAACGTGGCGCAGTAGCGTTCGGCTTCTTCCCGGGAAGCAACCTGACGCGGCGGGGCGGAAAACAGGGATAACGGCCCGTTGCCAAAGGTAAAGGTGGTCTGTGCGGTAATTGTTGGGCCTTCTTCGTCCGCATCGCCCGAGGCGATACGCAGTCTGGCCATGACGGTGACGGTGCGCGAACCCACGGTATCCGTCAGGAAGACCGTCGCATCGCGGGGAAAACCGTCGGAGCCGGCCCGTAGGGATAAGAAGGGTGTTTCGCCCCAGAGCAGACCGCTCCCATCGTGTCTGTCCCCGTTCCAGGCGACGATGTTGTCGTGCAGGTCGGCTGTCTGAATCCACCAGACGATATTGCCGTCTATGGGCAGGCTTCTGCCTTCCGCATCCACGGCGGCAGCAGTGAGGCGGGCCGTGGTCCAGCCTCTGGCGGTAAAGTCTTCGGCATAATTGCCGGAAACAGTCAGCGTGAGCGTGCCCGGGCTTTTTCCCTCGCCGCAGCCCGGCAGACCGCATGCCAGCGCAAGGCAGAGCGCCATTGTCCAGAATCGTTTCATGGCAGGCCTTCCTGGAGGATGTTTCAAAATGACATCGCGTTTTTTCGCGAAACGACAGGCCGTATGGTTTGAAATGCAAAGCATTTCAAACTGAAAATGCTCTGGGGGATTCGCTGTACAGCTGATGCAATTTTTAGTTGGCAGCGTAGCTTACAGGTGAAATATCTGTCAATATTGTCTACAGAATGGCGAGGCGGGCCTGTAAAAAAACGGGGGAAGGAAAAGCCTGCGGCTCTTCCTTCCCCCGGTACAGGGCGGATACAACGTAGAACATTTTCAGTTGAAGCGCCGCGCGTTTCAAACCATACGACGGCGCTGCTCCGCCTCACGTTCTACCTTTTCAAATCTAAAACGCTCTAGCCCTTCTTTTCCTGCCTGGCCCAGCTGTCACGCAGAGTGGCGGTGCGGTTGTAGACGGGCAGGGCGTCCGTGCTGTCCTTGTCCTTGCAGAAATAGCCGAGGCGTTCGAACTGGACGGTCTGGCCCACGGGAGCCGTGGCCAGAGCAGGTTCGAGGTAGGCGTCTATTTCGCGCAGGGAGTCGGGGTTGAGGGCGTCCAGGAAGGTCTGCCCTTCCGGCATGGCGTTGGGATTCTCCGCCGCAAAGAGGTGTTCGTAGAGGCGCACCCGGGCAGGCACGGCATGCGCGGCGGAAACCCAGTGAATGGTGCCCTTGACCTTGCGGCCGTCGGGGCTCTGTCCGCCCTTGCTTTCCGGGTCATAGACGCAGCGCAGTTCCGTCACGTTGCCGTCGGCATCGGTGACGACGTCCTTGCAGGTGATGAAGTAGGCGTAGCGCAGGCGGACTTCCGCGCCGGGGGCGAGCCGGTGGAACTTCTTGGGCGGATCGAGGCGGAAGTCGTCGCGCTCGATATACAGCACCCGGCTGAAAGGCACGCTGCGGGAACCGTAGGACGCGTCTTCGGGATGGTAGGGCATCTCGAAGGTTTCCGTCTGATCCTCGGGGTAGTTTTCAATAACGACCTTGATCGGGTCCAGAACGGCCATGACGCGGGGGGCCACGGCGTTGAGGCGCTCGCGGATGCAGAATTCCAGCATGGCATATTCCACGGTGGAATCGGTGCGGGCCACGCCGATACGCGAGCAGAATTCGCGCAGGGCTTCCGGCGGCACGCCGCGGCGGCGCAGGCCGCTCAGGGTGGGCATGCGGGGGTCATCCCAGCCGCGCACGTGTCCTTCCTTGACAAGCTGAATGAGCTTGCGCTTGGAAAGGACGGTGTGCGTCAGGCCAAGGCGGGCAAACTCAATCTGCTGCGGATGGTAGAGGCCCAGCGTGTCCAGAATCCAGTCGTACAGTTCCCGGTTGTTGTCGAATTCCAGCGTGCACAGAGAATGCGTGATTCCCTCGATGGAGTCGGACAGGCAGTGCGTGAAATCGTACATGGGATAGATGCACCACGTGTCGCCGGTACGGTGATGATGCGCATGGCGGATGCGGTACAGCGTGGGATCGCGCATGATGATGTTGGGGGAGGCCATGTCGATCTTGGCGCGCAGGACATGCGCGCCGTCGGGAAATTCCCCGGCCTTCATGCGGCGGAAAAGATCAAGGTTTTCTTCCACGCTGCGGTTGCGCCAGGGGCTTTCCTTGCCGGGGCGCGTGAGCGTGCCGCGGTATTCGCGGATTTCGTCCGCGCTGAGATCGTCCACATAGGCGCGGCCCATTTTGATGAGCTGCTCGGCATATTCGTAGAGCCGATCAAAATAGTTGGAAGCGTAAAATTCGCGATCGCCCCAGTCGCCGCCGAGCCAGCGCACGTCCTCGCGGATGGAGTCAACGTATTCCGTATCTTCCTTGGTGGGGTTGGTATCGTCGAAACGCAGATTGCACAGGCCGCCGAATTCGCGCGCCACGCCGAAGTTCAGGCAGATGGATTTGGCGTGCCCCAGATGCAGGTAGCCGTTGGGCTCCGGGGGAAAGCGGGTGTGCACCTGGCCGTTGAAACGCCCGGAGGCGTTGTCGTCCATGATGCGGGCGCGGACAAAATCCACGCTCGGCTTGCTGTTTTCAGTCGTGGGGGCAGTCATCGCTGCTTCCTGCGTATCGCTCATGGGGCTGTCTCCCTCCATCCGGCGCAGAGCGCCTTGAAATCGAAGAATTGCGACATGAAAGCCGCTGATGAACGGAAAAATCTATGCTATGTCGTGCCCGCGGTCAACGCACGAACAGGCGGCGATCTTTTTTATAAAATTTTCTTGACAGAAAGGCCCTCCATGCGTAGAGTCCATTTCTACGTTCGGCTGTGCAGAGAAAAGGACGGCCGAAGTGGAGAGGTGTCCGAGTCGGCCGAAGGAGCTCGCCTGCTAAGCGGGTATACGGTGTTGAGCTGTATCGAGGGTTCAAATCCCTCCCTCTCCGCCACTAAAAATGAAGAAAGTCTGTACTGCGTGAGCGGTACAGACTTTTTTGTTTTGGTTGTTCTCCCGGCGGACGTGTGTCCTGCCGGATGGAACCGCACATGCCCGCGTCCCGACCGGTTCCCGCCCGCCGTGCTGCGGGAATGAGGGCCGTTTATTTTCCACAACCAGAGCGTTTCACCTTTGAAAAAGATGAAACGCGAGGCGGCAGCACAGCGTCGCCCGGCCAAAAGTGAGCGGAAAAACTGCGCTTTTTCCGCGAAACGACAGGCCGTATGGTTTGAAATGCAAAGTATTTCAAACTGAAAATGCTCCAGGGAGGAGAAAACATGCGCTTCTTGTTGCTTTGTTGTCTGATCGTCGTGCTGGCAAGCCCGGCATGGGCCGGTTTTCGCGGGCCCAGCGCGGCCGTGACGCAGGTTGGTACCGTGACGGCCGCCTCGGAAGCTCCAGAGGGGACCACCTGTGTGCTGACGGGCAATATTATCGAGCATCTGAACAGAGATCGCTATACCTTCAAGGATGACAGCGGCTCCATCACCGTGAACATCCCGCCGCATGTCTTTGGCGCGCTGGAAGTGACGCCCGCCAGCAAGGTCAGAATTACCGGCGAAATTCGGGGAAAGCGTCACCCGGAACGTCCCGATGCCCATGTGGGCGTGCGCTATCTGGAAGTGCTTGAATAAGCGCGGATGCCTGCCCGGGGAAGCGATGCGCGGAACGGCTCCCGGGCTATTTTTTTGTGGAATCCCAGAAAACGCTTGACGAGCAGTTTTTTTTTCTGTAAAAGGCTTCTCCGCAACGCCAAGCTGCGTTGCTCAAGATTTCGCTCTGTTGTTTTCTGCGCTACGAGCGCACCGCGCCATGGGAACAGAGCTGGCGCACAATTTTCCGTGTTATCGGGGGCTGCCGTAAGGCGCTCCCGTTTTTTTATTCTGTTTCCGGTCGGGTGGCCCCGGGAGATACGCATGGCTTTTCGCCTTGTAGACAGAAAAAGCTGGGTGCGGGAGAGCCTGTTCCGTCAGTTCATGACGGAGACGCCCTGCACCTGGAGCATGACGGTTTCCGTAGATGTCTCGCCCATTCTGGAAACCGGGGAAAGGCTGTATCCTTCTCTGATCTATCTGCTGTCGGCCGGCGTCAATGCCCATGAGGAGTTCAGATACGCCCTTGACGCTGACGGACAGCCCGGCATCTATGACGCGCTGCTCCCGAGCTATACCCTGTTTGACGAGCAGACCGAGACTTTTTCCTGCCTGCATGGCGACTGCAGCGGAGGCTACAGGGCCTTTCTGGCGACATATGAGGAAAATCGCAGGCTGCATGCGCAGGGCTGTCGTCAGCTGCTTTCGGACATGCCGAAGAATATCTTTTCCATTTCCATGATTCCCTGGGAGTCCTTTACCGGCTTCAATCTGAATCTTGGCAAGGGCTTTACCTGGCTGGCTCCTATTTTTACGCTGGGGAAATACACGCTCCAGAACGGCAGCGCCATGCTGCCTCTGGCCATACAGGTGCATCACGCCGTCTGCGACGGTTTCCACGTCTGCCGCCTGCTGAACGAACTGCGCGCGGCCATTGCCGCATGGCCGGAAACGGCGCGGATGTAAACGCGAAGAGGCCGCCCCGGAACAGATTCCGGGGCGGCCTCTTTTTGTAGCCCTGTAGCCCTGTAGCCATACAGCCAGTCAGGACGCAGGGCTTGTTTGGGCTCTTTCTGCCTGGATGTCTCCGGGAGACGGTTGCCACGGGCAAAGCGCCTGCGTTCCCGAAGTGTTACATCTTCCAGATTAAAGCGCGTTGGGGGAAGGATGGGGGGCACGGGGGGAAGGAAACGCCCCTTGCGCGCCAGCCAAGGGGGTTTCCTTCCCCCCGAAAAAACATCTTCAGGAGCGCACCTCCCTAGATGGTGATCAGTTCATAGTCCATGTTGCCCAGGCCGAGGTTCTGGGCGTGCTCCAGCTGGCTGCGCCAGTGGGTGGTGGGGTGGATGTCGGTAAAGTGGTCGTTGTGCTTGTGTTCGCACTGGGCGAGGGCGCTGTTGGGCAGCACGGGGGCGGCGTTGACCGCGTCGATACAGGCGTGGTCGAGCGCGACGGGGTCGAAGCTGGCGAAGATGCCCAGATCGGGCACAACGGCGGCGTCATTTTCGCCGTGGCAGTCGCAGCAGGGCGAAACCTGATTCACCACGCTGATATGGAAGTGAGGACGACCGGCCAGAACCGCCTGGGCGTATTCGGCCATGCGCTCGTTGAGGATGGTGCTTTCGGCATCGACGGCATTGCTGATGGCGTCGAAGTTACAGGTGCCGATGCAGCGGCCGCAGCCCACGCACTTGTCGTGATCGATGCTGGCCTTGTGATCCTCGCCGAAGCTGATGGCGCTCTGCGCGCAGTAATGGGAGCAGGTCTTGCAGCCGCGGCACTTTTCCGGGTCCACGGTCGGCTTGCCGCAGCTGTGCATGGCCATTTTGCCCGCGCGGCTGCCGCAGCCCATGCCGATGTTCTTGATGGCTCCGCCGAAGCCGGTCATTTCATGCCCCTTGAAGTGATTCAGGGAAATGAAGATGTCGGCGTCCATGACGGCGCGGCCGATTTTGGCGCTGGTGAAGTGCTTGCCGCCGGTCACGGGCACTTCGATGTCGTCCGTGCCCTTGAGGCCGTCGCCGATGATGATCTGACAGCCGGTGGACAGGGGCGAATAACCGTTTTCCTGCGCGGCGGTCATGTGTTCCAGCGCATGCTTGCGGCGGCCCACATAGAGGGTGTTGCAGTCGGTGAGGAAGGGCAGGCCGCCCTTTTCCTTCACCAGATCGGCCACGGTCTTGGCAAAGTTGGGACGCAGGAAGGACAGGTTGCCCGGCTCCCCGAAGTGGAGCTTGATGGCAACGAACTTGCTTTCCATATCAATGGCGTCAATGCCCGCCTTGTGCATCAGTTTGGTCAGCTTCTGCAGCAGGCTGGTGCCCACGGGGCAACGCATGTCGGTAAAATAGACTTTGGATGCGCTCATGGCAGTTCTCTTTGTGGCCGCGATGCGGCGTTGATGTGAGTGGAGCGTCGAGAGCTTTTTCAGCTTGAAATGCTTCCATTTCAAACCCTGCGGCCTGTCGTTTCGCGGAAAAAATGCGGCTTTTCCGTGCACTCCGGGCCGGGCGGCGCTGTGCCGCCTCGCATTTCACCTTTTTCAAGGTAAAACACTCTAACCGCGCCCCATGAAACGTTTGCCGAGGGAAAACGCCCGGCCCACGGGCTCGCCGACACAGTGGTAGCGTTTCTGTCCGCCGTCATAAAGGAGCGGATCAATCTTCTGGATATCCGGCGCGCCGTCTTCAAGGCAGACTTCCAGCAGGCTGACGTTGAGGATTTCGCCCACGAACTGGGTATGGCTGCCCAGTTCGAGCGTATGGCGCAGGCTGCATTCCAGAATAAGCGGACACTGGGCCACGCAGGGGGCGTCCACGCGGGAAGAGCGTTCCGCCGTCAGGCCCAGTTCCATGAACTTGTCGCTGTTTTTTCCACAGGCCATGCCCGCAAAATCGACCTTTCCGGCCAGGGCCACGGACGGCACATTGACCGTAAAGGCCTTGCGGGCAAGGATGGCATCGTGGCTGTAGCGCCCCGGGCGGACGGAAATGGCGATACAGGGCGGCTCGGAGCAGCAGATGCCGCCCCAGGCTACAGTCATGATATTGGCTCTGCCCTCACTGTCGTATGTTCCCACGAGAAAGGCAGGCAGGGGATAGGCGAGCGGCGTCGGGCCAAGATCGATGCGCTTCATGCGAACCTCCGAAAATGACATGGCGGCGTTGCGACACGCCGCCGGGCCATTTCGCCTATCAGGCAATGACGTTCCTGTAAAGACGGGCCTGCCTGTTTTCGTGTGCGTATCGTATTTTTACGCCTGCCTGCCCATCTTGTAGGCCGCTTCCAGAACGGCGGTATGCTGCCGGATGTCGCCGGGGGCCGTCGCGCCCACGCCGCGTACGGCGCCCTTGAAGGAGCATTTTTCAAAGCAGGCGATCCAGCCCTTCAGACCGTTTATAGGGCCGTCCACGGCGCTGTCGTCGTTTTCCGCCGCGCTGGCAAGCAGATAGATGTCACGGAAGGCATAGTCGGACGTGTACAGCGGATTGCTGCGATCCAGCAGGGTCTTCATCTGGCCGGACATTTCAAAGTAGTAGACGGGCGTGGCAAAGGCGATGACCTCGGCCTGCTTCATGCGGGCGACAATGTCGGCGGCATCGTCCTGCATGACGCAGCGCTGCGTCTTGACGCAGCTCAGACAGCCGCGGCAGAAACCGATGTTTTTGTCGCGCAGCGTGATGATTTCCACCTGATGCCCGGCATCCGCCGCACCCCGGGCAAATTCCTCTGCCAGCAGCGCGGAATTGCCGTTTTTGCGCGGGCTGGTCGAGATGACAAGGATGTTTTTGCTCATATGACATGCTCTCCTTGCTGCCGTCGCGCCGGCAGCGGTGCAAGGATACGGCCGCGACGCTGCGATGAGAAGAGACGGAATGCGCGGATTCTTGCCTGATTCTGCCGGGCTGCCCGTGACGAGAGCGCTACCGCCGACGGGCGGCAAAGCGGGCATAGGCCCGGGCAACCGGAGATTCCGGGTCCATGCCGCCAAGATAGCGGCCGTCCGCGGCGGAGCGGGGCAGCGGCGGGCAGTCCTCCTCAAAGGCGGCGGCGCGGCGCAGAGGGCCGTCCAGCTCGGTCTTGCCAAGGATGAGCGAGACCTTCACCGTGCGGAAAAAGGGTTTTTCCATAAAGGCATTGACCCGTTCCAGTATCTCGTCGCTCTGAAGATGCAGCTCCTGAAGGCTCATGGCGTCGCCTGCTCCCACAAGCAGGGTGGCGTCCCGGTGCCCCAGCGGCCGGGCCAGCGGCGCAAGCTCCGCGCCCATGACAATTTCCCAGTGCCGCCACAGCAGAGAAAGGCGCGCCTGATCCGGCGAGCTGCCCAGCCCGCGCAGAACTCCGTCCAGCACGCGCTCCGACGTCAGGGGGCCTGTCTTGCGGCGCTGCTCCCGCTCCTCGGGCGTCAGTTCCCGTTTGTCACGCCAGGGCTGCCGCCGGGCCGGGGGCGGCGGGGGAAGCTGCGGGGCCTGCGGGCGCGGCTGCACCAGCGGCCCGGGCGGAGCCGGGGCATGGGCCGCCGGGACTGCCTTTCCGGCGCGTTTGCGTCCGGTCTTTTCGGGGCGTTCGCGTGCTTCCGCATGGCGCAGCATCAGATCCAGGGCGCGTTCCCGGGCTCCCGCCGGGCTGTGGCCTTCGGATTTGCTCATGAAAATGGCTCCTTTATGCCGGGCGCAAGGAAATGCTTGACTATATCAGGATAAACTAATATTTACATCAAGCAAATTTGATACATCAACCGAATCCGCAGGCGCTGGCATGGCTCTTTCTTATTTCAAGGCTCTTTCCGATGAAACGCGGCTGCGTCTTGTGCATATTTTGTTGCATTACGAGCTGTCGGTCAACGAGCTTGTACGCATCCTGAATATGGGGCAGTCGCGGATTTCCCGGCATTTGAAGATTCTCTCCGAAGCGGGGCTTCTGACATCCCGGAGGGACGGCCTCTGGGTCTTTTACTGCGCCGCGCCCGCGGGCGAGGCGCGGGATTTTCTGCGGGCCGTACTGCCGTTCATTCAGTCCGACCCCGCCATGAGCGCGGATTTGCGCACGGCGGCGCATACCATAGAGGAACGGGCGCGCAGCACGCGGCAGTTCTTTAACGCCATTGCGGAGGACTGGGATGAACTGAACCGGGAAGTGCTCGGAGAGTTCGATCTGCCCGCCGCCGTATGCGCCGCCGTGCCGCAGGATTGCGGGGTGGCCGTGGATCTCGGTTGCGGTACCGGCGCGGTGCTGGAGCGGCTTCTGCCGCGCGCCGGAACGCTTGTCGGCGTGGACGGTTCCGCCCGTATGCTGGACATTTGCCGCCGTCGTTTTGCGCCTGCCGATTTGACGAACGAAAACCGTCTTTCGCTGCGCATCGGCGAGCTGGATCATCTGCCGCTGCGGGATCATGAGGCGGATTTCGTCTGCATCAATCTTGTGTTGCATCATCTTTCCGATCCTGTGGAAGTGCTGCTTGAGGTGCGCCGCATCCTGACGCCCGGCGGGCGTCTGTTTGTGGCGGATTTTCTTCGTCATGATGATGAAACCATGCGCAGCCGCTATGGCGACCGCTGGCTCGGCTTTGATGAAGAACAGCTGACCGGCGGCCTGCGGCGGGCCGGTTTCAGCCTCTTGTCCTGTACTCGTCAACCTGTGGGACGCGGTCTGTCTTTGCTGCTGCTGGTTGCCGGCTGCGCCGGGGATGCGTCCACACTTTTGTAAGGAGATTTACCATGACTCAGGCTCTTGATCTTTCGTTGGATCATAAGGTGGCGGATATGAGCCTTGCCGATTTCGGCAAGAAGGAGATGCAGCTTTCCGAGCGCGAAATGCCCGGTCTGATGGAGTGCATCAAGAAATACGGCCCGCAGAAGCCGCTGAAGGGGCTGCGCGTGACCGGCTCCCTGCACATGACCATTCAGACGGCCATGCTGATCAAGACCCTCTACGAACTGGGCGCTGACATCCGCTGGGCTTCCTGCAACATTTTCTCCACGCAGGATCATGCCGCCGCCTCCATCGTGGAACAGGGCATGGCCAAGGTCTTCGCCTGGAAGGGCGAGAGCCTGGAAGAATACTGGTGGTGCACGGAAATGGCCCTGACCTGGCCTGACGGCAAGGGCCCGGATCTGATTGTGGACGACGGCGGGGACGCCACCCTGCTGATCCACAAGGGCGTGGAAGCGGAAAATGATCCGTCCATCCTCGAAAAGACCTATGACAACAAGGAATTTCAGTGCGTGATCGACCGCCTTGCCCTGCGCTACAAGGAAAATCCGCGTCACTGGCATGAAGTGGCGGCGCGCGTGAAGGGCGTGTCCGAAGAAACCACCACGGGCGTGCATCGTCTCTATCAGCTCGAAAAGGAAGGCAAGCTGCTCTTCCCCGCCATTAACGTGAACGACTCCGTGACCAAGTCCAAGTTCGACAACCTCTACGGCTGCCGCGAATCTCTGGCCGACGGCATCAAGCGCGCCACCGACATCATGGTCGCGGGCAAGGTTGTCGTCGTTGTCGGTTACGGCGACGTGGGCAAGGGCTGCGCCCAGTCCATGCGCGGCTTCGGCGCGCGCGTGCTGGTGACGGAAATTGACCCCATCTGCGCTCTGCAGGCCGCCATGGAAGGCTTTGAAGTCACGACCGTGGAAGACGCCCTCCCCTACGGCGACATCTACGTGACCTGCACCGGCAACTATCACGTCATCACCGGCGCGCACATGGAAGGCATGAAGGACGAAGCCATCGTCTGCAATATCGGTCACTTCGACAACGAAATTGAAATGACCTACCTTGAAAATACGCCCGGCGTCACCCGTCTGAACATCAAGCCGCAGGTGGACAAGTGGACGCTCAAGTCCGGTCGCAGCATCATTGTGCTGGCCGAAGGGCGTCTGGTGAACCTCGGCTGCGCCACCGGCCATGCCAGCTTCGTCATGTCCAACAGCTTCACCAACCAGACCCTCGCCCAGATCAAACTGGCGACTGAAAAGCTGGAAACCAGGGTCTACACCCTGCCCAAGGAACTGGATGAAGAAGTGGCCCGCCTGCATCTGGGCCGCCTCGGCGCCAAGCTGACCCGCCTCACCCAGGAACAGGCCGACTACATCGGCGTGAACGTGGACGGCCCCTACAAGAGCGCCATGTACCGCTACTAAGACAGGAATATGTTTTGAGGGGGAAGAAACCTCTTTTGCTCGCGGCAAAAAGGGGTTTCTTCCCCCTCAAACTCCCCCATCTTCCCCAAAACCCGCTTTATGCCTGCAGTAGTCTCAGGTAAGGCGGTCTGTCGCAGAGGTGCAGAGTTTCCTCTGCTCCGTCTTTTTCAGCAAGGTGCACCGCTGGAGTTGTCTCTTAAAGCGTTTTGTCTTTGAAAGAAGTAAAGCGCGAGGCGGCGGTGCTGCGCCTGCCTTTCTTGTTCTCCCTGTGTTTTTGGCTTTGCGGCCGCATCCCGGCAGGCCGGGCACAGGGTGAAAAAATCATTGCCTGCCGTCCCCGCCTGTGGCACACAGGCTCTGTTCCGGAAGGCGGTTTCCCGCCTCCCCTGCTCTTTTCTGTCTTTCCCCGCTTTCTTTTCACACAGTTTTTCAGACGTTCATGAAAAATGTCACCATTTATACGGACGGTTCCTGTCTCGGCAATCCCGGCCCCGGAGGCTGGGCGGCCATTCTCCAACTGGACGGTACGGAACACCGCAGGGAAATTTCCGGCGGCGCGCGCCTGACGACCAACAACCGCATGGAGCTGAGCGCGGTGCTGGAGGCGCTGGGCACACTGCGCGAGCCCTGCGTCGTGGCTCTGTATACGGATTCGCAATACGTCTGTCATGCCATCAGTAAGGGCTGGCTCTGGGGCTGGAAGCGGAAGAACTGGGTCAAGTCCGACAAGAAACCCGTAAAGAATGTGGACCTCTGGCAGCGTCTGCCCGCTTTGCTGCAACGGCATGAAGTGACGTTTCACTGGTTGCGGGGCCATGCCGGACACCCCGAAAACGAACGTTGCGACGAGCTCGCCCGCACGGAGGCCGCCCGTCCCGATCTCCCCGAAGATACCGGTTTTTCGGCGGAGAATGCGTAATATCGAGTTTTCATGACGGATTCCCTCCTGCACTACTGGCAGGCGCTGGGCTGGCCCCTGTGTCGTCTGCTTCTGGGAATGGCTTTCGGCCTGCTGGTTGCCAATATTCTTGAGGCGCTCCGCTGGACGCGCCATCTGGCGCGCCTGTCCGCCCCGCTGGCCCGGGCGGCCCATTTGCGGGAAGTGGCGGGCGCGGCCTTTGCGCTGGCCTTTGTGTCCCCTGCCGGGGCAAACGGTCTGCTTTCCGAAAGCCATCGGCGCGGAGAGCTGGATCGCCGGGAACTCATGCTGGCGAACCTGTTCAACAGCCTGCCCGCTTATCTGGTGCATACCCCCACCATCTTTCTGCTGACCTGGCCGGTGCTCGGTTTCCCCGCCGTGATCTATGTCGGTCTGACGCTGGCGGCGGCGATTTTGCGCACGGCCCTTACCGTGGCGGTTGCCCGGCGGCTGCTGCCGCCCGCTCCCGTCGGCGCCCTCCCCCGCGAGCCGGAGCAGACCGGCGGCGCGATCTGGAGCGTGGCCTTTCAAAAGGCCTGGCGGCGCTTCCTGCGTCGTCTGCCCCGCCTTGTTCTGTTTACTGTGCCCGTCTATATCCTTATGTATCTTTTACAGCGGTACGGCGCTTTTGCCGCAGCCGAGGCCTGGCTGGGACGGCATCTGGACTGGCTGCCCATGATCAAGCCGCAGGCGCTGGGCATCATTCTGCTGCATCTGGCCGCCGAGCTCGGGGCCGCTCTGGGCGCGGCAGGTTCCGCGCTGCAGGCCGGGGGGCTGAGCCCCGAGGATATCGTCATGGCGCTGATGGTGGGGAACATCCTGTCCACCCCCATGCGCGCCATTCGCCATCAGCTGCCTGCCTATGCGGGCTTCTTCCGGCCGGAACTGGCTCTGCGTCTGATTCTGGCCAATCAGGGGCTGCGTGCTCTGAGCATGGCGCTTATGGCCGCATTGTACTATGCTTTTGCCATGAACTGACCGGGGCGGGAACGCCCCGTCCGTATTTCTGCCGGAAACGGCGTGCTGTCATTGTGTTGAGAGCGTTTGCCTTTGAAAAAAAGTAAACGCGAGGCGGCGGCACAGCGCCGCCCGGCCCGAAGCGAGTGGAAAAAGCCGCGTTTTTTCCGCGAAACGACAGGTCGTATGGTTTGAAACGCAACGCGTTTCAAACTAAGAATGCTCTGTAACCTTCAGCCGCAGGAACTGCCATGTCTGACGAAAAGAGCCCTCTCATCCGTGTGCCCGAGCACACAGGCGCACGTGTGACCGTGCTGTTGCAGCCCGAGGATACCCTGCTTTCGCTGCCGCGTCCCAAGACGGCGCGTCAGCTGCTCGCAGCGCTGGATATCGCGGAAGAATGTGCTCTGGTGGCACGTGAGGGCGAACTGCTGACGCCGGATCGCCGCATCTGGCCGGATGACCGGCTGCTGGTGCGCAAGGTGGCTTCTGCCGGCTAGGGCGTTTTAGTTTTGAAAAGGTGAAACGCGAGGCGGCGGCACAGCGCCGCCCGGCCCGAAGTAAGCGGAAAAACCGCGTTTTTCCCGCGAAGCGGCAGGCCGTATGGTTTGAAATGCGAAGCGTTTCAAACTGAAAATGCTCTGGACGGCGTTTGCATCACCGGGCCCCTGCCCTTCTCCTGGCGCGTGTTTTTCTGTAAGACGGATCGCCGCGGGCGTTGCCGTTGTTGCGGCCACCGTCCCCGGACGTGGAAAGAGGGAAGGGAAAAGCCCGTTTTTTGTGAACGTCCATGTTTTGCGGCACCGTACGGTGCAAAGGAGCGACAGAGGATGTTTGGTTTCGGAAAGAAGAAGCCCGCAGTGGATGAGCGCGCGCTCGCCGCGCAGAAGGAAGAAGAGCGGCTGCGGGATATTCTGCGGAATTTTTCCATGAATCGCATCAGCGCTTCAACGGCCATTTCCATGGCCGGTCTGGGCAATATGGAAGCGCTCAAGACCGCCATGGCCGAGCGCGGCATCTCTTTTCCCCGGACGATGGATGTGGACCCTCAGCCCATGGCGGATCTGGTGCTGCGCATGCTGCATGACGTCGAGGCCCGGAAAGAGCCCGCGGGTACGGAAAAGCAGTAATCGCCCTGCCCTGCGGCAGCGGCTCGACAGTCCGCAGAGCCCATGATACAAGCCGCCCATGATGGATTTTGATATCTTTGCAACGGTGCAGCGCGTGTCCGTGATCTTTCTTCCCGCGCTGCTCGGCATTATCCTGCATGAAGTGGCGCACGGCTGGGTTGCGGACAAGCTGGGAGATCCCACGCCCCGTTTTATGGGACGCCTGACCATCAACCCCCTGCCGCATATCGATCCGCTGGGGCTTGCGGTCTTTGTGCTGACCAGCGTTCTGGGGGGCTTTGTTTTCGGCTGGGCCAAGCCCGTGCCGGTCAATCCCCGCTATTTCCGCAACCCGATCAAGGGCATGATGCTGGTGGCGCTGGCCGGGCCGGGGACAAATCTGCTGCTGGCCGTGATCATGGCCGCCCTGCTGCGCGTTTTTCTGGGCCTTAATCCGTCCGACAGCCCCACGGCGGAATTTGTCATCATGGCACTGATTTACGGCGCAGGCATCAATATCGGGCTTGCCTGCCTCAACATGCTGCCTGTACCGCCGCTGGACGGCAGCCGGGTGCTGGCGTATTTTCTGCCTCCCGGCGTCGCGGCCCGCTATATGAGCGTGGAACGCTACGGCATGGTCATTCTTATAGGGCTGATGGCGGCAGGTCTGCTGGACAGGCTGCTGCTTCCCCTCATGCGACTGTGCCTGCATACGCTGTTTTCTTTGTTCGGTCTGTCCGCTCTGTAGGGCGGCTCCGCTTGTCTCGCCGGGCCGGGAGGCCCGGCCCGCGAACCATCAGGAAGGATTCCCATGAGCAATCAACGTCCCCGCACCGTTTCCGGCATGCGCCCCACGGGCCCGCTGCATCTGGGCCACTATTTCGGCGTGCTGAAAAATTATGTGGAGCTGCAACGCACGGAAGAAGCCTACTTCTTCGTCGCTGACTGGCACGCCCTGACCAGCGACTACGCGGACCCCTCCCGGGTGCGGGATAATATCGACGAAATGGTGAAGGACTGGGTCGCCGCCGGTCTTGATCCCGAACAATGCGTGATTTTCCGGCAGTCCGCCGTCAAGGAACATGCCGAGCTTTCTCTGCTGCTGTCCATGATCACGCCTGTTTCCTGGCTGGAGCGGAACCCCACCTACAAGGAACAGCAGCAGCAGATCAGCAACAAGGACCTCGGCAACGCGGGTTTCCTGTGCTACCCCGTGCTGATGGCCGCGGATATTCTGATGTACAAGCCGCACGGCGTGCCCGTGGGCGAGGATCAGCTTCCTCACATGGAGCTGACGCGGGAAATCGCCCGGCGCTTCAACTACCTGTACGGCGAAACCTTCCCGGAACCGCAGGCCATGCTGACGCCCGCCGCCAAGTGTCCCGGTCTCGACGGCCGCAAGATGTCCAAGAGCTACAACAACGGCATCTTCCTGAGCGATGCCATGAGCGATATCGAGGCCAAGGTTCGCGGCATGTTCACGGACAAGAACCGCCTGCGCAAGAGCGATCCCGGCAACCCCGATATCTGCAATCTCTTCCCCTATCACCTGCTGCTGTCCAGCAAGGAGGAGCAGGAAGAAATCCGCAGCGGCTGTACGGGAGCCACGTTCGGCTGCGTGGACTGCAAGAAGCGCTTCCTGAAACATCTCGGCGAGTTTCTGGCTCCTCTGCAGGAGCGGCGCGCCACGCTCAGCACCGAACGCGTCCGTGCCATTCTCGCGGACGGCAACGACCGGGCCCGGGCCTTTGCCTCCGCCACCCTTGAGGATGTGCGGGCCAAGATGGGCCTCTAGTCCGATTCTCATGAAATGCCTCGGCATTGATTACGGCCTTGCGCGCACCGGGCTCGCCGCCTGCGATCCCGGCGGCGTGCTGGCCTATCCGCTGAAAACCTTGCGTCTGGATGATTTTTCCGGGCGCAAGGCCCTTCTTGACGCACTGGCGGCCCTGGCCGAAAGCGAGGGCGTCGAGGCCGTCGTCATGGGGCTTCCCCTGCTGGATGACGGCAGCGACAGTCTGACAACGCGGCAGGTGCGCAAGGTGGCGGAGCGTCTCAAGCGCCGCCTCTCCGTCCCCCTGTACTTCATGCCGGAGTTTCTCAGCTCCGAAGAAGCCTGGTCCGATCTGCGTGAAGCCGGGGTGCAGCATTCCCGGCGCAAGGCCGTGCTTGATCAGCAGGCCGCCGTGCGTATCCTGCAATCCTTCCTGTCTCTGCCCCCCGACCAGAGGATGCCTGCATGAAGCTCTTCTTCAAGCTCCTGGCCCTGATTGTTCTGCTTTGCGCCGGGGCGGCCGGTTTTGCCGCCTATGAAGGCTACCGCTTTCTGCATACGCCGCCGGAGCAGCCCGGACGCGAGTGCGTTTTTGATGTTGCTCCCGGGGACACCATGCGCGCCGTTGCCGTGCGGCTGGAGAGTCAGGGGCTGATTTCCAACGAGCTGTATTTCCGCCTGCTGGCCCGCTACAAGAAGTGGGGCCATCGCATGCAGGCCGGCCGCTTTGCGCTCAACAGCGGCTGGACGCCGGAGCAGATTCTGGACACCCTTGTCAACGGGCATCCCATTCTTTTCCGAGTGACTGTGCGGGAGGGGCTGACCTGGTGGCAGACGGCGGAAGTTCTGGAAGAGGCGGGTCTTGTCCGGGCCGAGGACTTCCGGGAAGTTATTTTCGATCCCGCCTTTCTGCGTCATTACGGCATTCCCTTTGATTCCGCCGAAGGTTTCCTCATGCCGGACACCTATCTGCTGAAAAAGGCCGATGTGCCGGACAAGGCGCAGGCGCGTGCCGTGGCCGGGCGCATGGTGGATACCTTCTGGCTCAAGGCCGCTCCTCTCTGGACCGACGGCAAAAAGCCCGATACCGCCACCCTCCGGCGTCTGGTGATTCTGGCCTCCATCGTGGAGCGGGAAACCGCCGTCCGGGCCGAACGTCCCCGCGTGGCCGGTGTCTACGCAAATCGTCTGGAGCGCGGCATGCTGCTGCAGGCCGATCCCACCGTTATCTACGGACTCGGGCGCTACTTTGAAGGCAACCTGCGCCGCAAGCATCTCGACGATACCAGCAATGCCTACAACACCTATCAGCGGCCCGGCCTTCCCCCCGGCCCCATCTGTTCTTTCGGTATAACCGCCCTTGCCGCGGCCATCAGCCCGGAAAAGCATGATTTCCTCTACTTTGTTGCCAAGACGGACGGCGGCGAACACTCCTTCAGCAAGACTCTGGGCGAGCATAACCGCGCCGTGCAGCAGTATCTCCGTAATCGCCGCGCCGCCCAGTAAGCCGGGATGGTAGAGCGTTTTAGCTTTGAAAAGCCGTATGGTTTGAAACGCACAGCGTTTCAAACTGAACATGCTCTAAAAGGTGAAGTGAAGCATTGAGGGGGAGGGGAACCCTTTCGCTGGCGCGCAAAGGGTTCC
>DXFI01000169.1 GCA_019114565.1 Candidatus Desulfovibrio intestinigallinarum | reverse complement strand
ATGGCTGTACGATAACATATTTTTTTAACATTTCAAAGTTGAATTGCTCTAATAGAGCGGGTTTTGGGGAAGATGGGGGAGTTTGAGGGGGAAGAAATCCCTTTTTGCCGCGAGCAGCGACCCAACGGGCGGCCGCAGGCCGTGCCCGTTAGGCGACCGTAGGAGCCTTACGGGCATCGACAGCAGAGCAAAGGGGTTTCTTCCCCCTCAAAATATACGAGTTTTGCTTCTCTCAGCAAATTCGGGGGAGCTGCGCGCCTTCGAGCATGCCGAGCAGGCGCTGGCCGCCGATGGGGGTGGTGAGGCGGACTTGCGGCTTACCTTCTTCCACGCGGCCGATGATGGCGGCTTCTCTGCCGTAGGGGCTGTTGCGCATGGCTTCGAGGGCTGCGTCGGCGTCGGCTGCGGGCAGGATGCAGATACATTTTCCTTCGTTGGCAAGATAGAGGGGGTCCAGCCCGAGGAAGGAGCAGCCGCTGCGCACGGATTCATGCACGGGGATGGCGCTTTCCTCAAGAACGATGCTGACCCCGGACTGCTGGGCTATTTCGTTGAGCGTGGTTGCCAGACCGCCGCGCGTAGGATCGCGCAGGACGTGCACTTCTTCAACGGCATGCAGCACATTTTGCAGCATGTTGTTGAGGGGCGCGGAATCGGACTGCACATCGGAAAGGAAGGAAAGTCCCTCGCGGTGCGCCATGATGGTAAGGCCGTGATCGCCCATAGCGCCGCTGACGAGCACCACGTCGCCGGGCCTGGCGTTATGCCCGGAGGGCGCGGGATCGGCCGTGATGACGCCGATGCCGGTGGTATTGATGAAAATCCGGTCGCATGCGCCGCGCTGCACGACCTTGGTGTCGCCGGTGACAATCTGCACGCCCGCATGTTGCGCGGCTTCGGCCATGTCTTTGACGATGCGCTCCAGTGTTTCCACGGGCAGACCTTCCTCTATGATGAAGGCACAGCTCAGGAAGCGGGGACGGGCTCCCAGCATGGACACGTCGTTGACGGTTCCGTGAACGGCCAGCGTGCCGATACTGCCGCCGGGAAAGAAGAGCGGGGTCACGGTATAGGAATCCGTGCTCATGGCAAGCGGCCCCTGCATATCCATTTCCAGCAGGGCGGCGTCATCCATGCGATTCAGAATTGTATTGGAGAAATGGCGCTGAAAGCAGTCGGCAATAAGACGTTGCGATGCGCGGCCGCCGCTGCCCGCATCCAGCAGAATACAGTCTTCCATATCGGATAAAATCCTTAAAGTATTTCTTTAAATAAAGGGGATCAGGCAGGTATGCCGTACTTGAAATAGGCGGCGCAACTGCCTTCCGTAGAAACCATGCAGGGCCCCACGGGACTGGCCGGAGTACAGACCTTGCCGAAGAGCGGGCATTGCGGCGGCGTGAGGCGACCACGCAGGACATCGCCGCAACGACAGCCGGGCAGAGGGGGAACCTCCGGCAGAGTGATGTTCAGACGCTGTGCCGCGTCGCGGTGGGCGTAGGCCGGGCGCAGTCCCAGACCGCTGAGGGGGATGCGTCCTATGCCGCGCCAGAGTGCGTCGGCAGGCATGAAATATTCTTCGAGCAATGCCCGGGCGCGCGGATTGCCCTCATCGCCCACAGCGCGGGGATAGGCGTTGACGACGGCGGGTTTTTTGTCACGGAGCTGTTCGGCCATGAGGCAGAGAGCGAGAAGGATATCCGCCGGTTCAAAGCCGCCGACAACGGCGGGAACGCCATATTCCGCAGGCAGGAAGGCGTAGGGGGAGAGTCCCAGAATGGTGGAGACATGGCCGGGCAGAAGAAAGGCGTCTATGCCGCAGGCGGGCGTGCCGCTTGTCCGGGCGTCGTCCAGCAGGGCGCGCAGGGCCGGGGGAACCAGCTTGTGCAGAGAAAAGATGCAGAAATTGTCCAGCTTGCGCTGATCGGCCAGCATCAGGGTTGCTGCCACAGTCGGGGCCGTGGTTTCAAAACCGATGGCCAGAAAGACTACGGTGGCGGACGGATTGGCGGCGGCCAGCGTCAGAGCATCCAGCGGCGAATAGACGATTTCGATACGCGCGCCCTGCGCCTGTGCATGTTTGAGGGTATGGCCTCCGGGGCCGGGCACGCGCAGCAGATCGCCGAATGTGGCCAGAATGACGCCGTCCCGGCCGGCCATATCCAGAAAGGCGGCAACTTCGGCGTCATGCGTCACGCAGACGGGACAGCCGGGACCGGAAAGATGCTCCACGCCCGCAGGCAGGAGAGAACGCAGCCCGCTGCGGAAGATGGAGACAGTATGCGTGCCGCACACTTCCATGAAGCGCATGCGTCTGCCGGGAATGTCGGAAAGCGCCTGCTCCAGTCGGGTCAGCAGGCGGCGGCAGAGTGCGGGGTCGGCAAAGCCGGCAAAGGGATGTTGACTCATGGACGGATATTCCTGTTCTAGATAGTGTCGTCAAATTATATTTGCCCACAAAAATATGCATCTAATTTGAACGGCGGCAAGAAAAGAGGCGCATCTTTTGGCATACCGTGTGGCAACTCCCCGCCAGCGTTTGAGATGCAGAAAA
>DXFI01000168.1 GCA_019114565.1 Candidatus Desulfovibrio intestinigallinarum | reverse complement strand
GATGGAAATGAGATGATACCCGAGAGTCTCAGCAATTTGCTGAGGGGGAACTCCTGAGTTATATGCCTTAATCGCTAACATTCGTATTTCTTGGCTCGCTATTTTCATGGCTGTACGATAACATATTTTTTAACATTTCAAAGTTGAATTGCTCTAAACCAAACGGCCCTAACTGAGCGAAAAAAGCGCATTTTTCCGCTCAGTTAGGGCCAGGATCGCTGTGCCGCCGCCTCGCGTTTCACCTTTTTCAAAGGTGAAACGCTCTAATAACGACTGGAATAATGACTGCGATGGCTGCTGTGGCTGCGGTGACTGCTGTGGCTGTAGTGCCCGGCAACAAGCGTGGATTCCTGATGTTTCAGAATATCGGAAAACACCAGACCATCATGGCAGGCATTGTCAATGGCAGGCGTGGCTTTCCGCAGGGGCGCGGCCTGCGCCTCCTGTTTTCCCAGTCCCAGGCTTGCGGCCAGAAACCCCGCAAACAGAAAAACACCATAGATGATCCTTCTCATACCTCTCCTCGTATCGGCTGTATATGGTGGACGGGCACGCGTATGGACGTGGCAAAAAAGCCGGCGCACTGCTGCCTGACAGCACATTCCCTGCATTGAGGAAGATAGACATTCTTCCAGCTTGAAATGGACTGGCGGCAAAACTTCCGCGCTTCAGGAGCACACAGGCAGAGCGGCACATTATAGATGGAAACCGGTAAAGCCCGGCGATGCAGGCAAAGAACGGCATCGCAAAGTTCCTGTCTGTATTCCAGGGGAGAGATATCGAGATTCTCCCAGTTCTCCGCTGCCTTCCCGTACAGCTCCATTCCCATGAAGGCATAATGACTGCAGAACGGATAATAATTATATATATGTTCTGAAAATCTATGCAGATATTTTGCATTACAGACATTGATAACATGCCTGATCTCAAGTTTGCACCCGTATTCTGCAAGGTTATATATTCCTTGTGATGTTTTTGCATAGCTCCCCTGCGATCCGACAAGAAAATCATGGAGAGTATCAACATCCGAGTGCAGCGATACGCAAAAACAGACATTTTGTGTCGCGGTCTGTGCTACTTTTCTGGTAAATTTTCTGTCGCTAAAAGCTTTCCCGTTGGTCAGGATATCAATGCTGGCTTCGGGATGCGCTGCAATACATGCGGCAAGAAACTCGGTAAATGCATCCCCCAGCAGCGTCGGTTCCCCTCCCGTAATGCAGAATTGCTCAATCTGCTCCCCCTTCAGCAAATCAAGCACGGCGTACGACTCACGCAGTCGCTGCGGCTCATGCTCCCGGGGCGGTTGCGGGCACATGACACAGCGGCAGTTACAGGCCTCGGTAAGCATAAAGGCGTTATGGTGCGAGGAGCTTTCCCAAAGGACATCGATTGTACCATCCGGCTCCATGCGCACAATATCTCCATCATGGAGCGTATGCGCTGCATGACAGGCATAGATATGGTCTGGATGAAAAAAACAGCCGCGCTTCCCCGACGTAATGCACGCCTTATAGCCGATGCTGCTCCCGTCCAGCCGTTCCGTCACCAGAATGATATTTCTGCGCGCATACACAGGCCGAGGCTGTGTCGCAATGATGCCCATAACAGGGCGAAACCTGCGGGAAGCGTGCCCCTTAATCTGCCTCATAAGAGTTCACCAGTGTGCTGTTATGCGTTATCCAGCTCCAGAAAATATCCTGCGTCGCGCTGTCGGCATGACGCAGCCTCGTAAACAGCCCGTCAAAAATGCGCTTGTGCCTGATACAGAAGGAAGTCCCCGCCATATTTCGCAGCTCCCGGCCACTTTCAAGATAATTGCGCACGGGATCCGTGCCGCAATACGCCTGATAGACACACCAGGAGCACGGCGGCGTAGTTTCCACACACGATTGCGTGGTCAGACGTTTCAGGCCTTCTCCCGCAAAAATGGCATGCCAGTCATCATGCTGTACATTTCCCAGACAAAAATGCCTGTCGCCCATTCTGGCCAGCATACGCGCCTCGTCGGCGGGGAAGACGGAACCGTCATAATCGTAAATCACGCCGCTGATACCCGCGCCGGACGGAGACTGCAGGTCGACAAACCCCGTCGAGAACGGCGTCAGCATGCGGGACAGCAACAGCGTGGCAAAATGTTCCGGGAAAAAGATACTGCGATTCAGATCTATGATAAAATCCAGCGTCTTCAGATAGTTGTCAACAAAATCCTCCGCGGAATAGCCCAGAGTCGCCGCCTGTTCGGCGGCAAAGCCATAGGGATTCAGAGAGCGGATGAAAATACCGCTCATCCCTTGCCGTACATATTCCTCTACAACCTCCCGCAGACGCTCAAGAGAAAAGGAAGAGGTTGTCATGAGCGCGTCCACACCGGCATGCCCAAGTATGGAACGCGCCAGACGCAGTTTTTCTACAAAGAGCGCATACGTTCCGCCGCCTGCTTTTGTTTTGCGACAGGCATCATGCAGTTCTTCTGGACCATCAAGCGACGTTGACAGAGCAATATTGTGGTTTCGGCAAAAATAAAGCTGTTCTTCCGTTATCAGCAGGAGATTTGTACAGATAACAAAGGAAACCTGCTTGCCCGTTTTTTCCGCGCAGGTTTCGGCATACGTCACTGTCTCCTCTATGACATCCCAGTTCAGCAGAGGCTCGCCACCCTGAAATTCGATTTTCTGATTCTTTCCCGGAGCGGAAAAAATCATATCCACAACACGCCGCGCCACCGCGCGGCTCATGTCCCAGGCGCGGGCGTCCTCATCGGCGCACGATACCTGACAGTAGGTGCAGCGCTGATTGCAGCGCAGCGTAATGACCATCATATGCAGGGTGGTAAAATCGCGCAGAAAGGATTTTCTGCTTCTGTACCGGGCAGCGATTTTCTGCAGGGAAACTTCCAGCTCTTCCTGCGCTAAAAACAGATGCGACTTTAATGTGAAAAAATGTTTATCTGCAGCGTCCAGCTTATGGCGGACAAACAGATCAAACGTGTCATGATCAAGAAAAACAAAATCGCCGCCTTCATTCACAAGAAGCACTGTGTCATCCGACAAATGCTTAAATTGAAATGGCAGAACGCTGTATTCAGACACGGGACTTCTCCGCGCTTCTGAAGGCGTACTCGACGATGGCGCGGCGCATCGGGCCAAATTCCTTCTCAAGATCAATCCGGATCTGAGCGTCAATGCAATCATTGAAAAATTGGCGCAACAAGGCCTCGGTAATGACGCTGCCGTCCTTTGTCCGGATGCAGATCTCGATGCTTGTCTCGGAATCAGGATAAAAGGAAATAAAACAGGCTGGCGCATATTCGCTCACAACGCGCAGAATACAGTCCCGCTCAAAAAATTCTTTTTCCGCCCTGATGATACCGCACTTGCCGTCATCCCGTATTGTTATGGGCGCAGTCTTCATTCCAGCCCCTCCCGTGCGCACCTGCTCCGCGGCGCAGACAGTCGCATGTGCCGTAGCATGCAAAAAATTTTCGCTTTTTCTAAAACATATATCTGATAAAAAAATATTTCAATATAAAAACAGATACTATTTTATACATAAAGATTCCGTATGACGTCAGCAAACAAGACTCGCCTCCCCGCCGCAACGGACGCACATACGCCGTATGACAGCAGACGCGGCCGAGAAAAAAGGCCCGCCGGAAGTACCGACGGGCCTTTTTTCTCGCCTGCATGCAGGCCGGAATCAGGAATGCTGATAAGGCAGATGCCCGGCCAGAGGCTCAAAGTTTTCCTTTTCGGGGAAATACGCCAGCAGCGACATGGAATGCATGTCGAAATACCAGGCATGAAGAGAAAGCGCATGACGCGCAACGCGCTCCTTGATCCAGTCATAGGAAAGAAGATTCTCAATGGACTGAAGGACAGAGGCCTCTTCGCAATGCCGCCGCTGCGTTTCGATGTCTTCATCCAGAATTTCAGGATTCAGACGCTGCAGAGCGGGCGCGGCCAGGGACATCCAGGATTTGATATAACTCTCTTCGGAAGTCAGCGCGGGATCAAGCAGCGCATGGATCCCCCCGCAGTCCGAGTGCCCCAGCACAATAATATGCTCCACCTGCAGGTGGCATACGGCGTATTCCAGAGCTGCGGCCACGGCGTCCGGGGGCGTTGCCTGTCCGCAGTGCGGCACAAGATTGGCCACATTGCGCACGACGAAGATGTCGCCGGGATTACACCCCATCAGGATGGCCGGATCGACGCGGGAGTCCGAACAGGCAATCACCAGCGCATGAGGATTCTGCCCCTGACGCAGGGTATTGTACAAATCGTTTTCGGCATCATAATAAAAGTTGCGAAAATTGGAAAAGCCCTGAAGAAATTGATGAAAATCTCGCATAAAACCTCTTTGCCCTCACAGCAGGACAACATGCGGGCTCCGGCGTTCCTCCCGAAGATGCGGACGAAAGCGTCGGACGCCGCGCGTCCCAAACGGCCCGCGCAGGGCGAAAATTTTTTCTTACTCTCCTTCGGTCAGGGCGTCATCCTGACCGAACGTTTCATAAAAGGCCCGTTCCGCTCCGGAATCGCCAATAAGATAGAGTTCTTCGCCTCTGGCAAACACATGGCGGGGGTCCGGGTTGATGTGCAGCTCCCCCTGAGCATCTCGCAGGGCAACGACGCTGCAATGCGTCTTGCTGCGAATGCCGCTGGACATGAGCTCCCGTCCGTCCAGACGCTTGCCGACGGTGCTCCGGAAAATATTCAGCCCCTCGTTAATCATCGTCACCTTGCCCGGCGCCAGCAGATTTATAATGCTGCTGGTCACCATGGAGGCCAGCGACAGCACCAGATCCGCGCCGGCGGCATGCAGAATGCCCACATTTCGGTCGAGCGTTGCGCGGCTGATAATTTGAATATCTTCCCGCAGCCGACGGCAGTAAAGGGTCAGATAGATGTTCGTGTCGTCATCGTGCGTTGTGATGATGACGGACGGCGCGGTACGGATACCGGCCTTTTCCAGAACATCAATATCCGCCGCATCCCCGACAACGATATGCTCCGGCGCTATATGCCGTTTCATGGTCTTGTCAACGATACAGTACTTGCGACCTCCGGCCTCCAGCTGCCGTGCCGCCGCCAGACCTACGCGCCCGCACCCCAGAATCAATACCGGAGCATCCTCGTTGACAACCTGATGCGTCCTCCCGGACGCCAGCAGACGATTGACCGATTCGATCTGCTCCTCCGTTCCGGCAATGACCATAACCATCGTGCTGGTGAATCTGATGGTTGCCGTCGGCAGAACAAATTTCCCCCGCTCCTGCAGGCCCACGACGTTGGCCCCGGTAAGCTGACGCAGGCCGCTTTCACTCAGAGATTTGCCCACAAGGCGCGTACGCATGACCGGGGCCTCCGCTACGGCAAGCTCCTTGAAACGGCTGATGACCGTAGCCTGCGCGTCGCCGTTAAGGACCCGCCGCGCCAGGGCCTCGCCCAGCAGCTTGTGGAAACGGAACACATGACTGCACCCGGCCAGCTGTAAAATATCAATGGCATCGTCGCTTTGCACACCGGCAACAATGGGAACATGCCGGTCCACATCACGGGCGGTAAAAACAATATTGGTGTTGCGCACGTCGCTGTCCAGCACGACCATCATGGCGGCGGCAGACAGGCGCAGCTTGCGGTAGACGTCGCCGGAGTCATGTTCGCCCGCGACGGCTTCATAGCCCTGATCCAGCAAGTCCAGCGTCGTCTGACTGTCATGACTGAGAATAACGCAGCGCGCGCCATAGTTTTTCAGATCGTCAACGAGGTTGAGCGCAATGGGATCGGGGCTGACAACAATAATATGCCCCTTGACCTCCGGCGGCAGAGAACGGGGCGTATGTCCCTTTTTCTGCACCTCCAGCCACGGAGCATAAAAGAACTGGATAAAGGTGAACGGCAGCATGATCAGGAGCAGCAGCACCCCTGATAAAAGAACGACAATGGAAAAAAGACGTCCCAGATCCGATGTGAACGTAATGTCGCCGAAACCCAGCGTGGACATGACCGTCAGCGTCCAGTAAACGCCGGTCACCCAGGAATAACTGCGCCCCTCATATTCCATTATGTAATGAAAGACGATGCTGTATATGGCAATGAGCGTCAGCAGCATGAAAATAAAACGCATCAGAAAGCTGATATTGCGCCGCATGCCTCTCTGCTGCATGAACAAGGATATCTGAGAAGTAATAAATTTCATGATTACCCGCTAAAGGATGAGTCATTCGGGCCCTGTCCATTGCCCGGGCATGTTGTCCTCAATCGCTGCCGTTTCGTCAAGCACAAGGGCGCGCCTTTTCTCCCGAAGCGCGGCAGGCATACCGTCTTCCGGCAATACAGACAGCGCGGCAGCCCCTCCCCCTGCCCGCGGCGGAACGCTGCAGGAGATGCTTTTCGGAAAAAGTATTTGCCATTTTTACAACCAAATGGTATCGACGAGATATGAAAAATTTTTTCGATATGGCCATTGAGACCCTGGTGAACGCACGCAAGAGCGCCGGAAGCACGGCCAAGCTTGCGGAAATGACGGGCGTCAATCCGGTAACGCTGGGCCGCTGGATCTCAGGGGAACGCAAGCCCACGCTCAATGAGCTGAGCAAGGTCTTCGATCTCCTCGGTGTCAGCCTTTCGCAACCAGCTGTGGATGTGACGCAGTATGCGATGATACCAAAAGTTAATGCCAAGGCCGGCGCCGGGAGCTCTCTGATCACCACAGATGCTGTTCTGGGCTTCTATGCCTTCAGCCACACGTTTCTGCACAGTATCGGCGTGCAGGCCAAAGATGCTCTTCTGATGGACGTCATCGGGGATTCCATGGAACCCCAAATCAGCGACGGCGACGTTATTCTTGTGGATACCTCTATCCGCAAGCCGCAGGATGGTAAAATTTTTCTGGTCGGGCTGGGCGAGGAACTTCTGGTCAAGCGTCTGCAGAAAAGTCCGCGCGGCTGGCTGCTGGTTTCTCAGAATCCGAATTACGCGTCCATATCCATAGAGGGCGACGATCTTGAAGCCTTCCGGCTTTACGGGAGGGTACGCTGGTTCGGCAAAGTCGTCTAAAGCATTTTCCGTTTGCAGCGCTGCGCGTTTTAAACCATTCACTTCGGGCCGGGCGGTGCTGTGACGCCGCCTCGCGTTTTACTTTTTTCAAAGGTAAAACGTTCTAGATAGTGTCGTCAAATTATATTTGCCCACAAAAATATGCATCTAATTTGAACGGCGGCAAGAAAAGAGGCGCATCTTTTGGCATACCGTGTGGCAACTCCCCGCCAGCGTTTGAGATGCAGAAAA
>DXFI01000021.1 GCA_019114565.1 Candidatus Desulfovibrio intestinigallinarum | reverse complement strand
GTGTTTCCCTTCCCCCCAAGCCCCCCATCCTTTCCCCAGCGCGCTTTTATTGGGGAAAGCGGGAATACAAGGCGACCCCGCAACCAAAGATAAGTGCGTGTGTACAGTCTATTTATCCTATCTATTGAAATTGTTTGTAAAAGTTGTGTTAACAGGCCCTAGAGCATTTTCAGTTTGAAATGCTTCGCATTTCAAACCATACGGCCTGTCGTTTCGCGGAAAAAAGCGTTTTTCCGCGCACTTCAGGACGAATGCCGGCATCCGGCGGCAGCCCTCCCTTTTTCTCCCCGGCGCAGGCCGGGTAAAGGATCGCCATGGGAAATATCCTGCAAATCCGCCTGATATGCGCCACGCCGAATCTCGAAGCCGCCCGCGCGCGCTGGCCGCGCCTGTGCGCTCAGGCACGGGATCTGTATGCGCCTGACGGCGAGGCCAAAGACGTCACCAACGACCTTTTTCTGCCGCACTGGGCCCCTGAACTTCCCATGCCCGGCGTGCGCGAGCTGGCGGAGATTCTCCGGCAGCTTGCCCTTATTCTCCCCCAGCGACTCGACGACAGACTCTCGCGCGCACAGCTGGACAGTCTGACGCAGAACGCGGAGAGGCTGGGCGATGCGCTGGGCGGCTGGAAAACCGACGAGGCCGCAGCGGCGCTGACCCGGCTGACGGAGGACCTGGACGCGCTGGAAGCCGGCCTGTACAAGACGCCGCCCCCGCCGCCTGCCGGTCCGGCTCCCGCGGAAATCAGAACCACGGCGGTGACATGGAGCCCCCAGCGGCTGGAAAAAACCTGCCCGCTCCTGTGCGCGGCCATGTACGATGCCGACAGACGGGAACATCCCGACGAAACGCCGCCCCCGCCCGATGCCATGCGTCTGCTCGACTTTCTCCGGCAGGCCGAATGCGCGCCGGAAGTCCGGGAACGCCTGAAAGCCCCTCTGGCACGCGCCGAAGCCTGCCGCGCGGCGCTGGACAAGGCTCTTCACGACGGCGATCCGCGCGCTGCCAACCGGCACAGCAACGACATGGACGATATTCTGGAAGAACTGGAAGATGTCGCCTCCTGTCGCCCTGCCGGACGCAAGGGCATTCTTCGTCGCCTCTTTGGCTAGGGACTGTTAACGCTAAAAGGTTCTTCCGGGGGGAAGGGAACTTGGCTGGCGCGCAAGGGGCGTTTCCTTCCCCCCAGGCCCCCATCCTTCCCCCAACGCGCTTTTTCTTTTTCAAAGGCAACATACCCCAGAAAAATGGCAAGCGCCCTAAACGCCTTGCGCTCCCGAACAAGACAACATATTTTCGACAGAGCCTGCGGCGCATGACACGCCGCCAACTGACGCCCGCCGGAAATCCCGGCAGGAGGGGAAAATACCATGCTGAACAAAGTCATGATCATCGGTCATCTGGGACGCGATCCCGAACTGCGCTACACCCAGACCGGCGCGCCCATTGCGACCCTGAATATCGCCACCGATGAATCCTATACTGATCGCGACGGAAACAAGGTCGAACGCACGGAATGGCACCGCGTCTCCGTTTTCCAGCGGCAGGCCGAAAACTGCGCCAACTACCTGACCAAGGGCAGCCTTGTCTATGTGGAAGGCAGCCTGCAAACCCGCAAATGGCAGGATCAGAACGGCCAGGATCGCTATACCACTGAAATCAAGGCCCAGCGCGTCCAGTTCCTTGATCGCCGCGGCAGCGGCCCGGCCGCAGGCGCTCCCGCGCCCGGCGGCTATGAAGACGACTACGGCGCTCCCGCGCCCCGCCAGCAGCGCGGCGGCAACTACAATGCCGCCCCCCGTCAGGCGGCTCCCCGCCCGCAGAGCCAGCCCCAGAACGCGCCGCAGCAGGGCCGGGAAGACCTCGGTCCCGCCTTCCCCTCGGAAGCCTCCATGGACGAGGTGCCTTTCTAGTCTCAGGACTCATTATGTTTTGTCTTGAGGGGGAAGAAACCCCTTTTGCTCGCGGCAAAAAGGGGTTCCTTCCCCCTCAAACTCCCCCATCCTCCCCAAAACCCGCACGCCGGGTCTGACGGGTAAAAATGGATATTTTCTGTAACATACAATAATATTTTATTTTTTCCATATCATTACATAGATGAATATCCCGGTAAATCCACATCTGATAATGAGTCCTGCCCCTAAATAAGGTAACAGGTCGCATATCCCCTCTGAGAAGAGCTTGTTACATACCCCCTTTGAAAAGCGCGTTGGGGGAAGGATGGGGGGCCTGGGGGGGAAGGAAACACCCCTTGCGCGCCAGCCAAGGGGGTTTCCTTCCCCCCAGAACACCCCAAAACAACGTGCGAACAACGCAACAGGCCCTGTTGCGGCTTGCGGTGATGGTGCTTTCACGGTATCACCACAAGCATGATGGTTCGCATATTCTTTATCGTGCTGGCGCTGTGTTGCATGACGCTACAGGGCTGCGGGCTGCTGGCCGAACAGGCGACGCAATCCGGCAAGAAGGCTGACGCGGCATCTTCGGAAGAAGACGCGGCATGGCCTACCGAACCTGTTCCCTATACAACGAGCATACGCCTTGAGGCGTCCAACGGTCGCAAACCGGACAGCAGCCTCAAAGGACAGATGGAAAATGTCAGCGAGCTGCTGCGCCTGAAAAACGAACCGCCGGACGGACTGCTGGGGCTGGAGCGTCGGGCTCGCGGCGATGCCGCTACGGCTCTGCAGCTGCTTCATGCCCAAGGCTATTACGACGGCACCGTATCGCTGGACATGCAGACGGAAAGCCGGCCTGCCAAAGTGACCCTGCGTCTTGTGCCGGGGCCGCGCTATGCCATCGGCGAAACGCGCATCACGTATATCCCGGAGCCGGTTATTCCTGACAATATCCGCAATCCCAGCCGTACGGCGATCTACAGCGGCATCTCCGCCCTATGGGGCAGCCCTGTCCGCCAGCCGCTGCCGCCGCCGGACTTTTCTCCCACCATTGCCCAGCTTCATAAAAACAGTCCGGCCGTGGCCGACACCATCCTTGCCGCCGTGGAGCGCTTGCCGGACAAACTCCATCGGCGCGGCTACCCCTTTGCGACCATCACGGCAACCCGTTACCTGCTGGATCGGGAAAAGCGCACGCTCGACGTGCAGGTGGACATAGACCCCGGGCCGCCGGCGACGCTGGGAAATATCGTCGTTGTGGGCAATGACAAGGTCAGTGCGGACTATCTGCACCGGCTTCTGCCCTGGTCGCCCGGAGAAGATCCGTGGAATCAGTTCCGCATGGAGCGATTCGGCGAACAGCTGCGGGAACTGGGGCTGTTCCGCTCCGTAGAAGTCAGGCCTGCGCAGAATGCCGCCTCTTTCAAAACGGGGAAGGACGCCGCCGCACCTCTGCCTATTGAAGTTCGCGTCAGCGAAACTCCCGCCTTCCGTACGCTGGGAGCCGAAGCGCACTACGACACGGCAACCGGTCTGGGCGTCAACGCCCACTGGGAACATCGCAACGCTTTCGGCAACGGCGAAAAAGTCACGGTCGATCTGCCCTATTCCTATGACAAAAAAGGGCTGGAAACCGAACTGGTCAAACCCGCCGTGGGCAGCCGCCATACGACCTTCCGCAGCCGCATTGCCGCGCTCAATGAAATGACGGACGCCTACGACAAGGAAGCGCTGAGCGGCTCTGCGCAGCTGGAACACCGCGTCAACCGCGAATGGTGGATCGGCGTCGGCGTCGGCGGCGAAGGCGGCAAACTCTCGGAAAACGCACGCGACTCCGCCCTCTACAGCTATGTCGGCCCCGGCCTGAGCCTGCGCCGGGACAGCCGCAACCTCCGGGTATCTCCCACATCCGGCAGCAATATCGTTCTCCGGGGCAAGCCTTATACGGGCTATTATCACAGCCTCTTCACGGCCTATGCGCAGGAAGTGGACGCCATGATCTACTTCTCGCCCTTCAAGGCCGACGACAAGGATCCTCGCAACCGCAAGTCGCCGCTGGTTCTGGCCGGGCGACTGCGTGCAGGCAGCCTGATGGGCACCAGCCTGCAACAGGCCCCCAGCCCTCTGCGCTACTTTGCGGGCGGCGCCAGTTCCGTGCGCGGCTACAAGTATCAGACCCTCGGCCCCAAGGACGCCGGCGGGGAACCGCTGGGCGGACGGGCTTACAATGTCGTCAATCTGGAAACCCGCTTCCGCATCACGGACGACATCGGCCTTGTCCCCTTCCTTGACGGCGGTATGGCCTATCGTGACGCTCTCCCCGACTGGTTCAGCGACATGCGCTGGGGCGCGGGCCTCGGGCTGCGCTACTACACGCCCATCGGCCCCCTGCGGCTGGATGTGGCAACGCCGCTGAATCCCGAAGACGGCGATCCCCCCCTGCAATTTTACGTCAGCATAGGACAATCCTTCTGATGGAAGCCCAGACCTCGCCCAGCGCCGCAACACCCGGCGCGCCTTCCCCGGCCCCTTCCCGTCCTCCGGCTCGCCGCCGTCGCTGGCTGCGTCGCCTGGGGCTCTCCCTGCTTGTGCTTATCTTCTGCGCGGGAGCGGCCGCCGGAGCGGCGCTGCACTGGCTGAACGGCGACACAGGTCGCCAGTGGCTGGAAACAACCGTCAACGACGCCCTGAAGGAACCGCTGGAAGCCGCGGGGATGACGCTGCGCATTGAAAATCTGCGCGGCTCCCTGCCCTGCGATCTGACGCTGGATGTCTCGCTGGGCGACGCCGAGGGCGTCTGGCTTTCTGTGCGGAATGCCGCCCTTGTCTGGGGGCGGCAGGGAACAAAGCTGCGTATCGACCGCCTTCATGTGGCGGACGCCACACTCTTCCGCCTGCCGGTTCTGCCGCCGTCCCCCCCGGAACCGGAACAGTCGGCCGCCCAGACGCTGGATACGGTGCGCGACACCCTCGGCCTTGTGGGAGAACAGCTGGCGTCGTTACGCTTCCTGCCCGAAATCCGCGTGGATTCGCTGGATGTGCGCTATCGCATGCCCGCCGCGCTGGCAGCGCTGGACCTCGCCGCACCGGGCACGCACGACGCATGGCTGCAGACGCATCTTTCCGGCACGCTGGACGCGCGCTTCGCCGGGACAACCGACGTCAACGGCGATCTGCGTCTGGAGGCCTCGCTGGCAGAAACAGCGGCCCCTCCCGTCACATCCGCACAGCTTGCGCTTTCCCTTGACGCCGTCGCAGGCGTCAATCTCCTGCGCGCCCATATCCGGGATCTGTCCGGGACGGTGCACAGCCCCTTCGGCGTGTTGCAGCTCGCCCTTGCCGGAACAGCCGAGACAACCCCGCCCACGACGGACTGGCTGCGGTCTCCGCTTGATCTGACGCTGCGCGCCTCCTATCAGCCCGCGCCTGTCGCCTGCCTTTCCGCCATCGTAGCGGAACACATCCGCCCCGCCGACGTGGCGCGCGCTTTTGAACCTGCCACTCTCGATCTCCGTATTTTCGGTATGGCCGATGCCCCGGCGCTGCGCCTTCAGGCCGACGTATCCCGCCTGCGCTCCCTCTGCCTGCCCGGTCTGCCGAATCTTGCCGACTCCCGTATCCTGCTGGAAAGCAGCGGCTTTGCCTGGCTTGCGCTGCTGCGCGACGAGGCCGCAACCGCCGATCTCCGGCTGACGGCCAATGCCCGCACCGGTACCGCTCCGCTGCATCTGCACCTTGCCGCCGCGGCGGCTCAGGCAGCGGGCGGCACGGAACGGCGACTCTCCCTGCCGCTCGTGAGTCTGTCCGCTCCCGGCGCAACCGTACAGGGACAATGGCATGTCCATCCCTCCCTGCCCCCCGCCGCATCCGCAGGTACGCCATCCCTGCTGCGCGACATTCTCGACGCTCTGCCCCCGCAGGAGGGCGAACTGCGCGCCGTTGTCGACAACTGGACAACGCTGGGCGCCAGTCTGAACAGTCTGCTTGATCTTTCTCTTCCCTGTTCCGGCGACCCCGCAAATCTGACGCTTACCGCCGCACTGCCCGATATCCGGCATCAGCAGGTACAGCTGACGGTTCAGGCACCGCGTCTGAACGCGGGGCCGTCCCGGCTGGAAGGGCTCAACCTTGCCGCGCAGCTGCTCGACGACTCCGTCACCAGCCGGCTGCAACTGGACGGACGTCTGCAGCAGCTGCGTCTGCCCGGCTTCCATCTGCGGCAGGCCGCACTGGGCCTCAAGGGCACGCCCGAGGCGCTGACTCTCGCCGCTGATACAGACGGCGATCTGCATGCCCGCATGGCCCTGCGCTGGAAGCCCGGCGAGCTTGAAATCCAGCGTCTGACGGCATCCCTGCCGCAACTGCATATAGGCCTGACAACAAGCCCCGGCGCGCTGCTCCGGTATCGTCTGCCCGGTCTGCACAATACCGACGACAGCGCCGGTCCTTCTCTGGCCTTCTCCCGCTGGCGCATGGACATACAGCCTTCCGGCCACCTTGTGCTGGACGGTGCTCTCTCCGCCCAGTCCCTCAAAGCCGCGGCCCGGCTCCAGCTGCCCAGCCTCGCCGCATGGCGGGCCATTGTTCCCGCGCTTCCCGAAGGAGCGCTTGCCTTTAACGCCACGCTTGGCGGAACACCGCAACGCCCTTCGGGCTCCTTTGCGCTCAAGGCCGACGGCATACGCATTCCCGATTTGCCGCTCCCGCCCCTAAGCGCCGCGCTTGACGGCAAGCTGGGAGCCGCCGGTCTTGATGCGCAGCTTGCCCTTGCGCCCGAAACCCTCCGGGCCCTTGGCGGCGATGAAGCGCGCCTGACCGCCCGCATTCCCGTGACTTTCAGCCCCGACGGCCTGCCGCTGCCCGCCATGAACGCGCCCCTGAAAGGAACGCTGCGCTGGAGCGGCCAGATCGCGCCGCTCTGGAAGCTCGTGCCGCTGGCGGATCGCCGTCTGAACGGCCGCCTTTCCGCCGACATCAACGTCGGCGGCAGTCTGGCCGCCCCCAATCCCTCCGGCAGCATCAGGCTGGACAACGGACGCTTCGAGGACGTGGCCCTGGGCGTGGAGCTGCGTGCCATCTCTCTTCAGGCGTCGCTGCAACACGGCAACAACCGCGCGCGTTCCTTCCTCGACCGTCTCGGCGCGCTGCGCCTCACGGCCAGTGCCGCCGACGGACGCGGCGGCAATATACAGATATCAGGGAACCTGCGTCCCGCCACTCTGGGCATTGACGCCGATGCCCGCATCAACAAGCTGCAGCCCCTGCGCCGCCGGGATGTCCATATCTCCCTCTCCGGCACGCTCGGCGTCCGGGGAAGCCTGAATGCGCCTGCGGTTCAGGCAGCCCTCGAAATCAACGAGGGGCTTCTTCTGCTCAACAATCTTCCCTCCGGCGGCGTGACAACCCTGCCCGTCACGGACAAGAACGCGCCGCCCGTGCGGGCCGTCGCCTCCTCGCCCCTACAGGGAACCATCAACGCCACCCTGAACACCGCCCCCCGGACCGGCTTCCTTGTGCGCGGCTATGGACTGGAAAGCGACTGGGGTATCCGCCTCAGCGCCTCCGGCCCCCTGACGGCCCCGCTTGTTACCGGCAACATCTTTGCCCGCAGCGGCAAGCTGCAACTTCTCAACAAGGAATTTCTGCTCTCGCAGGGGCGCGTCTCCTTCAGCGGCGGGGCCGTCACCAATCCGCAGCTGGCTCTGACCCTGACGCGCGACGCCGGAGACATCGAGGCCGACGTCGTCATTTCCGGCTCGGCACAGCGTCCCCGCCTGTCCCTTGAAAGCCGCCCGGCCCTGCCGCAGGAAGAAATCATTTCCCGCGTGCTCTTCGGGCGGGACAGCAAGGACCTCGGCCGCTGGGAAAGTCTGCGTCTGGCCGCGGCCGTGGCCGAGCTGGCGGGCTTCGGCAGCTCCGGCTCCGGCGTCATGGACTTTGCCCGCAAGGCCTCCGGCGTGGACGTACTGCGCATCAATTCCCGTACCACCACCTCCGCCGATGGCGAAGAAAACGAGGAAACCACCCTCGAAGCCGGAAAGTTCATCGGCGAAAAGCTCTATCTCGGCGTTGAACAGGGAACCCGTGCCGACAGCACCGCCGTCCTTATAGAGCTGGAACTCACCCCCCGCGCCAAGCTGCAAATGCGCACCGAAAGCCAGAATACCAGCGGCAATATCCGCTGGAAGATGAATTATTAGAGGTGCAGGAATATTGGGGGGAAGGGAAACCCCTCTGCTGGCGCGAGAGGG